>CALDNT010000106.1 GCA_937915145.1 uncultured Reyranella sp.
ACTCGTAGAACAGGTGGCCGCGGATATGCGCGGAATGGGCGCTGCGCGGGTAGGCTGCGAGAGCAGCCTCGATGTTGCGCGATCCCTCGTCGAACATCTGCAGTTCGATCTGCGCAAAGGCGAGTTGGGTGCGATACCACCAGTCGTCGCCGTATTGGGCTTCCAGCGGCGCGAGCAGCGCAAGCTGATCGACTTCGCGTCCGGCCACGCCCGAGAAACCGATCAGTCCGAACACGCTGGTCGCCGGCGCAAGCGCCATGGCGTCGCGCGGCCAGCTCTTGAGGTGGTCGCGGATCGCTTCGAGCGCGGCCGCACCCTGGCCGGTCAGGATCCCCTCAAAGATGGCGATCTGGCTTTGCTCGCGCGGCGTCGTGCCCGCTGCCAGCTCGCGTGCCCGTGCGAGCGGCGCCTTGGCTTCGTGGCCGCGTCCCAGGAGCTGCTTGGCGCGGGCAAGCGCGATGTGGCCGAGCGCGAAGCCCTCGTCGGCCGTCACCGCGGCCTGGAAATGCGCGTCCATGCCCGGCGTCGCCGCCATCAGGCTGTCGACGCCCGCCGAATAGGCGTCCCGCGCGGCGGCCGAACGCGTGCTCAGCTCATTGCCATACCGGTCCTGAAACATGCCTCAACCCTTCCCTTTGCCCGCCGTGGCGTCCCACAGCGGCGCGGCCATGGCCTCGCTGAAATTCTTGAACATGAGATTGAAGGAGATGCTGATGCGCTCGCTCTGGCCGTCGTTGGCCGGCACGGTGTGTTTCAGCCACGACGGGAAAATCACCAGGCGGCCCTCCACGCTCTGGGCATTGGCGCCGTTGGCGGTGAGTCGCGTGTACTGCCGCGGCTTGGGCATGATCATCGAAGCCTGGCCGCGCGGGTCCTGGAACAGGATCTTCGAGCCAGGCGAGGGGATCGCCACGTAGTAGACGCCGCTCAGGTAGTTGTTCGGATGATGGTGCATGGGGTGATAGGCGCCCGGCGGATTGACGTTCGCCCAGCAGCCGGTGATCCCCATCGGATATTGGTCGACCTGCAGGAAACGCGTGACGCCACGCGCCGCCGTCTCGACCAGCTTCACGAACTCCGCGAAGGCCGGTCTGGTATGCAGATTCTGCGGCGTCTGCCAGTTGCTACCGGCAGGAATAACCGTGCGCGGAGAGATCAGGCGCTCGATCTCGGCCTTGAGCGATGCGTTCAGCGCTGCCGCCGCGGCCGGCTTCAGGTCGACGATCCACAACGGCGTCGGGAAGATTTCTTGAACTTCCTGCTTCTCGATCATGGCTGCCATCATATCCGGCGATTGCCGGAAAGTCCTTTAGGTGCTCCAATCGACCGAAAGCAACGGCCGGGAGGAACTCATGGCCATCACCGTCCAGTCGATCACGCCAAGTTTCGCCGCTGAAGTGGCCGATGTCGATCTGTCGCGGCCCCTTGCCGCAGACAATCTTGCGGCGATCCGGGCGGCCTTCACCAAGTACGCCGTGCTGGTCTTCCCCGATCAGCATTTCGACGACGACAGCCAGCTCGACTTTGCGCGAAATTTCGGGCCGCTGGAGGTCACGGTGTCCAAGGTGCGCAAGGACCACAAGCTGCGCCTGCACGAGAACTTGGCCGATGTCGGCAATCTAGACGCCGAGAACCGGATTCGCGCCGCCAACGACCGCCAGCGTCTGTACAATCTCGGCAACCGGATCTGGCACACCGATTCCTCGTTTAAGCGCCTGCCGGCCTACTGCTCGATGCTGCATGCGCGGTCGATCCCGCCGATCGGCGGCCAGACCGAGTTCGCCGACATGCGTGCGGCCTACGATGCCCTGCCCGAGGCGACCCAACGGCGTGTCGCAGGCCTGGTGGCCGAGCATTCGATCATGCATTCGCGTGCCAAGCTCGGATTCACCGACTTCGACGAGAGCGAGCGCGAAGCCTTCAAGCCGGTGCCGCAGGTGCTGGTGCGACGGTTACTCGATTCGGGCCGCATGAGTCTCTATATCGCCAGCCACATCGGCGCGATCCGGGGTATGGCCGACGCGGAAGCCCGGCAGCTTGTCGAGGAACTGACCGCGCATGCCACGCAGCGTCAGTTCGTCTACGGCCATCGCTGGCGGGTGAATGACCTGGTGATCTGGGACGACCGATGCACCATGCATCGCGGCATGGATTTCGACGACCAGCGCTACGCCCGCGACATGCGTCGGGCCACCGTGTCGGACGTCGCGCCGACCTGCGAGCAGATGGGGCTATCCGTCGCGGCCGAGTGATCGACGCATGATCGTTCGTCGCCACGGCGGATGGCCGTGGCTGTTTTCGGCCATGAATTGAACACGGAACGCGCGCGGCCAGATCCCTCGGGGCACCTCTTCGAAGCCGCGCTTGACGTAGAATGGCGCGTTCCACGGTACGTCGCGATAGGTCGAAAGATAGAGCGTATCGTGTCCCAGGATCCTGGCGGCTGCCGCCGTTCGATCGATCAGCGCAACGCCCAGGCCGCGACCCTGCCAGCGGTCGAGTACCGACAGCTGGTCGAGCCAGGCGGTGCCGTCGTGCAGCTTCATGAGGGCAAATCCCACCGGCCGGTTGAGCGGCGAGGCGGCCACCCACAGCCTGTTGTCGCGCAGACCTTGCGCCAGCGACACGATCGTGGCGGGCGGCATGTCGATCACCCGGCGCAGTCCGACATGTCCGTAACGGAGGTCGGCTTCGTTTTCGATCTGCGGCAGTAGCTTGATTTCGTGAAGGTGAGGGCGGCGAATCATGGTGGCCGATTGGTTACGCTGCCGGGAAGCCTGGAGGAAGAGCCATGACCATCGACATCGAACCGCTGAAGAAGGAACTCGGCCGCAAGATCGAGGACGAGGACACCGTCACCCAGGCGCCGCTCAAGGGCATGATCGCGACCTTCGACCGCGACGAGAAAGCGCCGGAACCCGGCCAGCCGATCGCGCCGGGGTGGCATCTCTGCTTTCTCCATTCCTATGCCCGTCGTGCCGTGCTGGGCGAAGATGGCCTGCCGGTCGAAGGCGGCGTGCTGCCGCCGATGCCGCTGCCGCGCCGCATGTATGCCGGCTCCACTTTCACCTTCGCCGGTGACATCCGGGTGGGCGACAGGCTGCGCCGCGAGACCGAGTTCAGCGACGTGCAGCTCCGCGGCGGCGGCACCGGCACGTTGATCGTGACGACCCAGACCCGCCGCATTTTTACGCCGCGCGGTCTCGCCGTGACCGAGGCCGCCAACACCGTGTTCCGCGAAGAGGTGAAGGCTGGAGCGCAAAGCGGTGTTCCCGTACGCGAAGCCGCCCCTGCCGACATGCCGTGGCGGCGGACCATCAAGCCCGATCCGGTGATGCTGTTCCGCTATTCCGCGCTCACCTTCAATCCGCACCGCATCCACTACGACCGCACCTACTGCATCGAAACCGAGGGTTATCCCGGGCTGGTGGTGCATGGGCCGTTCTCGCAGCAGTGCCTGTTCGACCTGCTGCGCGATTCGCTGCCGGGGCGGAAGATCGCGACCTTCGCCGTGCGCGCCCGCGCGCCGCTGTTCGACACCCAGCCGTTCGACGTGATCGGCCGACCGACCCCGGACGGCAAGGGTGCCGAGCTGTGGGCGGTGACGCCCAAGGGCACGGTGGCCGTGCAGGCGACGGCGACGCTCTCCTAGGGTCCAGACTCACAAAATCCACCAGACGATAGCGGTGACGAGGCAGATGGCGGCAAGGAAGTTTCGCGCCAGCCAGTCGTCGCGGATGGCGATGCGGCGGAAGTCCTTGAGACGGCAGAAGGGGTTTTCGATGCGGTGTCGCTGCTTGTAGGCATTCCTGTCGAAGCTGAAGGGCTGCTTGCGGTTGGACAATCGTGTACCTCGCCGCCGCTCAGCAGGATGGCAAGAAGACGGCCCCCGGCATCGGCGACGGCGTGGACCTTGCTATTGCGCCCGCCGCGTGAGCGTCCAATCACCCGGGTCTGCTCCCCCTTTTCCACCCGAGGCCGGGCGGTGCGCCTCGATGTGGGTGGCATCGATCATCTGCATCCCGGTCGAGCGCCCGCGTGCGGCAAGCTCGCGAAACAGCCGCTCCCACACGCCGCGCCGCGCCCAGCGCACGAAGCGATTGTAGATCGTCGTCGGTGGCCCGTACTCCGGCGGGCAATCGCACCTTCGGCAGCCGCTTTTAGGGAAGTGCAGGATGCCGCTGATGACGCGTCGGTCATCGACACGTTCCTTGCCACGCACATCGGTTGGCAAAAGAGGGGCGATCCTCGGCCATTGATGATCATCCAACCAAAACAGGTTGCGTCGCATGTTCTCTGCTGCTTGGAAGCGGAGAATCACCGACCGGGTATGGCTTCAATGTATTTAACCGATGCTGCTCGACGGAGGCGCGTGAAGCGTTCGACCGCTGCTACTGCTCATGGGTCACCGATGCCTCGTAGGCTGGGCAACGGCACGACAAGTGATTGACCGCCAACCCGAGAGATCAAAAGGCGGTCGGTCAGCTAGAAGTGGTCGGCTAGATATTGGGCTTGGGAAAAGAGCCACCTTCGCCGATATGCGGCGTCCCTCCGAAAACAGTATGCCATAAATTCCCTCCCGCCACTTTATCGAGTTCTGCATCGGAGAGTTCGCCGCTGGGCTTGGGCGGCAGCACCAGGTGGTGATGAGTGTCGGTGTTCTCCACCACCTTGACCGTCACGCCTTCCGGCACGGCAACGCCGGCTTCCTTCAGTGTCGCGTGCGGATCAGCGATCAGCTTCGCCTTGAACGCCGGATCACGCCACGCCCTGGCGATGACCTTGGCCCTCGCCGCCGTCGCCTTGTCCTGGTCTGTCTGGGACATCGGGATACCTTCCGTTTTGCATGTCAGGCCGGCGACCCGGGGCCAAAGCGGCAGCCCCAGCAACTTCGTTGAGTTCGGCACCCGAGGATTTATAAACCCATATTCCCTCCCCCCCCATTCAGCATATTGACAAATCCCCCGAAGCCAGGCCCCCACCTGTGGGAAAAGCTGGACCCCCCCGCGACACCGTCGAGTTCGGCATCGGTGAGTTCCTTGCCAGCGGCCTTGGCTTTCGCCTTGATATGCGCCTTGGCATGGTCGGAGGTGAAGGCGTAGCCCTTGCTCCCGGCGAAGGCGACCGCACTGGCAAGCGGTGTCTCGTGCTGCTTCTCGGCGGCGTGCTTCTCGGCCTCGGCACGCAAGGCGTCGTTGGACTTTAGGTCGGCGGCAAAGCGTTCGACTTCAGAAATGCTCATGGCGGTCTCCCGTGATGTTGGAGGCGTCAGACGAAGACACCGCAAGAGGATGACCGCAGCCAGAGCCCGAGCGCCGGGATCGGTCAGCCTCTACCTGTCAGACAAACATGGATCGAACGCAGGGCCAAATTGAAAATATTCAATGGTCTGGCAAGCGTGCCGGTAGCTACTCTACCGATGGCACCGACTGCGGGTGCGCGGCGTCCGGGAAAGGACGTTCGTTTATTGGGTTTTGACCCTAGTCGTTCGCCGCCCCGAAGCGCAGCGGACGGAAGAAGGCGCGGATATCCTCGACGAGGACTTCCGGCTCCTCGAGCGCCGCGAAATGGCCGCCGCTTGGCATCAGGGTGTGGCGGCGGAGATTGTAGGCGCGCTCGATCCACTCCCCGGGGGGTGGCGGCGCGAGGTCGGCGGGGAAGGCGGCGAAACCGGTCGGCGTCTCGACGCGCGTTCCGTCGGGCAGCGCGCGCGGTTTCTGTTCGGTGACGCCGCGATAGAGCCAGGTCGCGGTGCCGGCCGTGCCGGTCAGCCAGTAGACCATGATGTTGTCGAGCAGCAGATCCATCGAAAAACGCTTGAGCGGATCGCCGCCGCAGTCGCTCCACGCCTGGAATTTTTCCACGATCCACGCGGCAAGCCCGACGGGCGAGTCCGTCAGCGCCACGCCCAGGGTCTGCGGTCGCGTCGCCTGGATGCGCTGGTAGGCGGTCCTGTCGTCGCGCTCGGCCTGGACCCGGGCGAGCCACGCCGTTTCGGCCGCACTGAATTGGGTCGCCTTGAGATCGATGCCGGGCCGCAGCCCGATCATGTTGAGATGCAGGCCAAGCGCGCCTGAGCGCACGCCGTCCTTGTCTTCCTTCAGAGGGTGATCGAACGCCAGCCACGACGAGACGACCGCGCCCCAGTCGCCGCCCTGCGCGCCGAAAGGCCGGTGGTAGTTGAGCTTCTCATGGATAAGCCGGTGCCAGAGATCGGCGATGGCGCGCGGGCCGATCGGCCCCGTGGTGCCGTCGGCGCGGACCGGCGGGCCAGAGAATCCGTAGCCGGGCAGCGATGGCACGATGACGTCGAAGGCATCGAGGGAATCGCCGCCGTGGTTCTCGGGATGGGCCAGCACATCGACAATGTGCAGAAATTCCACGATCGATCCCGGCCAGCCGTGGGTGAGCACCAGCGGTGTCGGTCGCGGCGCGCCCTCGACCTCGGTGCCGGGCTCACGGATGAAATGGATTCGCTGCGAGTCGATGTCGACCAGATAGTTGGGCCAGCGGTTGATCGCTTCCTGGCAGCGCTGCCAGTCGTAGCCGTGGCGCCAGTATTCGACCAGCTCGGCCAGGAAATCCGGATCGGTGCCGGAGGCCCAGCTGCCATCGTCGACGATGGCGGGTCCCGGCCGCCAGCGGCGCAGGCGCTCGTCGAGATCGATCAGCGCCCGTTCGGGAATGTCGACCTTGAAGGGCTCGGGAGTGTCGTAACGCGGTTCGGCCATGTCCGAAGGCCTAGCGCGGAAGTCACCCTTCCAGCAAATCCGCGCGGATGCGCTCGCGCGCCGGCGAGTCGAGGCCGAGTGCCCGTTCGGCGAATTCTTCCGGCCCGCCGAAATCGGCGCGCACCACTTCGAAGGCTGCTTCAAGATAGGCCGTGCGCGCTTCGACGATGGCGGCGCGGGTGTCGATGTCGAGTTCGGGGTAGCGGCCGATATGTCCGGTCCACAGTTCGTTGGTCCGGAGGTAGTCCTCCATCACGGCATCCCACGGCACGCCCAAGAGAGTGAGCAGCAGTGCCGAAGCGAACCCGGTGCGGTCCTTGCCGGCGGTGCAGTGGAACACCAGCGGCCGGTGCGTGCTGTCGCTGAGGGTTGCGAAAAGGGTCCGGAATCCCGGCGCACAGCGCCGCGGATAGTCGCGATAGTGGTCGGTCAGGAAACCCATCATGACAAAAGGCGTGGCACTGCCGTCGGCGACGGCGCCCCTGATCTTCTCGCCGACTCCCGGTTCGATATGGGCGCCGACGACGCGGCAGGCGAGTCCCTCGATGAGGTGCGGCGTCTCGGCCGCTTCGCTGACCCCGCGCAGGTCGACGACGGTGCGCACGCCGAGCCGGCCAAGCGCTGCCCGGTCGTCGTTGGTCAGATTGCCGAGATGGGCGGAGCGGAAAACCGCGCCGCGCCGCACGACGCGGCCATCGCCGGTGCGATAACCGCCGAGGTCGCGGAAGTTGGAGCCGCCCTGGAGCGGCACGACATGTGGAGGCGTGGAGGTAGGCATGCCCGAGCCTTTATCACGTCCCATGCTCCCAAATCACGTCGGATCGGGGTCAGAATTTTTGCGACAGGGTTACAAAGAAGGCGCGGCGCATTCCGTACTGCGGCGCGCCGACGCCGACGCCCTGGCCATCGCGTATCTGGGGTAGATGCCGTCGGTCACGTTGATGGCGTCCAGGCGCACCTGGGTGCCCTTGCTGATGCTGACCGGCAGCTTCTGGGTGAGCGAGAAGTTGAGGGTGGCATAGGCCGGTAGCGAGGTGTCGTTAGGCGTGACGATGCTGGTGCGCAGGCCACGGCCGAACAGCATGTCGGCCGAGACACGCGTGGCCCAGTCGCTGCCCTGATTGAAGACGTAGGCGGCGCCGGCCGAGCCGGTCCATGACTGGTCGTGGTCGGCGAAGATCCAGTTGTTGGCGATATAGTCGAGTTCGGCCTGTTCGAAGTTGAATTGTGCGGAGTTGATGTTGATCGCCGAGGTGCGGGTCCAGGCCAGATTGGCGTAAAGCGACCACGGCCCTCTGTCGTAACTGGTGAAGAATTCAAGGCCAGCCACCTGGGCATTGGCGTAGTTGAAGGAGGCCTGGGTGATCGGTGCGCCGAACTGACCCTTGTCCAGGTAGTTCTGGGCGAACTTGTAGAAGCCGGCGAAGCCCAGTGTCAGCCCATCGACGGGCTTCAACGTCAGGCCGACGTCGAAATTGTCCGACCGTTCCGCCAACACGGGATCGTTCAGCGCCACTTCCGGCGCCGCCACCGTTCCCGAGAGCACGGCGATCGAGTTGGAATTCACCTGGTTGAGCGGTGCCGGCACGAAATACCGCGCATAGCCGGCCCGCAGCGTGATTTTCGGGTCGGGCTCCCAGACGACGTTGACGCGGGGGCTGAGCTGGTTCTCCGACGTGACCCCGGAGATGGCGTCGAAGCGGGCGCCGAAATTCACCGTCACCGTCGGGACAACCTTCCATTCGTCCTGCAGATAGACGCTGTAGGTCCAGCCGACGAGGTCGGAACCCTGGGTGAAGCCTGCGGTCTGGCCGGATGGGACGGGATCGCCATCCGGATCGTCCGGGTCGGCGACCAGCGTGACCGCATTGGCGTGGGTCAGGCTAGTGACGCGTTCGCGCTGGACCAGGAAGCCGCCGCGCAGCGTATGGGCGCTCGCGACCTTGAGACTTGCATCGCCCTGCACGCCGGCAGCGAGGCTCTTCCGGTTGGCGTAAGGCTGGATGCCGTTGTAGAGCAGGTCGCCGATCACATCGGGCTGGTAGGAGAGGTTGGAGTAACGGGTGAACCCCGACAGCTGCATGTTGAAGTTCTGGGTGCTCTTCTGCAGCGAGGCGATGCCGAAGTAGGTGTCTTCCCACTGCCGCTGGTCGAGGATCGGGCTGTTCCAGTCGGATATGTTGTTCACGGTGAAGGCCGGCGTCTGGCCGGGCACGTTGGGGATCTGATAGCGCGCACTTGCACCGCCGGCGATGAAGCTTAGGCGCGTGTTCTCGTCGACGATCCCGGTGACCTTTGCCAGCCCGTACCATTGCGCGGTGTCGTCGTGGATCGGGGTGTAGGAGGGTGTCGGATTTTCGACACCGATGCCGTTGCTCACATACTGGCCAACCGCGAAATAGTCGATCGCCCCGGAACGGCCGCCATAGGCCAGGGAGGGCTGGATCCAATTGTAGGAGCCACCCATGACCGAGGCCTCGCCACCTGGATTGGTGGTACCCGACTTCACGCCGATGTCGACCACGCCTGCGGTGCGCAGACCGTACTGGGCGGGGCAGCGCGCCGGTGATCAGCGAGATCTCGTTGGCGAAGCGCGGCGACAGGATCTGGCTGAAAAGCGAGAGTCCTTCCGGGAGCTGCACGCCATCGAGCCTGTATTGCAGACTGCCATGGTCGCCGCGGACGTGGATCTGGCCGAAGCCGTCCTGCACCACCCCGGGGGCGCGCAGCAGGACCTGGTTGAGCGGGGCGTTTTCGCCCTGGGGGGTGTTCTGGATGGCGGTCTTGCTGAAGTCGTATCGGGTGGCGCCGAGGCTGGGCAGGATGGAGCTGCGCTCGCGGTCGAGCCGCTTGGCGACGACGTCGAGGTCGATCGTGGCCTCGTCGGGTGTGCTCTGAGCTGCCGCCGGTCCTGCCGCTGCAACGGCTGCTCCAAGAATCAGACCCAATCTACCGATCCGCCGTCCCATCGTACTCTCTCCTTGTCGCAGGTGGTCTAGATTTGTATCGTTATATCGTTCTATGTTATATAATAACATTATCTATAGTCAACGCGATCGGCCCTTCCCGGTCGCAGGTGCCTCCGGCGGGAGTCGCGGTGCGGCGATCGCGGGCTCGTTCGGCTTGCACATGCTCGCCGCCGCGGCTGTGCTGGCCGCAATGGGACCGCAGCGGGTCGCTCTCGACGATGCAGCCGCCCTCGCAGCTGCCATTACGGTCTATGTCGGGGCCACCTCCCAGCCAGCTGTCGCGCCAGCAGTCGAGGCCGAAGCAACAGCGGCCACCGAACCTCCGCCGGAGCCGGCGTTGCCCGACTTTGCACCACCGCCGCCCGAACCGCTGGCGCCGCCGGATTTCTCCGCGGCCCCACCGCCGGAGCCGAAGCCTGCGCCGTCCCGGCCCGCCTCACCCAGGCCGGCGCCGAAACGACCGGCACCGGCCGTCGCATCACCTGCGCCTGCACTGAGCGGCCAGAGCGGCCAAGCCTCTGTGGGGCCGTCGCCACCCGCGGCAACGGCTGCGGTGCCCGGACCTGCCGCGAGCATCGCGCCGGGATGGAACGCACTGCTTGCAGCCTGGCTCGCTGCCAATCGCCGCTATCCTGACGAGGCGCGCCGGCATGGCGAGGAAGGCGACGTTACCGTTCGCTTCACTGTCGCGGACGACGGGCGGGTTCTGGTCGTGTCGGTGATGAAAGGCAGCGGATCCGCGACGCTCGATGGCGCCGCCTTGCGCTTGCTGCAGGGGGCGAAATTGCCGGCCCCCGGACTCGAGACGACACGCACGGTGCGCATTCGCTTCCGGCTGGGCGATTGACGCAGTACCGGTGGCTTCTCTCGGTCGTCTCACCTCGGCGAATGGCACACCTTGGTGGGTGTGGTATGGAAATCCCGAATGGGAATAAGTGACGAATTGACAGAAAAAAGTGGAGAGCAGGCCAATTTCGACAAGCTGATCGCCATTGGCAGCTTCGGCGTTGCCTGCGCCATCGGGCTGGTCGGCGCGTTTGTCGGTCTTCGACACAGCAGCTTCTGGCTGGACGAACTCTTCACGGCCTGGATTGTCGAACACAGCATAACGTTCGACGAGTTCGTTGCCCGCTTCGTAACCGACGTTCACCCGCCGGTGTATTACGTTCTGGCCTTTCTGCATTCGTTCGTCTTCGGCGACGATGAAATAGGCTTGCGCAGTTTCAGCGCGGCATGCGGCGTTGCCGCCGTCCTGCTCTTCGTCGTTGCGACGAAGCCCTACTTCAGCCTGGCGGGCCGGCTGTTCGGCGGGGCGATGGCAACAGGCTCGTTCTTTTGGTTTTACCACGCCCAGAATGCCCGCGGCTATTCACTGTCGTTTCTCATTGGCGCGGGCATTCTCGTCATCAGCCTTTCGATACTGGCCAAACGCAAGCAGCCGGGCGCCCGGACGGGCGGGGCCCTGGCCGGCCTGGCTGCGTTGATGGTGTTGGGCTCGTTCGTTCACTTCTATCTCATGTACGAATGTCTGGCCGTCCTGATCGTTCTGGCCTTCTTCTGTCCACGGCAACGCATACTTCTTGTGGTGCTTGCCGGTGGGCTGCTGGTTGCCACTGGCCTTTACGTGAAGCTCGTCATCGAGGTGTTCTCGCAGTATTCGACGACCACCAACTGGATCAATGGCGATCCTCTCTGGTATATCGGGCAACTGCATACCGCCTTGAACTTTTCGTTCACGAAGAAGGCATTGCTTGGCCTTGCGGTGTGCGCAGGCGTCATTGCGCTGCAACGGTTCGCCATTCTGGGTGAGAGCTGGCCGGGGCGGCCCGCGCGCAAGCCGGGATCGACGGTACGGCCGGCGCCGTTCGCTGGCGTGCTTGTCGTCGGCCGGTTTCCCCTGGATGTGCAGACCGCGCTGTTCGTCGGCGTTCCGCTGATCATCCTGGCGGGCGGTATTTCCAGCTCGCTTCTCATCGCTCCCAACTTCACGGACCGGAATCTGCTCATCTGTTCTCCGTTTCTCTGGGCGTTCTCCACCAAACTGTACGAGTCCGGGGTGCCCTACGCGCGCCGGCCGGTTCGGATCGCGGCCAACCTGGCGCTCTCAGTGATCGTCCTCTGGATGGGTGTCACCATGACGGCCGGACGGGCCAGGCAATGGAACGAGCCGTTCCGGGAAACAGCCGACTGGATCAAGACGTTCCCGGAATGCGAGGGTCGGCCGATCCCGGTCATCAATGCCCAGCCGCGTACCTGGTTCAAACCCGGCTACTCGGAAATCCTCTACGCCGACTTCTACGCAACCTATCTCGACAACTTTGCCTTTCCGCAGGTCGTCTTCAAGGAGGACATCCTCGGACACAAAATTCCCGACAACATGAGGGAATATCTGGAATGGCGCCTCGATGGAAACGGATGTCCGATCCTGGCCTGGTCGATCCATCTCATCACTGGGGAAGAGTTCGAGGCGGCCGCCAAAGCACTCCTGGAGACCGTCGGTCGGCCGGCGAGCGATGTCGTCGTCCAGACGAAGATTCTCCGCGATGGTCTTCCCGGATATGTGCTTCATGTCGAGGGGAAAAGGGCCGGCGATCGGGCCCCGTCGAGAGATCCCCGGGCGCCTCCGTTGCAGAGAAAGACCGGCCCTGCCCCTACGCCAACCCGACCGTCGTCGGTCCGCGAATGAGCCGTTCGCCTCGTCTTCCTTGTCGTGAGGTCAGATGAAGACCCTGCTGCTGAGCAACATCAACATGCAGCCCCTGGTGGCGCTGCTGAAGCCCGCGGAGGTGGTGTGCGGGGCGTACAACAGCATCCTGATGGATCTGGTTGATCCGGAGTCGCCCGCGGCATCGGATGAGTTCGACCGCGTCTTCTGCCTGTTCGACACCGATTCGCTGTTGGGCGACGTCGCATTCGGCGAGGAAGGGCCCGACCAGTGCGAGACCCTGATCGCGGCGCTCGGGCAGTTCTGCAATCGCCATCCGGGCAAGATCGTGCTTGCCCACACATTCTGCGCCAGCACGAGCCGCTGGCTGAGCTTCGCCGACCTCGCGCATCCGCAGTCGCTGCGGAGCCGTGAAGCCGCGCTCAACGAACGGTTGATCGCGCTGGCCAGGGAGACGGCAAACCTGCTGCTGATCGATCTCGAGGCGATCGTCCGCCGGCACGGCGAAGCGGCGTTGATGTCTTCGACGTTCTGGTATGCCGGCCGGATTCGCTACACCAAGCAGATGTTCCGCATCCTGGCGACGACGATCCAACAGGCGCTCGAGGCCTATGCCAATCGCAGCCGGAAGGTTCTCGTCCTGGACCTCGACAATACGCTGTGGGGCGGCATCGTCGGCGAACTCGGTCCGCTCGACGTGGCGTTGTCGGAGGAGGGCGGAGGCCGCTGCTTTCGCGACTTCCAGCGCGCGCTCAAGGCCCTGACGAAGACCGGCGTGTTGCTGGCGATCTGCAGCAAGAACAACGCCGCCGACGTCGACGAGGTCTTCGACCGCAATGAGATGATGATCCTCAGCCGCGAGGACTTCGCCAGCCTGCGCGTCGACTGGCAACCCAAGCCCGAGAATATCGTCGACATCGCCAACGCGCTGGATCTCGGGCTCGACAGTTTCGTCTTCATAGATGACAACCCCGTCGAGCGGGCGCTGGTGGCATCGACGCTGCCCGAAGTGGCGGTGCCGGAATTTCCCCGCCGGGTCGAGGATCTGCCGCAGTGGTTTTCGCGCGAGATCGTGCCGCGCTATTTCGGGAAGTACTTTATCGGCGAGGAAGACCGCAACAAGACGGCCCAGTACCGGGCCAACGAGGTCCGTCACACGCTCTCGGCCAATCTCGACCTCGGCGCATTCCTGGCCGAGCTCGGGATCGAGTGCACGCTCCACGTCGATTCGGCCGATCTCGTCACGCGTGCCGCCCAGATGACGCAGAAGACCAACCAATTCAACCTGACGACCCGGCGCTACCAGGTTCCCGATCTCAAGCGGTTCGTCGACAGCACGGACCATGCGGTCATCCTGCTCGACTACAAGGACCGCTTCGGATCGGAGGGCGCGGTCGGGCTTGCGATTCTGGATTTGCCGGCCGGCCGGATCGACACGTTCCTGATGAGTTGCCGGGTCATCGGTCGTGGCGTCGAAGAGCGCATCATCGGCAAGGCGATCGAGCTATTCCGCCAGCGTGGCATCGCGAAGATGGTCGGTGAATTCATTCCGACCCGCAAGAACGGGCTTGTCGCGTCCTTCTACGAAGGCCAGGGTTTTTCACTGGTTTCCCAGGCAGAGGACGGCCGGAAACTCTATGAAAGGATCATCTCGTGAGCGAGCGTGCCGTGCGCGAAATCATCGCCTTGATCGCTGCCGAACTCGAAATCCCGGAGAGCAGATTGAGTGCCGCCTCGTCGTCCGATACGACGCCCGAGTGGGACTCCGTCGGCCACCTCAACATCTGCCTCGCGGTTCAGGATCGCTACGGTATCAGCCTCGACATGGAGGCCATCGGCGAATTGACCAGCATTACGGCGCTGGCGGGCCTGATCGACAAGACCTGATCCCCGGCTAGAACAGGAAATGCCGCAGTTCGGCGCGCGACGAATGCATGTGAATAACGTCGCGCTTGACGAGCGGAAGCTTGTCGCCGGTGCGTGTCAGGCCGCGCTGGGTCGTCAGGAAGCTCCTGTACCCGACCTCCATGGCAATCTGCGGGTCGCGGTCGGAGCGGAAATCGCGATCCGGCCGGCCCCACGGGCAACAGAAATGGTCACAACGGCGGTTTAGCGCCGCCTCGATCTCGGCCTTGGACTGGGTGAGCTCAAGGCGGACCTCGTCGGCCGACAGGCTCATGAGGTTGCGGTGATTGACCGTGTGCGAGCCGAAAGTGACCAGGGGAGATTTCGCCATCGCCGCGATGTCGTCCCAGCTCATGTAGCCCGGCTGTCCGACCAGACTCGTGATGATGAAGATCGAGAGCGGAATCCCGAGGCGCTCGAAAACCGGCCAGGCTTCGCCGCAGGTCGTCACCAGGCCATCGTCGAAGGTCACGGTGAATAACGGACGGTCGAGCACGGACCGGGCTTCCATCAGCCCGATCGCCCGGTCGAGGTCGATGAACTCGCCCTGCTCCCGCATCAGCAGGAGCTGCGCCTCCAGGCTGGCGGTCTCGCCCGGAAGGACGTCGTGATAGCAGACAAAGCGGATGCCGGGCTGGAGCTTGGCGCCCAACTTCCTGAGCGAAAGCGCGCCGATGGCCAAGGCACGGCCCGCCTGCCTCAGATTGGCGACGACCATTTCTTCTCCTTGAAAAGCAGATCGTTCAGAAAGCCAGTTCGCCCCACATATTGTCAATCTGGGTGCGGTTGAGATGTTTGGACTTGAACACCGGCGGGGAGTTCAGCCTGTACCTGATGGTGCGGACCGTGGCGCCGGCAAGCAATCTTTCGTCTGCGGCGACGCCGACCGCGCGGAAATGGCGGCACAGCAGCCACACGATTCTCTCGATCTGGGGCGCCAGCAGCGCCGGCTCGCTCAGGTGGAGGATTTCGGAGAATGTCGCCTTGCGAAGAATGCGCCTGCCGGCGGCGATGTAGCAGACCCGGTCGCCATCGACGATTGCGAGGTGCCGGCACCGTGTTCCGACATGGTCGTCGAAGATCTTCAGGTCGTCGCCTGTCAGGGCGTCGCGCACCTTCGACGGGTCGGTGATCAGACGGCCGCGCCCGGGCCGCAGCCATGGCAGGTTCAGGAGCGGCAGGATCAGCAGCTTGGCTTCGTCGAGTTTGGCGAATCCGAGGCCGGTGAACAGCTTGAACATCGGACGCGACGGCGTGTAGTTGACATAGGTCATGTCCTTGTCGGCCAGCAGCTTGAACAGCATCTTCAGGCTGTGCGAGCGATGCTCCTCTTTGACGAACCACGGCGCGATGGCGCAAAAGCGCTCCAGCCGGCCCTCGACCGGACGCAGCGAATAGCTCGCCCCCAGATAGCCCGCGAGTTCGCCATCGGCCAGCAGGCGCACGCCAAAGCTTTCATTCCCCGGCAGCCAGTTGCGCTCGCGCATCGGTTCGTCCGGCGACTGGGCCATGTATTCGGGCCATTCCTTCACCAGGAAGCGCTCGATCGCCGGAAGATCGGCCTTGTGCGCGGGAACGATCTCGATTTTCACCGATGGCCCCGGCGGCGGTCCGACGGCCCTAGACCCGGCCGTGGCAGTGCTTGAATTTCTTGCCTGAGCCGCACGGGCAGGGCGCGTTGCGCGCGACCTTGCCCCAGGTCGAAGGATCGTTGGCATCGAGGGCGGGCTTGGCGGCGCGTGGCCGGTGCAGCGTGGCAACGCCGCCGCCCTCGGGGTCGGCGGGGTCGAAGGCGGGATCGTCGCGCATCGCCGAGGCGAGCGCCGGGTCCTCGTGGACCTCGTGCATCTGCCGCGGCATCTCCGGCGCCTGCGGCGCGTCCATACGCAGCTGCAGGGTGGCGAGCAGCGTGACCACCTGCTCGCGCAGGTTCGTCAGCAGGTCATTGAAGAGATTGAAAGCCTCGCGCTTGTACTCGTTCAGAGGATCCTTCTGGCCGTAGGCCCTGAGGCCGATGCCCTGGCGGAGATGGTCGAGATGGAGCAGGTGGTCCTTCCAGCTCTGGTCGAACAGCTGCATCAGCACGCTCTTCTCGACCTGGCGCCAGACCTCCGGCCCGTATTGCGCCGCCTTCTGGGCGAACAGACGCTCGACCGCCTCGTTCAGCCGTGTCTTGATCTCCTCGTCGGCGATGCCTTCTTCCTTGGCCCACTGGTCGACCGGCAGGTCGAGACCGAACAGGCGCTGCACATCGTCCTTGAGTTCGCCGACCTTCCATTGCTCGGCGTAGACGTCCTCGGGGATGGTGCGGGTCACCAGCGTGTCGGCGACGTCGCGGCGCATGCCGGCGACCGTCTCCGAAACGTCTTCGGTCGACATCAGCTCGACGCGCTCCTTGTAGATCTCCCTGCGCTGGCTGTTCATGACGTCGTCGAAACGCAGCAGGTTCTTGCGGATCTCGAAGTTGCGCGCCTCGACCTTGCCCTGTGCGGTTTCCAGCGCCTTGTTGAGCCAGCGATGGGTCAGCGCCTCGTCATCGGCCATGCCCTTCTTCTGGACCCAGTCGAGAACCTTGTTGTTGCCGAAGATGCGCATCAGGTCGTCTTCGAGCGACAGGAAGAACTTGGAGGCGCCGGGGTCGCCCTGGCGGCCCGAGCGGCCGCGCAGCTGATTGTCGATGCGTCGGCTTTCGTGGCGCTCGGTGCCGACGACATAGAGGCCGCCGGCGGCGCGAACGATCTCGCGGTCGCGCTCTACGCCGGCCCGGATCTCGGCGGCCACGCGTTCGATCTCGGCCTTTTGTGCCGCCGGGTCGGGGAATTTGGCGACGATCTCCGGTTCGCTCTGCTGCAGCAGCATGTCGACATTGCCACCGAGCTGGATGTCGGTGCCGCGGCCGGCCATGTTGGTGGCGATGGTGACCGAGCCGGGCCGGCCGGCCTGGGCCACGATCACGGCTTCCTGGTCGTGGAAGCGGGCATTCAGAACGTTGTGGACGACACCGGCCTTCTTGAGCGCCTCTGAAAGCGACTCGGACTTCTCGATCGACACCGTGCCGACCAGCATCGGCTGGTTGCGGCCGCGGCACTCCTCGATCAGCTTGACGATCGCCCGCGTCTTGTCGGCGAGCGTGCGGTAGATCTCGTCGTCGGCGTCCTTGCGCAGGACCGGCACGTTGGTCGGGATCTCGACCACTTCGAGCCGGTAGATTTCGCCGAATTCGGCCGCCTCGGTCAGGGCCGTACCGGTCATGCCGGACAGCTTGGGATACATGCGGAAGAGGTTCTGGAAGGTGATAGAGGCCAGGGTCTGGTTCTCGCGCTGGATCTCGACCTTCTCCTTGGCCTCCAGCGCCTGGTGCAGGCCCTCGGAGTAGCGCCGGCCGGCCATCATGCGGCCGGTGAATTCGTCGATGATGACGACCTGGCCGTCCTTGACGATATAGTCGACGTCGAGCGCGAACAGCTTGTGGGCGCGCAGCGCCTGCGTCACGTGATGCAGCACCGAGACCATGTTGGGCGCGTAGAGCGTGATGCCCTCGGCCAGCAGCCCGTCGCCGCGCAGGATCTCCTCGACCGCCTCGACGCCGGCGTCGGTCAGCACGACCGTGCGGTTCTTCTCGTCCTTCTCGTAGTGTTCGGGCTTGAGACGCGGGATCACCGTATCGGCGCGGCGGTAGAGTTCGGAGGAATCCTCGGCGGGCCCCGAGATGATCAGCGGCGTGCGCGCCTCGTCGATCAGGATCGAATCGACTTCGTCGACGATGGCATAGTTGAAAGGCCGCTGCGCCATCGCGTCGAGGCGGTACTTCATGTTGTCGCGCAGGTAGTCGAAGCCGATTTCGTTGTTGGTGCCGTAGGTGACGTCGCAGGCGTAGGCGGCCTTGCGCTGTTCGTCGTCCATGTCGTGCACGATCACGCCGACGGTAAGGCCGAGGAAGGTGTAGATGCGGCCCATCCACTCCGAGTCGCGGCGGGCGAGGTAATCGTTCACCGTCACGACGTGGACGCCCTTGCTCTCGAGGGCATTGAGGTAGACCGCCAGCGTGGCGACCAGCGTCTTGCCTTCGCCGGTCTTCATCTCGGCGATCTTGCCCTGGTGCAGAACCATGCCGCCCTTGAGCTGAACGTCGAAATGGCGCTGCCCGAGGACACGCTTTGCGGCTTCGCGCACCGTGGCGAAGGCTTCGACCAGCAGACTGTCCAGCGCCGCGCCCTTGGCGAGGCGTTCGCGGAACTCGACCGTCTTGCCGCGCAGCTCGGCATCGGAGAGCTTGGCGATCTCCGGTTCGAGTGCGTTGATCTTCGCCACCGGCTTGTCGAAGCCCTTGACGATGCGGTCGTTGGCCGTCCCGAACAGGCTTCGGGCGAGCGCCCCGAACATGAAAACCTCGATATTCTAATGACTTAGGCGGGCTCTGCGGCCCGCCGTCCTCGTCAGAGATAGAGAGCGTGTCCGCCAGTGTCAACGCAAGCGCTTTCGGTGCCGGCCGATGCGAGACAAGCTCTCGTGTCGGCGCGGCTACTCCTCAGCGTCGCGCCGCGCCTCCGCCGCCGTGTTCACGGAAAAGTGCCGCAATTGGCCGCCATCAACGCGGCCGATTTCGAGGCAGTGCTTGCTTGGCCGGACCGGGCCTGTGTAAACGGTTGCGCTGCCATTCCGACCTTGAGACAGAATTCCGGAGTCCGCCATGAGCCTTCGCCTGCGCCCCCTGCGCCTTGTCGTCCTGTGCTGCGCAGTCGCCGCGCTCGGCGGTCCCGCCCTCGCCCAGCAGCTGCAGGAGAAGCCGGCGGCCAAGACGGCGACCCAGAAACCAGCCGCCAAGCCTGCCGCCAAGCCGGCGGCCGAGGCGGCCAAACCGCTCAAGGATCCGGTCGTCGCCAAGGTCAACGGTCAATCCGTCCGGCTGTCGGAGCTTGAAATTGCGCAGCAATCGCTGCCCCAGCAGTACCGCAGCATGCCGCTGCAGGCTGTCTTCCCGGCGCTGCTCGATCGCACCGTCGACAGCAAGCTCGTGGTCCAGGAGAGCAAGAAAAAGAAGCTCAATGACGATCCTGCGTTCAAGAAGCGCCTGGCGTTCGTCGAGGAGCAGGTGCTCCAGGATTTCTGGATCCAGCGCGAGATCACTCTGAAGGTCACCATCGAAGCCTTGCAGAAGCGCTACGAGGAACGGCTGAAGTCGATGCCGGCCGAGGAAGAGGTCCACGCGCGGCATATCCTGGTGGCGACGGAGGACGAGGCCAAGGCATTGATCGCCGAGATCAAGAAGGGAGCCGATTTCGACAAGCTCGCCAAGGAAAAGTCGACCGACAAGGCCTCGGGCACGGAGGGCGGCGATCTCGGCTGGTTCAAGAAGAGCGACATGGTGAAGGAATTCGCCGATGCCGCCTTTGCGCTCAAGAAGGGCGATATGACCGATGAACCGGTCAAGACGCAGTTCGGCTACCATGTCATCAAGATCGAAGACCGCCGCAAGGCGCCGCCGCCGGCGTTCGAGGAACTGGTCGAGCAGCTTCGCGAGGAAATGGCCCGCGAAGTCGTGACCGCCAAGCTCGACCTGCTGCGTGCCGGCGCCAAGATCGAGAAGTTCAACATCGACGGCAGCAAGCCCGACGCCGCACCGGCCGCGCCGGCGACCCCCGCCAGCCCGCCGGCCAAGTCTCCGGCGGCCACGAAGTAGAATTCACGTTTTCAGGCGTTTCTGGTGTAGTCTCCCCGGCTCGGATGGGTCGGGATGAGCCCGGCCTCCGCAAGGGGAGTCCTATGGCCGTCACGCACGCCCAGTCGCCGTTAGCGCCCAAGACAACGCCCGCGCTGCCGCGCATCGCCGGCGTCAAGCTCGGGGTCGCGCAGTCCGGTGTGCGCTACAAGGATCGCGACGACGTCCTGCTGGCGCTCGTGCCGGCCGGCGCCACCGTCGCCGGCGTGCTGACCCGGTCCAAGACCTGTTCCGCGCCGGTCGACTGGTGCCGCAAGAACCTGGCCCGCGGCAAGGTGCGCGCCATCGTGGTCAATGCCGGCAATGCCAATGCCTTCACCGGCAAGGCCGGCGACAAGGCGGTCGAGGAGAGCACTCGCGCCATCGCCCAGGCGCTGGGCTGCCCGCGCAACGAGGTGTTCATGGCCTCGACCGGGGTGATCGGCCAGCCGCTCGACTGGGAAAAGATCGTCGCCGTCGTGCCGGCGCTCATCAAATCGGCGCGGGAAGATGCCTGGGCCGCCGCCGCCGCCGCCATCATGACGACCGATACCTTCCCCAAGCTCGCCACGCGGCAGGCCAAGATCGGCGAGAAGGTCGTTACCATCAACGGCTTCCTCAAGGGGTCGGGCATGATCGCGCCCGACATGGCGACCATGCTGAGCTTCGTCTTCACCGATGCCAAGGTCCCCCTCGGCGTCCTGCAGAAGCTGCTGGCCGATGCCGCCGACAAATCGCTGAACTGCGTCACCGTGGACGGCGACACCTCGACCAGCGACACGCTGCTGCTGGTTGCCACCGGGGCGGCCCGCCACGCGCCGATCGAGGAGGCCGACGATCCGGTCCTGGTCGACTTCAAGCGGGCGCTGGACGAAGTGCTGATCGAACTCGCGCAGCTCCTCGCCCGCGACGGTGAGGGTGCCACCAAGTTCGTGACCATCAATGTCAGCGGCGCATCGTCCAACGGCGCGGCCCGCAAGATCGGGCTCGCGGTCGCCAATTCGCCGCTGGTCAAGACCGCCATCGCCGGCGAGGACGCCAACTGGGGCCGCATCGTCATGGCGGTCGGCAAGTCGGGCGAGCGCGCCGACCGCGACAAGCTGCGGATCTCGATCGGCGGTGTCCGCATCACCGATGGCGGCCAGGTCGTGCCGAACTATGACGAGGCGCCGGTGACCAGGCACATGAAGGGAAGCGATGTCGTGATCGACATCGATCTCGGCATCGGCCGCGGCCGTGCCACCGTATGGACCTGCGATCTGACGCATGGCTACATCGACATCAACGGCAGCTACCGCTCCTGAGCGGTCCGCTTGAGCGCCGAGACCTTCGACGAGGATTGTCCCGGCGGCCCGCCGCCGCTGGGCGACCGGCCGCTTGTCCTGGTTGCCGCCGTCGCACTGGTCGACCGCGACGGCCGCGTCCTGATCGCGCAACGCCCGGCGGGCAAGTCGATGGCGGGACTGTGGGAGTTCCCCGGCGGCAAGGTCGATGCCGGCGAGACGCCCGAGCAGGCGCTGGTGCGCGAACTGCACGAAGAACTCGGGATCGAGACCGTGACGAGCTGCCTGGCGCCGATTGCCTTCGCCAGCCACGGCTACGATACGTTCCACCTGCTGATGCCGGTCTTCGCCTGCCGCAAGTGGGCGGGCACGGCACGGCCGCGCGAAGGCCAGACCCTGAAATGGGTCGCACCGATCGACCTCTCGCGTTACCCGATGCCGCCGGCAGACTTGCCGCTGGTCGGGTTGCTGCGCGACCTTCTCTAGCCGGGTGCGCGCGGCAAGGTCATGAGACCGCCGGCAATGGCGCGCCTTCGCGCCAGTCGAGCAATCTACGGAAGATAATGGCCTGGACCGTGGCTGCGACGGCGGTGCCGGCATACGACACCAGGATCGCCACCGTCCAGGTGACAACGATGGCCGCTTCGTTGGCACCCAGCATGCCGCGCATGATGCCGAGCGTGAAAAGGGTCGCGATGGTGGTGACGACGGCGCTCGCGGCAAAGGTCAGGAACAATACGCCGATGATGGTCCAGCCGTTGCCTCGGCCGTAGGTCCACGACAGGCGTGGCGAAAACGGGACATCGACAGCGGTGGCGGCCAATCCGTAGCTTATGCGCAACGCCAGCAGCACCGAAATCATGAAGCCGGCGCCCAGCGGCGCCGCCAGGCTCTGGCGTCGGGCAAGCTCGGGGTCGATCGGTGCTCCTGGCGTCAGCATTCCGGCATCCATGGTGCCGATCGTCAGGACAAAGGCAGCGATCAGCACGAAGGTGATGCCACCCACCTTGATCAAGTGGACGAGATAGGCGGTCTCGCGCGGCGACCAGCCGAGGCCCGGCAGGCGGTCGCCGCGATTTGGCCCCAGCAGCACGACGCGCTGCCAGGCAACCATGAACATCACCATCGGCAGGACATCGAGCGCTTTTTCGGCGAGCACCCCGATGACCGACTCGAGGCCAAGCGCCGACCCGACGAGGCGGATGGCGATTGAGGCGATCCACGGGATCGTGACGAGATGGAAGAAGAGCCGGAGATTGGCGAAGAAGAAGCCGAAGCTCTCCGATATCAGGGCGATGAACGACAATTTCACGACAGGCACGATCTAGCTCCGCTCAACTTTCTCGCCGGCACTCTGTTCGGCGCTGTCCAGCGCGTCGGCCAGCCGCCGCGCCGCGCTGCCGGGTTTCAGCGGCTTGGGTTGTGAGGCATGCGGCGCCCAGCCGTGCAGGAACAGCACCTCGAAACTGGCGACGACCCGGCCGGAAGGCCGCGCGAAGCGCTCGCCATAGATCTCCGCAGCTCTCAACAGCGTGGTGCGGCGCGCCAGCCCGCGGCGGCGCTCGACGATGAGGTTGCTCTCGCCCATGGCGCCGAGATCGCGCATCAGGGCGAGTGCGCTCTCGTATTCGACGTCGATGGTCTCGCCGTCGGCGACCGGCAAGGCGAAACCAGCCCGTTGCAGCAGGCCCGCGGCGTCGCGCAGATCGGCAAATGGCGAGACCCGCGGGCTGAGGCCGTCCTCGATCTCGCTCTCCGCTGCCGCCAGGGCCTGGCGCAGTTGCCACAAGGTACCGCCGCCCAGCATCGCACCCAGGAAGAGGCCGTCGGGCTTCAGGATGCGGCCGATCTGGATCAGCGTGCCCGGCAGGTCGTTGACCCAGTGCAGGTTCATGGCGCTCATCACCAGGTCGAAACGGGCGGCGGCGAAGGGCAGGGCCTCCTCGTCGGCGACCACGGCCGGGCCGTCGGCGCGCCGGGCGAATCCGTGCCCCAGGTCGCTGCGCACGAGCTGCCCGACAGTGTCGCCGCCGCCGGCAGCGGATTTTCGCAGGGCCGTCGCGATTTCGTCGCCGTGACAGCCGAGATCGAGGGCCAGGGCGAAACCCCGGCGCACATCGTCCAGCCGCTCGACGAGACGTTCGGCGATCTCGCGCTTGAGGAAAGCCTGCCGATCCCACGCACGCGCCGCCCTCTCGCGCCGCCGGCGCAGCACGATACGGTCGAAGACCAGAAGGGGGTCGGGCGCGATCACCGCTCGTATGTAGGGCCAAAGCGCGCCAGCCGGTAGGGGCGCCGCCATTCTGTGGGCGCATTTGGCGGGCTCCATCTTTCCATGTTGCCGGCCGGCTTGAGCCATGTCTTTGCCACGGCGGGGCGGGTGGTGCTCGATGCCGTGCTGCCGCCCTTGTGCCTGGGTTGCGGCGAGATCGTCGAAGCACCGGGCGCTCTCTGCGCCGGCTGCTGGCAGGACTTCTCCTTTGTCGCACCGCCGCACTGCGCCTGCTGCGGCGATCCGTTCGCCGAGGATCTCGGCGACGGCGCGCGCTGCGCCGGTTGCCTCGCCCGGCCGCCGAAGTTTCGCCGTGCCCGCGCCGCCCTGGCTTACGACGCCAGCAGCCGCCGTCTGGTGCTGCCGTTCAAGCACGGCGACCGCACCGACATCGCCCGCGCGGGCGGCGACTGGATGGCGCGGGCCGGCGCCGATCTCCTGGGCGATGCCGACCTGGTCGTCCCTGTGCCGCTGCATTGGCGCCGGCTGTTGTCCCGCCGTTACAATCAGGCGCTTCTGCTGGCCCGCGCCGTCCTGCGCGCGACACCACGGGACGCCCAACGCAGCACCGCCATCCGCCTTGCCCCCGATCTGCTGCGCCGTCGCAAATGGACCGGCTCGCAGGCGGGCCTGCGCGCCGGCGAGAGGCACCGCAATGTCCGGCAGGCTTTCGATATCCATCCCCGCTGGGCCGACGAAGTGGCCGGCAGAACCGTGCTGCTTGTCGACGATGTCTTTACCACCGGCGCGACGGTCGAGGCCTGCGCCCGTGTTCTGCTGCGCGGCGGCGCGCACCATGTCGATGTGCTGACGCTGGCGCGGGTCGTTCGGCCGGCGTTATAGTCGGCTCGAGGAGTTCCAGATGGCCAGGATCGAGATCTACACCACCCCGTTCTGCGGTTACTGCGCCCGCGCCAAGGGCCTGCTCGACGACAAGGGTGCCGCGTATGAAGAGACCGACGTCATGATGGACGAAACCAAGCGCGCCGAAATGCGCGAACGGGCCAAGCGCACGACCGTGCCGCAGATCTTCATCAACGGCCAGCACATCGGCGGCTCCGACGAACTGGCAGCACTCGAGCGGGCGGGCAAGCTCGACCCGCTGCTCGCCCAGCCGGGCTGAGGGAGATCATTCGATGACGACCGCGAGCACCTTCAAGGCCGGTCTGATCCAGACCAATGTCAGCAACGAGATGGCCGAGAACGTGGCCTTCGTGCGCGAGCAGACGCGGCTCGCCCGCGACGCCGGCGCCGACTTCATGATGACGCCCGAGAATACCGGCCTGATCGGCGCCAGCCGTACCGAGACCCTCGAAAAGGCCGAGACCGAAGAGACCCATGGCATGCTGGCTGCCGCCCGGGCGGTGGCGCGCGAGACCGGCGCCTGGTTCCTGCTGGGGTCGATCCATGTCCGCGTGCCGGGGGAGGAGCAGATCCGCAATCGCTCCTACCTGATCGACGCGTCGGGCGGGGTGGTGGCGAGCTACGACAAGATCCACATGTTCGACGTCCAGCTCGCGGGCGGCGAGAGCTATCGCGAGTCCTCGACCTTCAAGCCGGGCGATCGCGCGGTCCTGGCCGAGACGCCATGGGGCGTTCTCGGCATGACCATCTGCTACGACCTGCGCTTCCCCTACCTCTATCGCGAGCTGGCCCATGCCGGCGCGACCATGTTGTCGATCCCGTCGTCGTTCACGGTGCCGACCGGTCAGGCGCACTGGCACACCATCCTGAGGTCACGCGCCATCGAGACCGGCTGCTTCGTCTTCGCACCGGCCCAGGTCGGCACGCACAAGGGATCGAAGCGCAAGACCTACGGCCATTCCATCGCCATCGCCCCGTGGGGCGAAGTGCTGGCCGATGCCGGCGGCGAAAAGGCCGGTTTCGTCATCGCCGAGGTCGATCTCGCCAAGGTCGCGGAAGCGCGGAAAATGGTGCCGTCGCTACAGCACGACCGGAAGTATGCAGCACCCGTGCTGCACAAGGCGGCGATGGCCAGGGCCGCGGAATAGCAACCGTCAGGCGACGAGGCGCGCCGCGATCCGCTGCACCATCGCCATCTTCGGCTCGCTGATCATCCGCGCTTCATAGGCGACCACCGAAAAGCGACCGCGCACCAGCTCCAGAAGTTCGCCGTCCCTCAGCAGGAACTCCAGTCGGCTCGGTTTGCCGAAGCGTTCGTTGCCGGCCATGAACGTCTCGTAGAGCAGCACGCCACCCGGCTGTAGCGCCTCGAACAGGTACGGGAACAACGGCCGGTGCAGATAATTGGTCATCACCACGGCGCCGAAGTGGCGGCCGGCCAATGGCCACGGACTGCCGTCCTCGAGATCGGCTGCGATGACTTCGATCGCGTCGGTGGCGGCAAGGCCGCTCACGTCGCGGTCGACGGCCGTCACGCGATGGCCACGCTCGGCCAGGAAGCGCGTGTGCCGCCCGCCGCCGGCGGCGAGGTCGAGAACGGAGACGCCGGCCGGCACCAGACCGGCCCAGGTCGCGATCCAGGAGGAGACCGTCATGGCTTGCGTGTTCCCGTGCCTTTCAGGTTCAACAGATTGCCCGACAGGATCAGGGCGGCACCCAGTATCGTGAAGGTGTCGAGCCGCTCATTGTAGATCAGCCATCCGGTGAGCGCGGCCAGGGGCACACGCAGGAAATCCATCGGCACGACGATGGTGGCGTCGGCGTGGAGCATCGCCCGGGTCAGGCAATAGTGCGAGAAGGTGCCGAGAAACGCGATAACGACAACCCAACCCCAGACATAGGGTGTAGGCCACTGCCATACCGCGAGAGCGGGCGCGATGCCGATCACCGACTGGATCACCAGCATCCAGAACAGGATGGTGACGACGCTGTCGGTGCGTGTAAGCGACTTGACCATGGTGACGGAGATCGCAAAACCTACGGCGGCCGCCAGGGCAATCAATTGCCCGGGCACGATTTCGTTGGTGCCGGGACGCACGACGATGACGACGCCGACCACGCCCAGCACGACGGCCAGGTTCTTCCACAGGCCCATGCGCTCACCCAGGAAGACCACCGCCAGGATCGCCGTCCAGATCGGCATCGTGAACTCGATCGAGATGACCTGGGCGAGCGGGATCAGGGTCAGAGCCAGAAACCAGGAGAATTGTGCGCCATAGTGGGCGACGTTGCGTGCGATGTGCTCCCACGGACGCGCCGTCTTCAGGGTGGCGAAGCCGCCGCCCAGATAGATCAGCGGATAGAGCATGAAGAGCCCCAGGATCGAGCGCATCTCCATGATCTGAAAGACATCGAGCTCGCGCGTGGTTTCGCGGCCGGCAATGGCCATGATCGTCATCGCCGACAGCCAGCCGGCCATCCAGAAGGCGGCTTTGAGATTGGAAGGCTGGCGGTCCATCGTCGTCTGGCGGCAGGTAACCGGTTGAGCGGGGCGGAACATTCGGCGCTTGCGCTGGACGCGACAAGCCACCATTTTCGCAGCGTCATGATTTTGTATCGTCTGCGCTGCACCAAGGGCCATGAATTCGACAGTTGGTTCAAGGACGGCAAAACTTACGAACGCCAGGAGAAGCGTTCCCTGATCGGTTGCCCGGCTTGCGGCAGTTCCAAGGTCGTGCGTGCGCCGATGGCGCCGCGCATCGGCAAGGCAAGTGGCAAGGGTGGTGGCAAAGATGTCGAGGCGCCGGCCGAGGCGACGCCCGCTCCGGCGGTCGATCCGCAGGTCGCCGCCCTGGCGCGGGCCATGCCCAGGGAAATGCGCGAGACGCTGCTGAAGCTGCGTGAGCAGGTCGAAAAGAATCTCGAACCGGTCGGCGAGAAATTCGCCGAGGAAGCGCGCAAGATCCACTACGGCGAAAGCGACAAGCGCGGCATCTACGGCCAGACCACCGACGAGGAAGCCGAGGAACTGGCAGAGGAAGGCATCGAGTTCGGCCGTCTGCCCTGGATCCCGCGCGGGAATTGAGCCGGTCCGTTCCGGCAGGCGCGCTGCGCGTCCTGCTGTGCTTCTGCTTTGCCTTTGCCTTCAGCATGCTGTTCCGCGCCGCCAACGGATTGATGGCGCCCGAACTGATGCGCGAACTCGACATCGCACCGGCGCGCATGGGCTTCGTCGGCGGCGTCTACTTCCTGGCCTTCGGCCTGGCGATGATCCCGGGCGGCATCGCGCTCGACCGCTTCGGCCCGCGCGCGACCATCTCGGTACTGTCGCTCATCGGCATCGCGGGATGCATCACCTTCGCGCTGGCCGGCGGCTGGATCGGGCTTTCGATCGGACGCGCCCTGCTGGCGCTGGCTTGCGTCGGCACACTGATGGGCTCGATCGCCACCATGGCGCGCTGGGTGCCGCCGCAACACGTTGCCTTTTATGTCGCGATGGTGAGTGCGGCAGGCGGGGTCGGCAATATGCTGGCCACGGCGCCGCTTGCCTGGCTGATCGAGGGTGTGGGCTGGCGTGGCGCCTACTGGGCGCTCGCGGCCGCCTGCTTCGCCATCGCTGCCGCCGTATGGTTGGGCGTGCGCGACCGGCCCGACGGCAAGCCGCTCGAATCGGCGCACGAGGCGCTGGGCGACGTTCTGGACGGTCTGCGCCAGGTGTTCCGCCACCGCCATCTGTGGGGGTTGGTCGCCATCCAGTTCGCGGTCTATCCCGCACAGGCCGCCATCGTCAGTCTGTGGGGCGGGCCCTACCTCAACGATGTCTACGGCCTTGGTCTCGGCGAACGGAGCTGGGTTCTGCTCGCCATGACGGCGGTCGCCGTGCCGTTCAGCTTCGTCATCGGCTCGCTCGACCAGCGCTTCAACAGCCGCAAGGGCGTGGTCATCGTCCTGGTCGGGCTGATGGCGCTTGCCCTGCTGCCGCTGGCGCTTCATGGCCGCTGGCCGCTGTGGCTGGCGTCGCTGCTGCTCTGTGCCTTCAGCGCAACCGGCAGCGTCGTCGCCATCCTGCACACTCACGTGCGTTTCAGCTTCCCCGAGCGCCTGGCCGGCCGTGCCCTCGCCACCCTCAACGCCGCCGTCATGGCCGGCGCCTACACCATGCAGCAGGTGACGGGCATCATCGTCCAGCTCCTGCGCGGGACCGAAGCGGCAGCGCCGCCGGTGGCCTACCAGGCAGTGTTCGGCTGGCTGATCCTGTCGCTGGCCGTCGGCGTGTGGTTCTACCGCAAGGTGCCTGACGTGCGGCCACGCGGCTGAGTTGACCTCGTCGGGGGAAAGGCAAAATAGTCTGCTCATCCAACGACTTGCAGAGTGAGGCGCGACTCCGCGAGCGGTCGGGTTCGATTCTTACCTTGCCCCACTCCGGGAGACGCCGAACAGCATGTAGTTGACGTCGAGATCGGTGCTGTTCAGGCGCCACGCCCGGCTGAGCGGACTGTAGACGACGCCCACGATCTCCTTCGTCTCGACGCCGCCAGCCTCCAGTCCGCGCACGACTTGCGAGGGTTTGAGGAATTTCTTCCAGTCGTGGGTACCCCGCGGCAGCCAGCCGAGGACATATTCGGCACCGGCGATGGCCAGCGCCCAGGCCTTGGCGGTGCGGTTGAGGGTCGACAGGAACACGAGGCCGCCCGGCTTCACCAACTGGGCGCAGGAGGCGAGGAACAGATCGACATCGGCCACGTGCTCGACGATCTCCAGCGCCAGCACGATGTCGAAGCGGGCGGCACTTTTGGCCAGAGCCTCGGCGGTGCCATGGCGGTAATCGATGGCCAGCCCTTGCTTCTCGGCGTGAAGGGCGGCGACGGCGATATTGCGGGCGCCGGCGTCGACGCCGGTGACGGTGGTGCCCAGCCGCGCCATCGGCTCGCTCAAGAGGCCACCACCGCAGCCGATGTCGAGGACGGAAAGCCCCTGCAGCGGCGTGCCCGACAGGGCGTCGCGGGCCCAGTGGGCGGCGGCGCGGTCGCGGATGAAGCCGATGCGGACCGGGTTCAGCCGGTGCAGGGGCGCGAACTTGCCGGCGGGATCCCACCACTCGCCGGCAATGCGCGAAAAGCGCTCGATCTCGGCCGGATCGATCGTCGAGACGGCTGAGTTATGCGACGTTCGGTTCATGGCTGCCCTTGACCCCTGTGGTGCCGCCGGTGTCTATACCCCGCTTTCCGGGCGGGGGCTTCCCCTTCGGGCAGGATCTTCGAGCAGGTTTCTTCGAGCAGGTTCATGGCGCGCATCGTTCTCAAATTCGGCGGAACCTCGGTCGGCAATATCGACCGGATCAAGAATGCCGCGCGCAAGATCAAGGCCGAGGTCGCCCGCGGCCACCAGGTCGCGGTCGTGGTCTCGGCGATGTCGGGCGCCACCAACCAGCTCGTGAAGTGGGTGAGCGAGGTCGCGGCGCTGCCCGATCCACGCGAGTACGATGTCGTCGTGGCGACCGGCGAGCAGGTCACGGTCGGCCTGCTGGCGCTGGTGCTGCAGCAGGAAGGTGTGCCGGCACGCTCGTGGGTTGCGTGGCAGATCCCGATCCGGACCGACGATGCCCATTCCAAGGCGCGCATCGTCGATATCGATACCACCGAGATGGCGCGCACCATGGCGGCCGGCGAAGTGCCGATCGTGCCGGGTTTCCAGGGCCTCTCGCCCGAGGGCCGCATCACGACCCTCGGCCGCGGCGGCTCGGACACCTCGGCGGTGGCGCTGGCCGCGGCCCTCAAGGCCGACCGCTGCGACATCTATACCGACGTCGACGGCGTCTATACGACCGACCCGCGGATCGTCGAGGCGGCGCGCAAGATCGATCGCGTGACCTATGAGGAAATGCTCGAAATGGCCTCGCAGGGCTCGAAGGTGCTGCAGACGCGCTCCGTCGAGCTGGCGATGAATCATCATGTGCGGGTGCAGGTGCTGTCGTCGTTCGACGAGGCGCTCGGCAGCGACCTGCCCGGCACGCTGGTTGTGGACGAGGAAGAGATCATGGCCCAGGGACTCGAGAAATCCGTCGTGAGCGGCATCGCCTTCGCCAAGGACGAGGCCAAGGTCACGGTGACCCACGTGCCCGACCGGCCCGGTGTCGCGGCGGCGATCTTCGGCCCGCTGGCCGCCGCCAACATCAACGTCGACATGATCGTGCAGAACGTCTCGCTCGACGGCAGCTCGACCGACATCACCTTCACGGTGCCGAAGGCCGACCTCGCCCATGCGGTGCAGCGGCTCGAGCAGGCCAAGGCCGATCTCAAGTTCGCCGAGGTCAAGTCCGACCTCAACGTCTCCAAGGTCTCGGTGATCGGCGTCGGCATGCGCAGCCATTCCGGCGTGGCGCTGAAGATGTTCGAGACGCTGGCCGCCA
>CALDNT010000107.1 GCA_937915145.1 uncultured Reyranella sp.
GCACGTTCTGGGGGTTGCTCGAAACCATCGCCGCCGTCGCCGACGCCATCGCAGGCCTGCAGGTCACCGCCGGCGACGCCGTACAAATGTTTGCCAAGCTCAAAGCCAGCATCGACGGCCCACTGAAAGGCATGGCGACAGCTTTCGGTGCCTCGTTGTTCGGCCTCTCCGGCTCACTGGTACTGGGCTTCCTCGAGTTGCAGGCAAGCCAGGCACAGGGCCGCTTTCACATCGAACTCGAGGAGTGGCTTGCCGGCGCAACTCGCATTTCCCGCGGCAGCCTGCAGGCCGAGGGCGAACAGGGCGGTTCAGCCTACGCCGAGGCCGTGCTCGAGCACACTGCCGAGGGTCTCGACGAACTTGTCCGCTCGCTGCGACGTTCCGAGGAACACCGGGACGCCACGACGGCTCTCGGCGCCGCCCTGGTCGAACGACTGGCGGTACTCTCGGAGACCATGCGCGCCCAACAGGGTCTCCTCGCCGGGCTCGCGGAGCAGTCGATCCAAATTCAAGGCGCCTTCGAGCGACTGTCAGAGCGCGCCGATGGTGGCGACCGCGAGGCATTCCTCGCCCACCAGCGCAACATTGAGGCCCTTCTCACCCATCTCGTCGAGGAGAGTGCGCGAAACCGAGCTGCCATCGCCGAAGAGCTGCGGGGCGCGGTCAATCAGCTTGCTGCCCGGCACGATGGAACCGACAACGCCGCCCTGCTCGCGCATCAGCGGAACATCGAAGCCCTGCTTTCCCATCTGGTCGAGGAAAGCGCACGCAGCCGCGCCGCGCTCACCGATGAGCTGCGCGGCACAATAGATCGCCTTGCCCTCTCTTCAGACAAGGCCGACAGCCAGGGCCTTCAAGTCCACCATCAAAACGTCGAAGCCCTGCTTGCCCGCCTTGTCGAGGATCGCGCGCGAGACAGTACGACGCTTGCCGACGAATTGCGTGGCGAGTTCAGGCTTCTGGCGCGAACGATCGCTGCGTCGGCACGGGGCGCCAGCCCGCCCTCGCAGGGCGAGGGGTAACGGACGATGGCGGCCCTGTCGTCCCGCCGCCGGTCCGGAGCCGCCGACTACACCTGGCCTGGTTATGTCGATGCGCTTACGACGCTGTTGATGGTGCTGATCTTCCTGCTGTCGATCTTCAGCGTCGCACAATTCACCCTGTCGGACGCACTGACCAACCGGGACACCGCAATCGACCAGCTCGGCCGGCAGGTTGGCGACCTCGCCAAGCTCCTCTCGATCGAAAAGCAGTCCAACCAGACCCTCCAGAAGGATATCGAGCAACTTTCGCTCCAGATCCGTCAGGCGCGTGCCGAGAAGGAACGGCTGGACACCAGCCTCGCCGCCGAACGCCAGACCGGCGATGCGCTCAAGATCGAGCGCGACCAGCTCAGCGAGCGGCTGACTTCGATGCTGGCCGAACGGGATCGACTGAGTGCGGCGCTGTCGAGCACAACCAAAGAAGCCGAGACCAGGAGCGCCGACCTGCAAGAGGAGATCGAGCGGCAGCGGCTCGAACTCACGCGCCTCGCGGCCTCGCTTGCCGCCGCCAACGAGGAAAAGGGCAAGTTCTTTGCCGATCTTACCGAAGAACAGAAAATCGCGGCTGAACAGAAGGCCGCCGTCGTGCGCCTCGCCGCCGAGCTGGCCGGCGTCAAGGACGAGCTCGCCCGTCTCAACGTCGCGCTCGAAGCTGCCGACACCAAGGCAAAGGAACAGCAGGTCCAGATCGTCGACCTCGGCCAGAAGCTCAACCGCGCGCTTGCCAGCAAGGTCGAAGAACTGGCGCGCTATCGCTCGGAGTTCTTCGGCAAGCTGCGCGAAGCGCTGGCGGGCCAACGCGACGTGCAAGTCGTCGGCGACCGCTTCGTTTTCCAGTCGGAAGTGCTTTTCCCTTCGGGCTCGGCGGTCCTTCAGCCGGGCGGCGAGAAGCAGCTCGCAAACGTCGCCCACCGTCTGATCGATATCTCTGGCCAGATTCCCAAGAACATCAACTGGGTTCTCCAGGTCGATGGCCATACCGACAGCACGCCGATCAACAACGCACTCTATCCGTCCAACTGGGAACTCTCCGTCGCGCGTGCCATCGCCGTGGTGAAGTTCCTCCACAAGGAAGGTATTCCGAACGACCGTCTGGTCGCTGCCGGTTACGGCCAGTACCAGCCATTGTCGGCAATCGACAGAGCCCGCAACCGGCGCATCGAACTGAAGCTCACCAACCGCTAAAGCAGCCCGAGCCGTTTCAGCTCGGCCGCCATTTCCGCCGGCATGTCGCCGGTATCGCCGCGCGAGAGATCGGGCGGTACGCACTCCTGTTCGAGGTAGCGCCACCCCTGGAAGGCCTTGCAGGCCCGTGGCGCGGTCGGCACCAAGGTTCGCCTGAGCTTGATCCGGCAGTATTTCTTGCCGCTGTCCTCATCGAAATCGTTCTCGAAACCGACCAGCTCCTGGCGACAGCGGATGACGCCGCGCACAACCCAGTAGAGCGAACCGCCGGCCACCAGTTCCTCCGCCCGTCGCGGCGTATTGCGGGTGTAGACCCAGTGTGGAGAGCGTGGACCCTGCCGGCGCTGTTTGCGGCGCCCCGCCTGGACTTCCTTCATGTGGGACAGGTCGTCCACGCCGACCGCCAGCTTGATGAGATGCAACGCCATCACCTGCGCTTAGAACGCAATCCGGGGGCGCTCAAGCGCGGCCTATCCACAGCGTGGCGCATGCGCCACAGCCCGGAAACATTCACAACGGCCTCGCCGGTCTCCACAGTGTCTGCACAATCGGAGGGCTACACTCCGGCCGCTTGTCCTTGGGGGTTGTCATGAATCGATCGACGCTGACTGCCTTGGTCGTGGCCCTGATGTTGGGATCCGGCATCACCGGCTACCTGCTCGGAACGCCGGAAGGATCGATCGACCGGCCGCCTCCATCGCAAGTGGCATCGACACCGCCGTCCCCATCGGCACCGGCGACGCCGGCCACCACCGCCCCCACCGTCCCGCCTGCCCCCGGGCCGCTTGCACAGCCCGCAGCGGCGCCCAACGAACCTTTCGCTTATCGCCGGCTCGGGATCGACAGCTCGCGCCCCGAGGGCGAGGCCTGTTTCGCCTTCAACAAGCCTCTGGCAACCGGCGACGTGAAGTATGGCGACTATGTCCGCATCGAGCCGGAGGTGAAATCGGCGCTGCGCGTGGTCGATGACCGCCTATGCATCGGCGGGCTTTCCTACGGCCGGGACTACAAGGTCAGGCTGCTTGCCGGTTTCCCCGGCCGTGACGGCGCGAAGCTGGACGAAGAGCGATCGGTCGATGTTGCGCTGGGCGCCCGGCCGGCGGTCGTAACTCTGCCCGGCAAGGGATTTATCCTGCCGCGCGGATCCTCAGCCGGCCTGCCAGTCACCACGATCAACGTCTCGAAAGTCGGATTCGCCATCTATCGCGTCAACGAGCGCGGCCTCGACCGCTTCGCCAGCGACCGCTACGACGCCACCTTTCCCGGATCGGAGCCCGTCACCGAATCGTGGTCTCTGCGCTCCTGGCTGAACGGTTCCAACGGCATCCTGCAGTGGCGCGGCACGATGGAAGTGCGCAACGTCGCCAACCAGCCAATCGTCACGGCCTTTCCGATCCGCGAGACCGTCAAAGACTGGAAACCAGGCGCCTATTTTGTGGTGGCATGGAATGCGGCGCGTCCGCCCTCGGAGAGCGACGACGACTACGAGGATCAGGCCGGCCTGTCCGGCCTGTGGGTGATAGACACCGACATCGCGCTCACGACCTTCAGCGGTGATGACGGCCTCAACGTCTTTGCCCGGTCCCTGCAAAGCGCCCAGCCACTGGCGGACCTCGAAGTCGTCCTGCTGTCGCGCGGCAACGAACCCATCGCCAAGGCGATCACCGCGTCGGATGGGCGGGCAAACTTCGCCGCCGGACTTATGAAAGGTCGCGGCGCGGCCGAGGCGACGGCCGTCATGGCCTCCGATCCGGCCAAGCAGGAATTCTCCCGGCTCGAACTCACCAAGGCAGCGTTCGATCTTTCGGACCGTGGCATCGACGGTCGCGCCCAGCCCGGGCCGGTCGATGCCTTCCTCTACACCGAGCGCGGCGTCTACCGGCCCGGCGAAACAGTGCAACTCATGGCATTGCTACGCGACGATGGCGCGACGGCGCTTTCGAACATGCCGGTCACCTTGATCGTCAAGCGGCCTGACGGCACCGAATTCACCCGGTTCGTTCATGCCCTGCAGGCCGCGGGGGCATTGCATCAGGCGATCGGTCTGCCGAAATCCTCACGCCGCGGCCGCTGGTCGGTCGGCGCCTACATCGACCCCAAGGCAGCATCGGTTGGTCGCGTCGAATTCTCGGTCGAGGATTTCGTTCCAGAAAAGCTCAAGGTCGAACTCGCCTCCGACGAGGCGATCCTGCGCCCCGGCCGGGCCAATGGCTTCGGAGTGTCCGCCGACTTCCTCTATGGCGCGCCGGCATCAGGTCTCGCCGTCGAGGCCGATATGCGCGTCGCCATCGACGACCAGCCCTTCCCCGCCTTCGCCAAGTACAGTTTCGGACTGGAAAGCGAGCGCGAGAAATTCGAGCCACCGTTCATTACCCTCACGGCACCCGAAACCGACGAGGCCGGCAAGTCGCGCCTCGAATGGGACGGCGATCAGGTGAAGGACACGGTGCTGCCGCTGCAGGCTCAGCTGACGGCCCGCGTTTTCGAGCCCGGCGGCGGGCGCGCGACGAAAGCCGATAAGGTCGTGCCGGTGCGCAGCCGCGAAGCTTACCTGGGTATCCGATCGACCTTCGAGGGCCGCTATGCGCGCGAAGGCATCGATACCGAATTCGACATCGTGGCTGTCGATGCCTTGGGCGCTCAGATTGCCCGCCCGGCTGTCGAGTATCGCATCGACCGGATCGACTACGCCTACCAGTGGTATCAGGTCGATGGTCGCTGGCGCTGGCAGGCGATCCCCACCGAGCGACTGCTGACTGCCGATACGATCGCGCTGAAAGCAGATGCGCCGACGCGCCTGTCGCGCCGCCTGACCTGGGGTCCGCATCGCCTCACGATCGTCGACCGCGAGAAGAATACCTCGAGCAGTATGATGTTCTATGTCGGCTGGTACGGTGGCACCGGCGTCGAGGAAACGCCCGACACGCTGCGCGTGGCCAGCGACAAGCAGAACTACACGCCGGGCGACACGGCGCGGCTCCGCATCGAGGCACCGTTTGCCGGCGAGGCGCTGATCGCCATTGCCACCGACCGGATCGTGGCGACCTATGCCACAAAGATTCCGGCCGGCGGCACCACTGTCGATGTTCCGGTGAAAGCCGAATGGGGCGCCGGCGCCTACGCCCTGGTGACGGCGTGGCGACCACTGGACATGCCCGCCGAACGTACGCCGACGCGCGCCATCGGGGCGACCTGGCTCGGCCTCGATCCGGCGCTGCGCACGCTGAGGGTCGAGATCGCAGCGCCGGAGAAGGTAACGCCGCGCCAGCGCATCGAAGTGCCGGTGCGAGTCGCGAATCTCAAGGGCGAGGAAGCCTTCATCACCGTCGCCGCAGTCGACGAGGGCATCCTGCAACTGACGCGCTTTCGCACGCCCAATCCGGCGGGATTCTACTTCGGCAAACGCCGGCTGGGCGTCGCCATGCGCGATGACTACGGCCGCCTGCTCGATGGCCGCGCCGACGATCTCGGCCGTATCCGTTCCGGCGGCGATTCGGGTGACATCGGTGGTCTCGACGTCGTGCCGACCCGCACGGTCGCCCTGTTCAGCGGCCCGGTGAAGCTGGACGACAAAGGCGAGGCGCGGATCGCCCTCGATATCCCCGACTTCATCGGCCAGCTCCGCATCATGGCCGTGGCTTACGCCAGGACCCGCGTCGGCTCATCGGAGCATCGCCTCTTCGTGCGTGACGCCGTGACTGCCGATGTCGTTCTGCCGCGCTTCCTGGCGCCCGGCGACCGCGGTCGCGTGGCGCTGTCGCTGCATAACGTCGAAGGCGGGCCCGGCGACTACCGGATCGTCATGGAAGCCACCGGCGCGGTCGCACTCGAACGGCCGGTCGCGGAAACGCGGCGGCTCGCCGCCAATCAGCGTGATCTGCTTTCCTGGACCCTGCGTGCCGGCGATCCCGGCTTCGGTAAGGTCACCGTGTCGGTGGCCGGACCGGGCAACTTCGCAGTCAGGCGCGAATGGGATATCCAGGTCCGCGCGGCCCAGACGCCAAGTGCCATCGATACTGTGGCCCAGCTCGAGCCCGGCCGCGAGCTGACGCTCGATCGCGACGCTACGACCCCCTTCGCGCCGGGTACCGCGGTGGCCAGCGTGGCGTTGTCGCGCACACCGGGTATCGATGTGCCGGCGCTGCTGCGCGCCCTCGACAAGTATCCCTTTGGCTGCATGGAGCAGACCACGAGCCGCGCCTTGCCCTTGCTCTACTACAACGACGTGGCGCTACTCGGTTACGGGCCGAGCGATCCCCGGATCGGCGACCGCGTGCAGGATGCGGTCTATCGCATCGTCGACATGCAGATCGCCGACGGGTCGTTCGGCATGTGGGGTCCATTCGGAAATGCCGCGGCAGAGTGGTTGCAGAGCTATGCTCTCGACTTCCTGCTGCGCGCCCGCGACCAGAACATGGCCGTCCCGGCAGCCTCGTTGCAGCGCGGCCTGACCTGGCTCAATCGCACGGTCGACCGGCTCTCACCCAACGCCCAGGCCTATGCCTGGTACGTGCTCGCCAAGGCCGGCCTCGCTGACCCCGGCCGCGTCCGCTACTTCCAGGACACCAAGGCGTCCGAGATCAGGGGCGGTCTCGCCTGGGCCCAGCTTGCAGCAGCACTCAATCACGTCGCCGAGCCTGGCCGTGCACGCCTCGCCTTCGGCCTCGCCCGCCAGAACATCGACCAGCCTGACTCCAGCGACTACTATGGCTCGCCGCTGCGCAACCGCGCTGCCCTCCTGGCCCTGGCTTCCGAGGCCGGCGGCCGCGAGGGCCTAGCCCAGGTGGTCGCCTCGGTACGCGACCGATTGGTGGCGCGGATCGATGACACCACCACCCAGGAACAGGCGTGGCTGGTGCTGGCGGCGCGAGCCCTCGCCGGCGGCGGTGACTTCGCCTATTCGGTCGACGGCGTCGCCACCAAGTCGGCCAGCGAACCGGCGGTGATCAATCCCGATGCCACCGCGATCGCCCGTGGCCTGCGCATCAGGAACGACGGTGATCGCCCGGTCTGGATGCAGGTCACGGTCCGCGGCGTGCCGCGCGAGCCGCTGCCTGCGGCCTCCAACGGGCTGAGCGTCGACCGGAAATTCCTGACTTTGGCCGGCGAGACGGCCGATCTTGCCCAGGTCCGCCAGAACGACCGGCTGATCGTGTCGTTGAGCGGCCGCAATATCGAGGGCGGCTACCACGAGATCGCCCTGCTCGATCTTCTTCCGGCAGGCTTCGAGATCGAAACCGTTTTGAACGAGGAGACCGCCAAGTCATTTCCATTCCTGTGGAAACTGACGGTGCCGCGGATCGCCGAGGCGCGCGACGACCGCTTCTTCGCGTCGTTCGACCTTGGCGACCGGCTGTACCGCACGCTGTGGGACGAAACCCGGCGGTTCGGCAACTCTTATCACGTGGCCTATATCGTGCGCGCTGTTACACCTGGGACCTTCGCCATGCCGGCCGTCAATGTCTCCGACATGTACGCCCCGCGGGTAAATGCCCGCAGCGCGATGGGCAGCCTTACGGTGGCGCCGCGCTGATCCCATGATCGCCAAGCGCCTCCTCGCCTGCACCGCGCTCTTCGCCACCAGCCTGGCGGCCGGCGCGCTGGTGCTCGACCGGCTCTTTCCCCCCAACCTCGCCCGGTACCAGGAGCGATCGACCGAAATCCTCGATGCGGACGGCCGCCTGTTGCGCGCCTTCACCACGCCGGACGGGAAGTGGCGTCTGAAGACCACGCTCGACGACGTCGATCCGCTTTACCTGGCTCTTCTCAAGGCCTACGAGGACCGCCGCTTCGATGCGCACTGGGGCGTCGATCCGCTGGCGGCCGTCCGCGCCGCCAGCCAGTGGATCGACCGAGGGCGAATCGTGTCGGGGGCTTCGACGCTTTCCATGCAGGCCGCCCGCCTGCTCGAGCCGCGCGGCCGCCGCAGCCTGCTCACCAAAGCCCGCCAGTCCGCGCGCGCATTTCAACTCGAATGGCGCTATTCCAAGCGCGAAGTCCTGGCGATTTACCTCACGCTGGCACCGATGGGCGGCAACCTGGAAGGCGTACGCGCCGCCTCCTTCGCCTATTTCGGCAAGGAGCCGAAGCAGCTCAGCGCCGCGGAAGCAGCCCTTCTCGTCGCCATTCCGCAATCGCCAGAGCGCCGCCGGCCGGACCGCGGGAATGCATCGGCGCAGGTGGCGCGCGACCGCGTGCTGACCCGTGGTTTCGAACACGGCATCGTCGACGCCGCGTTGCTTGCGATGGCCACCGGCCGCCCCGCGCCCGACCGCCGGCTCGCCATGCCGATGCACGCACCTCATTTGTCGGCATGGCTGGCCGGCCAGTCGCCGGGCGCGGCGGTGCCGACAACGCTGCGCTTCGAGCTTCAGGCCGCCCTGGTCCAGCTTGGGGCCGAGGAGCGCGGCCAATTCGCCGACCGGGCACAGATCGCCATGGTCGTGCTCGACAATCGAACCGGCGGCGTCGTGGCGTGGCTTGGCGGTAGCGATTTCTTCGGCCGTGCCGGCCAGGTCGATCTGGTACGGGCCCGACGTTCTCCCGGCTCGGCGCTGAAACCGCTGATCTATGCCATGGCCTTCGACGACCGCACGCTGCATCCCGATTCTCTGGTCGAGGACGTGCCGGTGCGTTTTCGCGACTGGCTGCCGCGCAACTTCGACCGCAGCCACCAGGGCGCCGTCACTGTGCGCCGCGCCCTGCAGCAGTCGCTGAATGTCCCCGCGGTACTGGCCCTTGAGAAAGTCGGCCCGCAGCGCTTCCTCTCGACGCTGCGCACCGCCGGCGTCTCGCCTGGCCTGCCGCCGGGGGATCCGGGCAATTCGCTCGGCATCGCCCTCGGCAGTGCCTCAGTCTCGCCGCTCGAACTGGCAGGCCTCTACGCCGGCCTCGCCAAGGGCGGCGTCTTTTCCCCGCCGACAGTGCGCCGCGATCGGCCCCCCCCAGAGACGGTCCGGCTGATCGGCCCGACCGCCGCCTGGTATGTCGCCGATGTCCTGGCCGACGCCCCTCTGCCGGAGGGCTTCGCTTCGCTGCCCGTGGCACTGCGTGACCGCCGCATCGCCTACAAGACAGGAACGTCCGCCGGCTTCCGCGACGCCTGGGCCGCAGGCTACAGCGCCAACTGGACGGTCGTGGTCTGGGTCGGTCATGCTGACGCCACGCCACGCCCCGGCCAGCTCGGCCGCATGGCGGCGTTGCCCATCGTCCTCAAGGCGTTTGGCCGCCTGCCCGCCGAGGACAACCGCGCCGTACCGGCGCCCGCCGACGTCTTGCGGGTCGCTTCCCATCACGAACTGCCAATCCGCATGCGGACGCTGGCACCGCCGACCGAGAGCCACGGCGGGCCGCGCATCGCCTACCCTCCAGCCGACGCCCACATCGAACTCGGCGCGCGCGAAACCGTGCCCCTTAGTGCCCTGGGCGGCGAAGGCCGGCTGCGCTGGCTGGTCGATGGTCGCCCGCTTGACGGTGCCAGGTGGCAGCCCGATGGCCCCGGCCAGGCCCGCGTGGCGGTGGTCGACGAGGCCGGTCGCTCAAGTGCAGTGACGGTGCGCGTCGTTGCGAAGCGCTGAGGGCGTTTTGCCAGCACGAAGCGTCCGAGCGCGGTCCGCCCAGGTGTCTGAATATCGGCGCAGTCGCCGGACCTTTTCCGAACGATTGCAGCGTTTTGCGGCAATGCGGGCAGGCAACCTCTTGTCAGGCCTGCCCAAGTCCTGATTTATGGCCCTGGCTGCCCGTCGGCAGGCACAGGAGTCTTTTAGCGAATGGCATCAGACAATCGTCCTGCCCGCGCTTCGATGCGCGGCCTCCTTCTCATCGCGGCAACGGCCCTCCTCGGCCTGCCGGTAATGGCGCAGGATGCCGCGCCTTCGGCCTGGCGGGTCGAATGCTCCGGCGACGGCAAAACGCTCGACTGCCGCGCCGTGCAGCAGATGATCAACCGGGAAGACAAGCAGCTCGTCATACAGCTCATCGCCCGCCTGGCGCCGGACACCAGGGCGCCGGCACTTGCCCTGCAGCTTCCGCTCGGGATCAACCTGGCCGAGCCGATCCAGATCAATGTCGACAATGGAATGGCCGAGAAAGTTCCGGTGCAGACCTGCACCGCCGCCGGCTGCTTCGTCACCCTGCCGCTGAAGGATCCATTGTTGGCCGCCATGCGCACCGGCGCGACGCTCAAGATCGCCGTCCAGGATGCAAACACGCGGACGATCACGATCGAGGTACCGCTCCTGGGCTTCGGCCTCGCATTCGACAAGGCAGCGAAATAAAGCGGACTACGACGCCTTGGCCTTCAACGCCTGCGCCACTTTGGAAGCGGGTTCACGTCCCAGGGCGGCACAGATCTCGCGGCCCGCTTTGGCGATGGCGTCGAGATCGACGCCGTGTTCGATGCCGAGTCCGTTCATCAGATAGATCACGTCCTCGGTGCCGACGTTGCCCGAGGCGCCCTTGGCATAGGGACAACCGCCCAGGCCCGCCACCGCCGTATCGAAAACCGCGATGCCGCGTTCCATGACGGCCAGGATGTTGGCTAGCGACTGGCCATAGGTATCGTGGAAGTGCGCGGCGATTCTTTCCCGCGGCATCCTCTCGGCTACCGCGTCGATCATGGCCACGCATTCGCCCGGCGTGCCGACGCCGATCGTGTCGCCGAGCGAGACCTCGTAGCAGCCCATCCTGAACAGCCGTTCCGAGACCTCGGCCACCTTCGCCGGCGCCACCTTGCCGTCGTAGGGACAGGCGATCACGGTCGACACGTAGCCGCGCACTTTCATGCCGTGCTTTTGCGCCGCCTCCATCACTGGCGCGAAACGCTCGAAGCTCTCGTCGATCGAGCAGTTGGTGTTCTTGCGGCAGAAGGCTTCCGAGGCGGCGGTGAAGATGGCAATTTCCGCGCACTTCGCCTCGACCGCGCCGTTCATGCCCTGCTTGTTGGGCACCAGCACCGGATAGCCGACGCCGGGCTTGCGCACGATACGGGCCATCACCTCGTCGGTGTTGGCCATCTGCGGTACCCATTTGGGCGACACGAAACTGCCCGCCTCAACCGCGCTGTGGCCGGCGGCCGACAGGGCATCGATCAACGCAACCTTGGCCGCGACCGGAACGGGCCTGGCCTCGTTCTGCAGTCCGTCGCGCGGGCCCACTTCGACCAGCCGCACGCGCTTGGGAAAGTTCATTATTGGCCTCCGAATGACGTCGAGGCATACTCGCGCCAATCCGGGAGAAAGTCATGGCGCAGCAGCTCAGCAATCAACGCATCGCCTGGTTCAACGGCGCGTTCATGCCGGAAAACCAGGTCATGATCCCTTTCCGCGACCGCAGCTGGAAATACGGCGACGGCGCCTTCGACATGACCCGCACCTTCGAAGGCGCGCCTTTTCGCCTGAAGGAACATATCGACCGCTTCTACCGTTCGCTGCGCTATCTGCAGATCGACCCCGGTATCGGCCCCAAGGAGATGGTGGCGCACAGCGAGGAGGTCGTTGCGAAGAACGAGCATCTGCGGGCCGCCGCCGGCGACTGGTGGGTGGGTCAGCGCGTCAGCCGCGGCGTCGATGCCGTGGGCGACGAGGGCTGGGACCATACCGGCCCCAACGTGGTGATCGAGGTGATGCCACTGCCGCTGGCCAAGCGCGCGCACATGTTCCGCGATGGCGCCCAGGTCATCACCACGACGAGCCGCCGCACCGCACCCTCGATGCTGTCGCCGCGCGCCAAGACGCACAATTATCTCAACATGATCATGGCTGAGAAGCCGGTGAAGGCGCTTGCCCCCGATGCCTGGGCACTGCTGCTCGACGAGCACGGCAACTTGGCCGAGGGACTGGGCAGCAACATCTTCATCGTGCGCGAGGGCCAGCTCTTCACGCCATCAGAGCGCTACGTCCTGCCGGGCGTCAGCCGGCAGATGACGATGGACCTCGCCAAGCAGCTCGGCATCGCCTGCACGGCCGGCGACATCGACCTGTTCGATGCCGCCAACGCCGAGGAAATGTTCCTGACCTCGACCAGCCTCTGCATCCTTCCGGTCAGGAGCTTCAACGGCGCGCCCGTGGCCGACGGCAAGGCCCCCGGCCCGATCACGAAGAAGCTGATGGACGCCTATGCCAAGAGCGTCGGCTGCGATTTCGTGAAACAGTATCTCAAGTTCCTGCAGTAGCATCATACCCTCAACAGGCGTAGACTCCGCCGCGTGGTAGATCGCGGCGCCTGCGTGATCACGACCCGGCCCGCGACCTTCGAACCCTTACGTTCGCAAGGAGGCAATCATGGCCATGCAGCACGACCACATCCGCAATCCCCTCGAATGGATTTGGGATCACCTGAAGCAGACCGGCCGCGCCGTGGAAGCGACGGCCCATACGATGGAAGGCACCTGGGAGGATCGCGCCGCGGCACCGCCCACGATCCGCCGAATCGGCGCCGCCGACGTGGGCGACGCCCTGGCCAAAGGATTGAGGGATTTCGGGGCTTGCCGGACCGACGTCGTGTTCCTCTGCCTCCTCTATCCCCTCGCCGGTCTCGTCATTTCGCGCATGGCCTTCAACTACGGCATGCTGGCGCTCGTCTTCCCGTTGATCGCGGGCTTCGCCCTGATCGCCCCGCTGTTCGGGGTCGGCCTTTACGAGATCAGCCGACGACGCGAACGGGGCATCGCCACCAGCTGGGCCGATGCCTTCGCGGTTGCACGCTCGCCGGCGATCGGCTCGATCCTGGTAATGGGGCTGCTGCTGCTGGCGCTGTTCTGCCTGTGGCTGTTCGCGGCCAACCTGATCTACTCGATGACGCTGGGCCCCGATGCGCCGGTTTCGGCCGCGGCCTTCGCCCGCGATGCGCTGACGACGCCGGAGGGCTGGACGATGATCTGGGTCGGCATGGGTGTCGGATTCCTGTTCGCGCTCGCGGTCCTGGTTATCAGTGTGGTCTCCTTCCCCATGCTGCTCGATCGCCATGTCGGCGTCGGTACCGCGATCGCCACCTCTGTCCGTGCTGTGCGCGCCAATCCCGGACCGATGGCGATGTGGGGCCTCATTATCGCCGCCAGCCTGGCCATCGGCGCGATCCCGCTGCTGATCGGCCTCGCGATCGTTCTGCCGGTACTGGGGCACGCCACCTGGCACCTCTACCGCAAGGTGGTGGCAAACTAAGAACGAGAATTGAGAGGGAGAGATAGTGCATCTCTGGACCGTGAAAGAGCCGGCCGACGGCGTCGTTGTCGGGCCGGAGGAACGGTTGCCGTGGCCGCAGACCATTGCGCTCGGTGCTCAGCACGTGGTGGCGATGTTCGGTGCCACGGTACTGGCGCCGCTGCTGATGGGCTTCGACCCCAATGTCGCGGTTCTGATGAGCGGCGTCGGTACGTTGATCTTTTTCGCGGCCACCGGCGGCAAGGTGCCGAGCTACCTCGGCTCTTCCTTCGCCTTCATTTCGGTGGTGATCGCCGCCACCGCCTACGCCGGCCAGGGCCTGAACGCCAATATCGGCTTGGCGCTGGGTGGCATCGTGATCTGCAGCGCGCTCTATGCCGTGATCGGACTCGTCGTCATGTCAGTCGGCACGCGCTGGGTCGAGCGCCTGATGCCGCCGGTCGTCACCGGCGCAGTGGTCGCCGTGATCGGCCTCAACCTGGCGTCCATTCCGATCAAGAACATGGCGCCGACCGGTTTCGACGCCTGGATGCAGGCAGTCACTTTCGTCAGCATCGGCGTGGTTGCCGTGTTCACGACCGGCATGACCCGGCGACTGCTGATCCTGGTCGGGCTGATCGCGGCCTGTCTGGCCTATGCCGCGCTGACCAACGGACTGGGATGGGGCAAGCCGATCGCCGGCGGACTGATCGCGGACGCGGCCTGGTTCGGCATGCCCAATTTCACTGCACCGGTATTCGAGGTCCGGGCGATCGTGCTGATCGCGCCGGTGGCGTTGATCCTGGTTGCCGAGAACCTCGGCCACCTCAAGGCCGTCGGTGCCATGACCGGCCAGGACATGGACCGCCATATCGGCCGCGCCTTCCTGGGCGACGGCGTCGCCACCATGGTGTCGGGTGGCGTCGGCGGCACCGGCGTCACGACCTACGCCGAGAACATCGGCGTGATGTCGGCGACCCGCATCTATTCGACGGCCCTGTTCGTGGTCGCCGCTCTGTTCGCCATCGTGCTGGGTTTCTCGCCCAAGTTCGGCGCCGTGATCCACACCATTCCGCTGGCCGTCATGGGCGGCATCAGCATCGTGGTGTTCGGCCTGATCGCCATTGCCGGTGCCCGCATCTGGGTCGACAACAGAGTCGACTTCACCGACAGCCGCAACCTGATCGTGGCAGCCATCACACTGGTGCTGGGCACCGGTGATTTCACACTGAAGTTCGGCGACTTCGCCATGGGCGGCATCGGCACCGCGACGTTCGGTGCGATCATTCTCAATGCGGTACTGAGCAGGGGAAGGGGTCGTTAGGTGTCTACCTGCACGCTACTCGGACCGAGAAGCGGCGCCCTTCCGCACCGGCTTGCCCGCTGGCGGTCAGAACGCCGTTCGCCACCGTTCCCGACATCTGGGCAACAAATGACTGATTGATATGGGTCTGCGATCCCCAGCCGGTGTAGTTCAGTCGAACGACACCCTGTCCATCGATCGTACCGGTGATGACGTTGCGCTTGCTGCGGTCCGCCGTGGAGGCCCACCCATCGGATACAGCGCCGCCCTTGATGGTCATGGTCGCCTGCCAGCAATTGCCCGGGAATCCTTGGTAAGCGTCGCGACACCATTGTGAGCGGAAGACACCCTCGCATTGGGCACCCTTGCCGATTGCCGCGGGTCCGGGCGCCTGTGCCGTCGAGGCCGGTGGTGCTTTCCCCGCATCCTCGATCTTCTTCTGCTCCTCGTCGTGGCGTGCGAGCGCGACTGTAGCTTCGCGTAACAATGTGGCTCTGGTGTCGGCCGTGAAGTAGCCCGTCGCCGCACGACCACTCTGTCGCTGCCACGAGGCGACCGCTTCTCGCGTGCGCGGCCCGAAAGCGCCATCGCTTCCTCCTGTGGCGAAGCCCAGTGAAGTGAGCGCGACCTGCAGGCGCTGCCGGTCGGTCTGATTGAGGTGCAACCCCGTCTCGGCAAGTTCGGCCGCCTTCTTGTCGTCCTCGACGAACCTGACCCGTGCCGCGGCCTCGGCGTCCGCCCTCTGCTTCTCCTCCTGCTCCGCCTTGAGCTGCGCCGCCGCGTCGGCATCGGCCTTCTGCTTCGCTTCCTGCTCGGCCTGTCGCCGCGCTGCTTCCTCCGTCTCGGCCTTCTGACGCAACTCCGCCTCGATCTTGCGTCGCAGCGCAGCTTCCTCATCCGCCTTGCGACGCGCCTCGGCCTCGGCACGCAGGCGCGCAATCTCGTCTGCAGCCTTCTGCTGCTCGCGCCGCGCCTGCTCCAGTTCCTCCCGCGCGCGCTGCGCCGCGAGATCCTGGGTCGAAGGCAGCGTCGGTGATGGCGGCGACGAGGCCACGGCAACCGGGCCAGCCGGCATGCGTGCAGGCGACAAGGCCATATAGGCGCCACCCAGAACGACAGCAGCCAGGGCGGCGCTGCCGGTGATCAGGACAGGCAACCGCCGTCGCGCCGGAACGGCCGGCCGCGCGGCACTTGGCACGGCAGTACCTGGCGTGCGTATGACAACTGTCGCCGCAGCGGCGCCACCGGATACGCCGGCCCGCAGCAGTATCTCACGCCATGCAGCGATCGATTGCGGCCGCTCAGCAGCACGCACCGCCAGGCCGGCATCAATGCCGGCGAGCAGACCCGGCGGGTAGTGCTCGATCTTGCCTGCCAGGGGCACGTAGGTGTCGTCGAGCATGCGGTCGATCGAATTGGGAGGCGCGAGCCCCGTAACCGCGTGATGGAGCGTCGCCGCCAAGCCATAGATATCGGTCCACGGTCCCTGGGTAGCCGAGGTGAACTGTTCGACGGCGGCGTAGCCCGGCGTGAACACTGCCGTCATCGCCTGCGAGCGCCCAGCGACGGCAACACGCGAAGCGCCGAAATCGATCAGAGTCGGGCGGCCTTCGCTGTCGAGCAAGATGTTCGCGGGCTTGATGTCACGATGAAGAAAGCCCGCTCCATGGACCTGCTCCAACCCGTCGAGGAGCGGCCTGGCGATCCTGTCAACCGCGGCAGCGTCGAGCGTGCCCTGCGCCGCCAGGCGCTTGTGCAACGTTTCGCCACCGAGCAACTCCATGACGATATAGGCGGTACCGTTCGCTTCCAGGAAATCGTGGACGCGGACGATACCCGGCGCGTGATGCAACGCAGCCAACGTGCGGCCTTCAGCCACGAACCGATCGCGCCCCCAGGCGAAATCATCGGCGGCGCTCTTCGACCGTGGCAAGACCGTAATGCCGTCCTGGCGCACGGCGAGCGCTGCCGGCAGATATTCCTTGATCGCAACGTCGCGTCCGAGCTGTGAATCGGTAGCTCGATAGGTGATGCCGAATCCGCCCTGCCCCAGAACCGGACCGATCAGATAGCGCCCGACACTCTGTCCGACGCGCAGGACGACATAATCGGACTCCGTACCGGCAATCTCTGGGCCGCCGCATTCATCGACCATGAGCTTCACCGCCTCCCGGCAGACGACGCCGCTACCGTGCCACGGAGCCTGCAAGGCGGCAACGCTGCAGCCGTCGGCCCGACACCTGGGTCACTCAAGTCTCAGGAAAACACCTTCAGCCGCCTGCCTCGAACTCCACCAGTTCAGCACCCTCTGAAACCTGCTCGCCGACGGCGTAGCGCACGCTCTTGATCGTGGCGTCAAATGGGGCAGCAAGCGTGTGCTCCATCTTCATGGCCTCGAGGACCAACAGCGGCTGGCCCTTGGTCACCGTATCGCCGGCCTTGACCTTGAGGTCGATGATCTTGCCGGGCAGCGGCGCGCGCACCGCGGTCTCATCCGAAGCCGTCGCCTCGTACTGCGTGACGTCGAGCGGTTCGACCAGCCGCAGGCGTCGGCTGCGGCCATCGGCGAACAGCGTGTAATCGATGCCACCATCGCCAGCCACACGGCGGACAACCGTTGCCGCGAAGGTCTCGTCACCCAATCGCATCGCGAGTCGGCCGTCATCGGCGCGCCGGACGGCGGCATCCTGCGCGCCGCCGGGCAACTCAAGCCGCAGACCATCTCCCCGCAGCCGGCGAATGACGACCGCAACATCGCGCTCACCATCCTTCCAACGTACCTCGTCATGGCCCTCGTCGAGCAATCGGAAGCTGCTTTGCTCATTCCACGGCGACCACGGATCGTCCGATGCTCGGGCAGCGTCCCGGCCAGCCTCCCGCCACTCCACGACGCGGGCCAGTGTAGCGATGGCGAAGGCTAGGTCGTCGGCCGGCGCCACCGCGGCGAACAGCGTCGTACGGTGGCGCTCGATGAAGCCGGTGTCGATCTCGCCCCCGACGAAGGCCGGATGGCCGCACAGGGCCTTCAGAAGACCGGCATTGGTCGTGACGCCCACCACCTCGGTCTCGCCCATCAGCACCGCCATGCGCCGGAGCGCCGAGGCGCGATCGCGGTCGTGCACGATCACCTTGGCGATCATCGGATCATAGTAGGGCGTCACCGTGTCGCCCTGGCGAACGCCAGTGTCGACGCGCACGTGCGGTCCGTCCTCCGGCAGCTTGAGATGCACCAGCGTGCCGGTCGACGGCAGGAAGTTGCGCGCCGGATCCTCGGCATAAAGCCGGACTTCCACGGCATGGCCATCGATGCGGAGCTGGTCTTGCGCCAGCGGCATCCGCCCGCCCGCCGCCACGACGAACTGCCACTCGACCAGGTCCTGCCCGGTGATCGCCTCGGTCACGGGATGCTCGACCTGCAGACGGGTATTCATCTCCATGAAGAAGAATGTGCCGTCCTGGTCGGCGATGAACTCCACCGTGCCGGCGCCCCGGTAGCCGATCGCCTTGGCCGCCGCGACCGCGGCCTCGCCCATTGCCTGGCGCCGCGCCGGATCCATGCCAGGTGCCGGCGCCTCCTCGATCACTTTCTGGTGGCGGCGCTGGATCGAGCAGTCGCGCTCGAACAGGTAAAGGCAGGACGCAGCGTCGGCGAAGACCTGGATCTCGATGTGGCGCGGCCGGGTGAGGTACTTCTCGACCAGCACATGGTCGTCGGCGAAAGCAGCCTTGGCCTCGCGCTTGGCCCCAGCCAGGGCATCGGCGAACTTCGCGGCACTCTCGACCACCCGCATGCCCTTGCCGCCGCCACCGGCCGAGGCCTTTATCAGCACCGGAAAGCCGATGCGGTCGGCTTCCTTGGCCAGAAGATCGGGCGACTGGTCGTCGCCATGGTAGCCCGGCACCAGCGGTACCTCTGCCTTCTCCATGATCTTCTTGGCTTCGCTCTTGGAGCCCATGGCGCGGATCGCGGCAGGTGGCGGGCCGATGAAGACCACACCGGCGGCCCCACATGCCTCGGCAAAACCGGCGTTTTCCGAGAGGAAGCCATAGCCCGGGTGAATCGCCTGCGCGCCGGTGCGCCTGGCGGCCTCAATGATCCGATCACCCAGCAGATAGCTTTCGCGCGCCGCGGGCGGCCCGATATGGACCGCCTCGTCGGCCATCGCCACATGGCGGGCGCCCGAATCGGCGTCGGAATAGACCGCCACGGTCTTGATGCCGAGGCGGCGCGCGGTCTTGATGACGCGGCAGGCGATCTCGCCGCGGTTGGCGATCAGGATCTTGGAAAACATTGGCACCCTATTTCGGCGGTTCCGGCCAGAAGTCCGTGCAGGGCGCCTCGATCCAGCGCCCATCGTCGGCCAGCCCACGCACCCAGCCCATCCACGCAATAAACTCGTCGAGCGCCACGCCCGAAATCTTGGGATGATCCCGCAGAAAGGCTTCCTTAGCCGGCGCCGTGGCGGCGGCCGGATCGATTACCATCTTCCACGGCACGCGGCCGCAATAGTCGGCGGCACCCTGGGCGCGGGCCTCGGCGCCGCGGGTGCGCAGAAACGAGTCGAACGCCCAGGTGCCGGCCAGCACGTCGGACTTCCCCGTCAACTCCTTCCAGCTCGCATCCTGGGCGATACAATGGGCATGGCGCCGGTTGATCGCCTCGACGACCCGCTTCCACGCCTGGGCGTCACCACCGCCGCAGAGTTCGACCGCGATCGTGGCCTGGGCAAGCGACGGTCCGACCATTTCCAGCACCTTACCGGCGGTGAAGAGCTTCGCGTCGGACTGTGCCCAACATGGCAATGCCAGAAATAGCGACAAGGCGAACAGCAGCCGCATCAGATCACCCACTTCGGCTTGCGCTTTTCGAGAAAGGCACTCATGCCTTCCAGCGCCTGATCAGTGACGCATTGGTGGGCCACGTGCTCGCCCAGAAAATCGGCAGCGGTCTGGTCGTGCGGCATCGCGGAGATCTTGGTCACCAGTTTTTTCACCAATGCCTGCACCGAGGGAGCACCGAGCTTGAGTTCGTCGGCAAGCGTCGCCACGGTCACATCCAGCACATCGGCTTCCACGACCTGATCTACAAGCCCGAGCCGCAGCGCCGTCGCCGCATCGAACAGGCCTCCATGCATCAGGAGCTGGCGTGCCACGCGCGGCCCTACCGCCTGGATCAACACGGGAATGGCGATACCCGCCAGCAGGCCGTTGCGCACCGACGTAAGGCCAAACCGCGCACCGGTGGCAGCGATGGCGAAATCGCACGCCAGCATCACCCCGATGCCGCCGCCGACCGCAGCGCCATGGACGCGGGCAATCGAGGGTTTGGGGAAATCGTAGATCGCCTGGACCGCACCCATCACGGCATCGGCACCGACCCGGCGCGTGATGGCGTCCTGGTTGGGCCAGGTCAGCACCCAGTTGAAATCGCCGCCGGCCGAAAAGGCCGGTCCCTCACCCGCGACCACCAGCACGCGCACCGCATCGTCGGCCGCCAACCCCTCGACCGCATCGACGATCGCACGGGCGGTCTCGGCGTCGAGAGCGTTCATCTCCTTCGGCCGATTGAGCGTGAGCGTGGCCATACCGTTCTCGATCCTGGTCGTGACGGAGGAGGTCATGGTCCGATCACATCCGGAAGACGCCGAACTTTGTCGGCCCGATCGGTTGGTTCATCGCCGCTGACAGGGCAAGTCCCAGGGCGGTACGCGTGTCCGCGGGGTCGAGAATGCCGTCGTCCCACAGTCGCGCGGTGGCGTAATAGGGATGACCCTCACGCTCATAGGCGTCGCGGACCGGCTGCTTGAAGGCCTCCTCCTCGTCCTTCGACCAGGCACCGCCCTTGGCTTCGATATTGTCGCGCCGTACCGTCGCCAGCACGCTGGCGGCCTGCTCGCCACCCATCACCGAAATGCGCGCCGACGGCCACATCCACAGGAAGCGCGGACTGTAGGCGCGGCCGCACATGCCGTAGTTGCCAGCGCCGTAGCTGCCGCCGACGATCACCGTAAACTTCGGCACGGCGACCGTCGACACCGCCGTCACCATCTTGGCACCGTCGCGGGCGATACCGCCGGCCTCGTATTTGCGGCCGACCATGAAGCCCGTGATGTTCTGCAGGAACAGCAGCGGAATGCCGCGCTGGCCGCACAATTCGATGAAGTGCGCGGCCTTCAGCGCCGATTCGTTGAACAGGATACCGTTGTTTCCGACGATGCCGACCGGATAGCCCCAGATCCGTGCGAATCCGGTCACGATCGTCGTGCCGTAGAGATGCTTGAACTCGTCGAACTCGCTGGCGTCGACCAGGCGGGCAATGATTTCGCGGATGTCGTAGGGCGTGCGCGTATCCTGTGGCACGACGCCGTAGAGTTCGTCGGTGGCGTATCTGGGCTCGCGCGGCTCAAGCAGCGACACCGACGGCTGCTTCTTCCAATTGAGGTTGGCCACGATCCGCCGCGCCAAGCCGAGCGCATGACTGTCGTTCTGGGCATAGTGGTCGGCGACGCCCGAGGTTCGCGCATGGACGTCGGCGCCGCCCAGGTCTTCGGCGCTCACGATCTCGCCGATCGCCGCCTTAACCAGCGGCGGACCGGCCAGGAAGATCGTGCCCTGCTTGCGCACGATTACGGTCTCGTCGCTCATCGCCGGCACATAGGCGCCGCCCGCCGTGCACGACCCCATCACGACGGCGATCTGCGGGATGCCCTGCGCCGACATGTTGGCCTGATTGTAGAAGATGCGGCCGAAGTGATTCTTGTCGGGAAACACCTCCGGCCATTGCGGCAGGTTGGCACCACCTGAGTCGACCAGATAGATGCAGGGAAGCCGGTTCTCCATCGCCACTTCCTGGGCGCGGAGATGCTTCTTCACCGTCATCGGGTAGTAGGTCCCGCCCTTCACGGTGGCATCGTTGCAGACGATCGCGCATTCGACGCCGCTGACGCGGCCGATACCGGTGATCACGCCCGATCCCGGCGCCTCGTTGTCGTACATGTCCATCGCCGCCAGCGGCGAGAGCTCGAGGAACGGCGAACCGGGATCGAGCAGTGCCCGCACACGTTCGCGCGGCAGGAGCTTGCCACGCGAAACGTGGCGGGCGCGCTGCGCCTCGCCGCCGCCGAGGCGAACCTGGTCGGTGCGGTGGCGCAGGTCGGTGACCAGGCCGCGCATGGCCTCGGCATTGCGTTTGAAGGTGTCGGAGCGGGTATCGACGGCGGAGGAAAGGATGGTCATGTCCGGATGAAACTGCCCGTCCCCGGGCCCACGTGCAAGGCCGCCTCGACGCGCCGGCGCGATCGTCCGGTTCGGCGCTCAGGGCACCCGCGATAGGGAACGCCAGCGCGCTGTCTGCGCCACGAAGCTGCGCTGGTTGTCGAGCGCGGCGGCGAAGCCCGGATCGCGCTCCGACTGTTCCTTCAACACGATTTCAGCGTTGGTGCGAAAGGCCTGCAGCAGTTCCGGCGCCCACTCCTTGATGACGACGCCCGACGCACGCAGCTTCTCCAGCGCCGCGCCCTGAATGCTCGGTGCGCGGCTGAGCATGCGTGCGATGTTGGCGCGGCAGGCGGTTTCGATCTGCGCACGCTGCTCGGCGGGGAGTTGGTCCCATTTGTCCTTGCGCATCAGGAAGTCGAGGACGGCCGAAGGTTGCTGCCAGCCGGGCATGTAATAGGGAACGCCCAGCTTGTCGAAACCCAGTGCAGCATCGATCGCCGGAGTCGACATTTCTCCGCCATCCACCTTGCCCTGCTGCATCTGGTAGAAAAATTCGCCCGCCGGCAGCGGCACCAGCGTGGCGCCCAGCCGGGCAAAGACCTCGCCGGCCAGCTTGGCCGAGCGCAGCCGCAGGCCCTTGATGTCGGCCACCGCACTGATATCGCCGCGATACCAGCCACCGCCCTTGGGGCCCTGCACGCCGCAGGCGATGCCAGTGACGCCGAGTTTCTCATAGGCGTCTCGATGGATCCGGCCGCCGTCGCCTTCCAGCATCCACGACGCCATGTCGTCCGGCCCAGGTCC
>CALDNT010000108.1 GCA_937915145.1 uncultured Reyranella sp.
CCCCAACAACCGCATGCCGGCCATTGTCGATTCCGATCCACCGGGCGGCGGCACGCCGGTCGCGGTGTTCGAGTCGGGCGCGATCCTGCAGTACCTTGCCGAGAAGACCGGCAAGTTCCTGCCGAAGGACCTGCGCGGCAAGTACGAGACGCTGCAATGGGTCAATTGGCAGATGGGCGGCCTCGGTCCAATGGCCGGTCAGGCGAACCACTTCAACATGTATGCGCCGCAGTTCAATCCACCGGAGCAGCTGACGTACGGTCAGGCCCGCTACAGCAATGAGGTCAATCGCCTGTTCGGTGTGCTCAACAAGCGGCTCGCCGATCGCCCGTTCGTGGCCGGCGAATATTCGATTGCCGACATGGCGATCTGGCCATGGATCGTGGGCTTCAAGAATTTTGGCCAGAAGCTCGAGGATTTCCCGAACCTCCAGAACTGGTTCCAGGAGACCGGCAAGCGTCCGGCCGTTCTGAAGGGCAAGGCCGCCGGCGCCGAACTGCGCCAGACGCCGGGTATCAACACCGAGGAGCAGCGCAAGATCCTGTTCGGCCAGACAGCTTCCGTGGTGCGCTGACGTCCTGCCCTTGACGCTCCGCCAGCGGACAACCACGTTGGCTCAGCCCCCAGATCATCTGGACTGGGCCGGAGACACAGCGATGCAAAGCCAGGAACGCGAACTGATAACCGGACTGTTCGGCCGGCTACAGCAATTTGAAAGCCAGCCGCGTGATCCGGAGGCCGAGTCTCTGATTGCGGAATCGGTCGCGCGCCAACCGGCGGCGCCCTATCTGCTGGTGCAGACGGTTCTCGTTCAAGAGCAGGCCTTGAAGGCCGCACAGGAACGCCTCACCGAACTTGAGGCCAAAGTGAATGCCGCACCCGCCGCGACCGCGAGCTTTCTGGGTTCTGCACCGAAGATCGGGCCTTGGGGATCACAAGCTGGTAGCGTGTCGCCCGCGCAGGCCGCACCGGCGTCGGTTCCTTCGACCCGATCGCCGTTACAGGCGGCGGTGGCGCCGCAACCCGCAGGCGGAGGTTTCCTGCGTACGGCCATGGCGACGGCGGCCGGTGTCGCAGGCGGCGCCCTGTTGTTCGAGGGCATCCGCGGCATGATGGGCCACAATCCAGGTTCGACGGCCCAGGCCGGCACTCCACCGGGCGTCATGCCGGATGCGCAGCAGCAGGCGATGTTGGCTGGCGACGACGGAACGATGGCAGAACCGGGCGACGAGGACTACGACACGGCGGCCTACAATTCGGATCTGGACGGCAGCGACGACAGTTTCGCCTGATCTTTCTGAACTCTTTTCATAACAAACGGGGAAATACCGAAATGATCGAACTTCACACCTGGGGTACGCCCAACGGCCGCAAAATCTCCATCATGCTGGAGGAGTGTGGGTTGCCCTACAGCGTGCACAAGGTCGACATCTCCAAAGGCGAGCAGTTCAAGCCGGAATTCCTGCGCATCAGCCCCAACAATCGCATTCCCGCGATCGTCGATCCGGACGGTCCCGGTGGCAAGCCGCTCAGCGTCTTCGAGTCGGGCGCGATCCTGATCTACCTTGCCGAAAAGACGAAGAAGTTCATGCCGGCCGACGCCGCCAAGCGCTACGCGACACTGGAGTGGCTAATGTGGCAGATGGGCGGCTTCGGCCCGATGTTGGGGCAGGCCCACCATTTCCTGCGCGCGGCGCCGTCCAAGGTCGAGTACGGCATCAAGCGTTATGTCGACGAAGCCAAGCGCCTCTACGGCGTGCTCGACAGGCAGCTTGCGGGTAACGCCTTTGTCGCCGGTGAGGAATATACGATCGCCGACATGTCGATCTTCCCGTGGGCAGCGCGCCATGAATGGCACACCGTGAACCTGGCCGACTTCGCCAACGTCAAGCGCTGGTACGACATCGTCAACGCCCGTCCTGCCGTGACCAAGGGCATGTCAGTTCCGTATCTGAATTGATCATGCACAAGCTTGTCCTGCTGGGCGCACTCGGCCTCGTCGCCTGCGCCCAGCCCGGCGCACCGCTCACGTGCACAGCGCCGCTCAAGCCGGCGCTGGAACTTGGCCTCTACTTCGGTCTGGACATCGAGGGCGGTGGCGTCGTGAGCGAAGCGCAGTGGGCCCAGTTCGTGGCCGATGACGTGACGCCACGTTTTCCTGATGGCTTGAGCGTGCTCAATGTGGCCGGACAATCCCGCAACGCCACGAACCAGACGTTGCGCGAACGGACCAAACTGTTGGTCGTCGTGGTCTTCGATGCGCCGTCGCACCGCGCCAAGGCCGATGCCATCATTGCAGCCTACGGCAAGCGTTTCGGCCAGAATAACGTCTTCCGCACTGAACACTCGGTCTGTGCCGGAGCCTGATCGTAGGCGGTTCCGTCGTGGGACGATGCGTTGGGTCCACATAGATACCTCGCCCACGACGGAAAGGCGATCATGACCGGTTCTACATTTGAGCGGACGTTGAAGGGGCGCTCCCGGGGTGGAAGCGCTTTAGGGCGACGGCTGTAAGGCCCACGACGATCATCAGCACGATTCCTTGAGCCGCCAGGAATGGTGGCTCGGATTGCGTCGGCGCGAGCGCGTTCAGAAAGGTCAGCTTCTGGAAGGCCTGGACGACCCCGACGACTGAATTGAGGTAGAGCGCAAAAGCACCCCCGGCGATACTGATCCAGCGCCAGGGCCCGGCCAGCCGATAGCGATATAGAGCCAGCACGGCCGGCGTCAGCACGACCAACGATATGACGCCAAAAATGACGGGCGGTCCGATCTTGAGATTGGGGAACAGAAATCCGGTCACGCTGGTGGCGACGGTTGTCAGGAGAAACGCCGCCGTCCAGCCGGGTACCGACCTCGCGTTCGCGGCGGCGAACAGCCAGATGAAGCCAGTGGCGATTCCGATCAGGCCGATCACGACGTGCAAGGTTGTGAAGTCTGATAGTGACATTCCAGGGACCATAGCAAGACCTCCCGTTCGCAGATGCGCTTCACCATTGCGGCATGCGATTCTCTTGGAATCAACGACAGCGTGTAGTCGATTCCGGGATAATCCTAGATGCAGGACAACCGCGCCCGGGTCATCGCAATGTCCATGCCATGCAGGGAGGCGCCACTCTATTGACGCTCTGCCCAGCCGATCATCTTGGCCATGAAGGCGTCGCAGGCATCCATCTGGGATTTTGCGACGAACTCGTTGGGCTGGTGGGCCTGGGAGATGTCGCCGGGGCCGCAGATCACGGTCGGGATGCCGTGGCCGCGGAAAATGCCGGCCTCGGTGCCGTAGGGCACGGCATAGGTGCGGTTGCCGCCGGTCCATTGCAGGGCGAGCTTGGCTGCCTCCTCGTTCTCCTCGGGCTTCAGGCCGGGCACGAAGGAGCGGCGCTCCAGCTTGATATCAGCGTCGGGGTGTTTTGCTTTCATCCTGGGCAGCAGCAGTTCGGCCACGTATTTCTCGGCCCGGCGCTGCACTTCCCAGGCATCGTCACCGGGCAGCGTGCGATAACCCCATCGCAGCGTGCATTCGCGGGCCAGGATGTTGACGGCGGTGCCGCCGCCCGCGATGCCGACATTGATCGTGGTGTGGCCGGGGACGGTGTCGATGTCGGTACGGACCCTCTGGGCCAGTTCGACCTGCAGTTCGTTCAGCCAGTGAATGAAGTCTCCTGCAAAAGCGATGGCGCTGACGCCGAGATGGGTCATCGAGGAATGAGCCTCGACGCCCGTGAAGGTGGCGATATGGCCGCCGCCGGCGTTCTGGGCATGGACGCCGCCCATCATGGTGGGCTAGCCCACGATCACCGCCTGCGG
>CALDNT010000109.1 GCA_937915145.1 uncultured Reyranella sp.
CGGATGGCCCATCAGCCGCATGTGCAGGCCGACCGACATCATCTTTGGCGCCGTGGCACCTTCGCTATAGAGCACGTCGAAAGTGTCACGAACGAGGCCGAACCACTGGTCGGCATGGACCATGCCGGCAGCGTACTTGCCGTCGTTGTTGGTGAGCGAGTAGGGCACGATCAGGTGAGGCTTGCCCTCGACGGTCTGCCAGAACGGCAATTCCTCGCCGTAATAGTCGGAATCGTAGGTGAAGCCGCCCTCTTCGACCAGCAGGCGGCGGGTGTTGACGCTGGGGGCGTAGCGGCAATACCAGCCGACCGGGCGCTCGCCGACGGTCTGGCGCAGCGACTTCACCGCCTTGGCGATGTGTTCGCGCTCCTCGGCTTCGGTAAGCTGGAAATGGCGCACCCAGCGCCAGCCGTGGCAGCACACGTCGAAGCCCGAATTCCGGATTGCCTCGGCGGCCGGCCGGTTGCGTTCGAGTGCGAGGGCGCAGCCGAAGACGGTGAGCGGCAGGCCGCGCTCCTGGAAAGCACGCATGATGCGCCAGAAGCCGACGCGGCTGCCAAACTCGAACATGCTCTCGCCGCCAAGATCGCGCCCCTTCAGCCCGACCGACGAGGAACTCGATTCGGACAGGCCGGTTTCGGTGTAGCCTTCGCCGTCCTGCATCGAAGGCTCGGAGCCTTCCTCGTAGTTCATGACGAAATTGACGGCGATACGAGCGCCACCGGGCCATTTCGGATCGGGCGGCGCGGCCCCATACCCAACGAAATCGCGCGTTGGCTGCCAATTCATGACGGTCTCCTTACCAGTTCGGCGCCCATCTGCCGGGCGATATCGGCGATCTTCTCGTTGTGCGACGTCATCGAGATTGTACGCACGCCGGCACGCAGGCAGGCAAGGGCGTAGCCCGGGGCATCGCCGCAATCGACGATCAACACGAACGACACATCCGGGAATTCCTGCCGTGCGCGATCCTGAAGGGCCGCCAGGTATCCGGCACCGTAGGTCGCCGCGGCGTTCTCGGGCGTCAGCAGGACAGGCGAGGAGCCTGACTCTCGCGCGACTGTCAGGACAGCTTCCATCTGCCGCCAGTCGCGTACCACCGTGACAAGATCGCCCGCCATGCGCGAAGCTTAACGCTTCGAGCTGGTATGGTCTCAGGGAATGCGAATGGCGAAAGGCTCGACGGAAACAAATTCCTCATCGCCTGCCGTACCGTCCCGCCACATGAAGATGGCGAAGCGTCCCGGACGGTCCAGCACCGTCAGCCCTTGGTGCCAGGTGTTGGCGCGGTAGGTCACGCCCTGGCTACCCGTGACAACGAAGGCTTTGACTCCCGAGAGGTCGGGCCCTCCGGCAGCAGCATGAGGTGCCACCACGATCAGCCAGCGCGCCACGTCGAGCGGCACGAAGGTCTGCGATGAAAATTCGTGACGCTCCAGCAGGTCGGCACGCAGTGGTCGGCCAGTCGTTGGTTCCTTGAGGCTGAGCGATACGCTGGCCCTGGCGCCCGGCCGCAGGTTACCGAGCGCGTCGTCGTAGTAGGTCCGCCCGGCCTCGCTCGGGACATCAATCACGTCGCCGAACGGTGCGAAGGCCCGCTGCGTCAGCGGCTGAGGCTCGATCAGCAAGATCAGCCGAGCTTGCCCATCGCCACGGCTGTGTCGGCCATGCGGTTGGAAAAGCCCCACTCGTTGTCGTACCAGCTCATGACACGCACCAGCGTGCCGTCCATGACCTTGGTCTGGTCCATGTGGAAGGTCGACGAGTGCGGATCATGATTGAAGTCGATCGACACGTTGGGGGCGTCGGTCCAGCCCAGGATGCCCTTGAGCTGGTTAGCCGCCGCGAGCTTCACCGCCTTGTTGATCTCATCCTTGTCGGTCTTGCGCGAGGCCACGAACTTGAAGTCGATCATCGAAACGTTGGGCGTCGGCACGCGGATGGCGACCCCGTCGAGTTTGCCGTTCAGTTCCGGCAGCACCAGGCCCACCGCCTTGGCGGCACCGGTCGAGGTCGGGATCATCGACATTGCCGCGGCACGGCCGCGATAGAGGTCCTTGTGCATGGTGTCGAGCGTCGGCTGATCGCCGGTGTAGGCATGGATGGTAGTCATGAACCCGTGCGTGATGCCGACCGCGTCGTTCAGTACCTTGGCGACCGGCGCCAGGCAGTTGGTCGTGCACGAGGCGTTGGAGACGATGAGGTGGTTCTTGCTGAGCTTGTCGTGGTTGACGCCGTAGACGACCGTGAGGTCGGCGCCGTCGGCGGGAGCGGAGACCAGGACGCGCTTGGCGCCGGCTTCGAGATGGGCCGAGGCCGCCTTCTTCGAGGTGAAGAAGCCCGTGCACTCGAGGACAATGTCGACGCCCAGCGCCTTGTGGGGCAGCTTGGCGGGATCGCGCTCGGCAGTGACCTTGATCTTGCCGCGGCCGACATCGATCGTGTCGCCGTCGACCTTGACCTCGCCGTTGAAGCGGCCGTGCACCGAGTCGAAGCGGAACAGATGGGCGTTGGTCTCGACCGGACCGAGATCGTTGATCGCCACGACCTCGATGTCTTTGCGCCCGGATTCCATGATGGCGCGCAGGACGTTGCGGCCGATGCGCCCGAAGCCGTTGATTGCTACCCGAACAGCCATGTCTTCCTCCGTTAATTTGTCAGACGGCGTGCCTCTGCGGCGATCGCCTCGGCCGTGATGCCGAAATGCTTGTAAAGATCCGATGCTTTGCCCGATGCGCCGAAGCCCTTCATGCCGACGAATGCGCCGCGGCTTCCCAGCCAGCGTTCCCAGCCAAAACCTATCGCCGCCTCGCAGGCGACACGGATCGTACCGTCTCCGCCCAGGACCGTGCTGCGGTACGAATCGTCCTGCGCGGAGAAGAGTTCCCACGACGGCATCGACACCACGGCGGCGGCAATGCCGTCCTTGGCCAGCAGGTCACGGGCGGCCAGCGCCAGTTGGACTTCTGAACCAGTGGCGATCAGGCGGACGCCGGCGGAGGCCTCGCCCGCCAGAATGTAGGCGCCCCGGGCACACAGGTTTTCGTCGCCGGCGCCGCGCACCGTCGGCAGGTTCTGGCGCGTTAATGCGATAACGCTGGGAGCATGCCGCGACTCCAGGGCGAGCTGCCAGCATTCGGCCGTCTCGATGGCATCGGCTGGCCGCAGCACCCGGAGGTTGGGGATCGCGCGCAATGCCGCCAGATGTTCGACCGGCTGATGCGTCGGGCCATCTTCGCCAAGGCCGATCGAATCATGGGTCATCACGTAGATGACGCGCAGGCCCATCAGCGCCGAGAGGCGGATGGCGCCGCGGCAGTAGTCGGTGAATACCAGGAACGTACCGCCATACGGGATCACGCCGCCGTGCAGCGCCATGCCGTTCATGGCAGCCGCCATCGCGTGTTCGCGGATACCGTAATAGAGGTAACGACCCGAGGCGTCGTCGCGGGTCAGCGGCTTCAGCGTCGCCGTCTTAGTGTTGTTCGAGCCGGTGAGGTCGGCAGAGCCGCCGATCGTATCGGGCAGTACCGGATTGATGATTTCGAGAGCTTCCTGGCTCGATTTACGCGTCGCCCAGGCGGGCTTTTCCGCCGCCGCTTTGGCCTTGAAGGCGGCGATCGCCTCGCCCACGGCGGCCGGTAGATCACCACGCTGGCGGCGATCGAACTCGGCGCGATCGTCCGGCGTGGCCGCGGCGAGCCGCTTGGCCCACTTGCGCCGGGCCGACCTGCCGCGTGCGCCGATCTTGCGCCAGGCCGAGAAGACTGGCTCGGGAATGTCGAATGGGCCATGCTCCCAGCCGAGCTTTTGCCGGGCGCCTGCGATCTCGTCCTTGCCGAGGGGTGAGCCATGGGTGGCCGCGGTGCCGGCCTTTGTAGGCGCGCCAAAGCCGATCACCGTCTTGCAGGCGATCAGCGACGGCCTGTCGGTGACGTTGCGCGCCTTGCGGATGGCACGGGTGACTGCATCCGGATCATGGCCGTCGACCGCGAGGACATGCCAGCCGGCGGCAGCGAAGCGCTTCTTGTGATCTTCCGAGGTGCTGAGCGAAGTCGGCCCGTCGATCGAGATGCCGTTGTCGTCGAACAGTACGATCAGGCGGCCGAGGCCGAGGTGTCCGGCGAGCGTGACGGCTTCCTGGCCGACGCCTTCCATCAGGCAGCCATCACCCGCAATGACGTAGGTGAAATGGTCGACGAGATCGCGGCCGAATCGGTTGGCGAGCAGGCGTTCGGCGACGGCGAAGCCGACCGAGTTGCCGAGCCCCTGGCCAAGCGGGCCGGTGGTGGTCTCGATACCGCTGGCATGCCCGTACTCCGGGTGCCCCGCGGTCCGGCTGCCGAGCTGGCGGAATTTCTTCAGTTCCTCAAGCGTCATGTCGGCATAGCCGGTAAGATGCAGCAGCGAATAGAGCAGCATCGATCCGTGACCGGCCGACAGGATGAAGCGGTCACGGTCGGGCCAGTTCGGCTCCGAGGCATCAAACTTCAGGAATTTCGAGAACAGGACGGTGGCGACGTCGGCCATGCCCATTGGCATGCCGGGGTGGCCGGAGTCCGCCTGTTGCACGGCATCCATGGCTAAGGCCCTGATGGCGTTTGCCATGTCGCGGCTGGAGGCGGTCTGTTCGGTCATCTTAATGCATGCGCCATATGGTTTTCAGGGGTGGCCGGCAACATGCCGACCACGCTTTGACGCGTCAATGCGCAAAACCTCGCGCCCGACCAACATCTTGCGGTAGGCGTTGCTCCACAGGGCCTAGATGTTGACCGCTGCCGGCCGCTCAATTTATCCTTCAAAGATGGAGCAGGTGCAGCCGGGAGACCCACTGCGATCCACTGGCGGGGGGGCGATGTCCAAGGCAGTCAGTCCGACGGACCGAGTGGATGGTGCGCTCAGCCGACTTGAATCGATGGTCGAAGAGCGGTTGCGCGCCGAAGCGGGGCGGTCCGAGGAACTC
>CALDNT010000110.1 GCA_937915145.1 uncultured Reyranella sp.
CTGGAGCCAGGTGACGGTCGAAGGTTGGGAGAGCGTGGTGCGGACCAACCTCGACGGCATGTTCTATTGCTGTCACGCCGTACTGTCGGGCATGCGCCGGCGGCGTGGCGGCGTGGTGATCAATATTTCGAGTTGGTTCGGCAAATTCGTGACGCCGCTCGCCGGCCCGAGCTACTCGGCTTCGAAGTTCGGTGCCGCGGCGCTTACCGAGACCATCAATGCCGAGGACGGGCTGCAGGGCATACGGGCCTGCGTCATTTGCCCAGCTGAAGTGGCGACCCCGATCCTGAACCGGAGACCGATCGTGCCGCCCAAGGACGAGCAGGCGCGGATGTTGCAGGAGGAGGACCTCGGGCGCACCATCGCCTTCGTGGCGGCCATGCCGGCGCGTGCCTGCATCAACGAGATCATCATCAGTCCGACCTACAACCGCTTCTATTTCGGCGGCCGCGAAATAGACCAGGTCAAATCGACCGCAAGGAAGAAGTGAGGAAGACATGCTGGGAGTGATCGCGAAGCTCACCATCAAGCCGGGCACCAATGCCGATTTCGAGGCGACCATGAAGGCGTTGCAGGCCAAGGTGCAGGCCGACGAGCCGGGCAACAAGCTCTACGCCCTTCACAAGACAGCCGACGTTAATGTTTACGTCATGCTGGAGCGCTACGACGATGAGGCGGCTTTGGCCGCGCATCGCGCCGCGGCGCATTTCAAGGAACTCGGGCGCAAGCTCGGCGATTACCTTGCCGGCCGGCCTGACGTTCAGGTGCTTCAGGAGATCTGACGCCGGCACCAATGTGGAATGAACAATGGACGGACTATTTCATCGCCACACCAAGCCCGGCACAGCACCCGGCACGTTGGCCGGACGGGCACCAGTGCCCGACGAGGCGCTCGACTTCACCCTGGTCGAGTACACCGCTGACGACGTCGAGGTCCTGAAGGGCGTCGAGGTCGACGAATGCCGCTTCCATCTCGGGACGCCCGGTCACACCTGGATCGATGTCGCCGGACGGCCGAGCTCGGAGATGCTGCGCGACCTCGGCATGGCCTTCAACCTGCATCCGCTGGCGTTGGAGGACGTGTTTCACGCTCACCAGCGCAGCAAACTCGATCTCTACGAGGGTCAGGGTTTCATCGTGCTCAGCGATCCCGCCTACGAGAATGGTGAGCTGCATTCGCGCCAGGTCAGCATTTTCTTCGGCGAAAACTATGTGATTTCGTTTCACGATCACAAGGGTGACATCTTCAAGCCGGTGAGGAATCGCCTGCAGACGGCAGGCTCGCGGCTGCGGATCTTCGGCATCGACTACCTTGTCTATGCCCTGATCGATCTCGTCGTCGACCGGAAGTTCCCGCTGATCGAGGCGCTGTCCGGTCATCTCGAAGAGCTGGAGGACGAGGCGCTCGACCATCCGACTCGTGAAACTCTGAACCATATCCACCAGGCGCGCCGGGCGCTGGTGGTCTTTCACCGAATTGAATGGGCGGAGCGCGAGACGGTCCTGGCCGTGATGCGCCCGGAAGTTCCGTTCATCATGCCGGAAACGCGAACCTACCTGCGTGACTGCTTCGACCATGCCGTGGCCGTGCTCGATCTGGTCGAAAGCTACCGTGAAATGACCAACGGCCTGATGGAAGTCTATCTGATGCATTCGTCCAATCGCATGGCCGAGGTCATGAAGACGATGGCGGTCATCACGGTGTTCTTCATGCCTCTGTCCTTCCTGGCCGGCATCTACGGAATGAATTTCGACCGCGACGCCGGCAACATGCCCGAGCTCGGCTGGAAATATGGCTACCTTTGGTTCTGGGGGCTGGTCGTCACGATTGTCGGCGGGCTTTTTGTATGGTTGAAGCGCAGGCGCTGGATCTGAGGGAGGAGACCCCGTGACCAACTACCGGCTATTCGGCTCGGAATTGTCGCCGTACTCGGTGAAGGTGCGTTCCTACTTTCGCTTCAAGGACCTGCCGCACGAGTGGATTCCGCGCTCGCCGGCGGTTCAGGCCGAATTCCAGAAGTACGCCAGGCTGCCGTTGGTGCCTCTGGTCGTGACGCCCGAGGACGAGGGCGTACAGGACTCGACGCCGATCATCGAGCGCCTCGAGGCGGCAAAGCCGGAGCCGTCCATCGTCCCTGCTGATCCCGCGCTTGCCTTCCTCTCGGCGTTGCTCGAGGAATATGGCGACGAGTGGGGCAACAAATGGATGTTCCACTACCGCTGGCGCTACCTGGCGGATTGCTGGTCGACCGCCGAGCGCATCGCGCAGCAGATGATGGGAGCGCAAGGCCCGCTGGCGGTGGCGCAGGCCCGGACTGCGATTGCCGAGCGCATGACCGGCCGACTGGGCTTTGTCGGCTCCAACGACCGGACGCAGCCGTTGATCGAGGCATCGTTCAAGCGGGCGCTGGCGATCCTAGAGGTGCATCTTCAATCGCGGCCGTACCTTCTCGGCGGCCGTCCGGCGCTGGCCGATTTCGGCCTGTGGGGACAGCTCTACGAAGCCGCCACCGACCCGACGCCCAGCGCCATCATGCGGACCCTGGCACCCAAGGTCATGGAATGGGTGCAACGCATGGTCTCGCCTGCGGTGGAGGGGCCATTCGAGTCCTGGGCTACGCTGGCGCCCACGCTCATGCCGTTGTTCGAGGAGGAGGTGAGCGCGCTTTTCCTGCCGTGGTCGGTCGCCAATGCGGCCGCCATTGCGGCAGGCGATATGAGCTTCGAGGTCGCTCTTGCCGGCACGACGTGGATGCAGGAACCACAGAAGTACCACGCGCGCTCGCTGGCCGAGATCCGCCGCAAGTATGTGGCCGCCAAGGATGCCCCTGGCCTGGAGGCGATCCTGCGCGACAGCGGTTGCCTGCAGTGGCTAGCGCAGGCTTGAGCCGATCAGGGTGGCGCCCGACACGACCAGCAGCACAAGGACGATTTGGCGGAACTGCGCGTCGTTGACGCGCCCATAGAGCGCGAGACCGAGGCGCGCACCGATCAGGGTCGTCGGCAGGCTGATCGCGGCCCAGACAAGAAAGGTCCTGTCGAGGAAGCCTGCGATGCCGGCCGATAAAAGAGCGAGCAGCAGGATGCTCATGTTGAAGGGCTGGTTGACGCCGCGCTGCTCGTCCTTGCCGAAGCCGCGGAGCTGCGCCCAGATCGCCGGCGCCGGCCCGCTCAGGCTTGCCATGCCGCCCATCACGCCGCCGGTGAAACCGACCGCGGCGTCGGCGGTGCGGCCGCCGCGGGTGATGACCGGTGGTCGGCGCACGAAGGCCATCCAGGCGCTGTAGAAAACCAGCAGGACTCCGACGCCAATCTTCAGGGGATCCGGCCGCACATGCTCGAGCAGCATCGTGCCGACCGGAACGCCGACGATACCGGCGGCGAGCATCGGCCAAAGGCGGGGCCAGCGGACGCCGCTCCAGATCCGCGGCAGGGACTGGACATGGCCGGCCACGCCACATAGTGCGGTCAGGGGGGCCGCGGTCAGCGGCGACATCGCCTGCAACCAGAAGCCAAGGGCGACCAGCGCATAGCCAGTGCCGCTCAGCCCGTTGACGAAGCCTGCGGCAAGGGCCCCGGCAACGACGATTGCAATGTCGCCCGAGGGCGGCAATTCCACCCCGGTCAGGCCCCGCTGGAGAAGGCTTGAATGCCGGTCATGGCCCGGCCGAGGATCAGTGCGTGCACGTCGTGGGTGCCCTCGTAGGTGTTCACCGCCTCGAGGTTCATGACGTGGCGGATCACATGGTATTCGTCCGACACGCCATTGCCGCCGTGCATGTCGCGGGCGACGCGGGCGATGTCGAGTGCCTTGCCGCAGTTGTTGCGCTTGATCAGTGAGATCATCTCCGGCTGGGCGTGGCCGGCGTCCTTCAGGCGACCGACGCGCATGCAGGCCTGGAGGCCAAGCGCGATCTCGGTCTGCATGTCGGCCAGCTTCTTCTGGATGAGCTGGTTGGCGGCCAGCGGCCGGCCGAACTGCTTGCGATCGAGGGTGTAGTTCCGCGCCTGCTTCCAGCAGAATTCGGCCGCGCCCATGGCGCCCCAGGCGATGCCGTAACGGGCGTTATTGAGGCAGCCGAACGGTCCGCCGAGGCCGGCGACATTGGGCAGCATGTTTTCCGTGGGCACCATCACCTCGTCCATCATGATGCCGCCGGTCACCGAGGCGCGCAGGCTGAACTTGCCCTCGATCTTGGGCGTCTCAAGGCCCTTCATGCCGCGCTCGAGGATGAAGCCACGGATCGCACCGCCGTCGAGCTTGGCCCAGATCACCAGAACGTCGGCGATCGGCGAGTTGGTGATCCACATCTTGGAGCCCGAGACCTTGTAGCCGCCGGGGACGGTGACGGCGCGGGTCTTCATGCCACCGGGATCGGAACCGTGGTCGGGCTCGGTGAGACCGAAGCAGCCGACCCATTCGCCCGTCGCGAGCTTGGGCAGATACTTCATCCGCTGCTCTTCGGTGCCGTAGGCATAGATCGGATGCATGACCAGCGAGGATTGCACGCTCATGGCCGAGCGGTAGCCGGAATCGACGCGTTCGACCTCGCGCGCGACCAGTCCGTAGGTCGTGTAGTTGGCGCCGGCGCAGCCGTATTTCTCCGGCAGGGTGGAGCCCAACAGGCCGAGCGCTCCCATTTCGTTCATGATCTCGCGGTGGAACTTCTCGTGCCGGTTGGCTTCCAGGACGCGCGTCATCAGCTTGTCCTGACAGTAGTCGCGCGCGGCATCGCGGATTGCGACCTCCTCCTCGGTGAGCTGGTCGTCGAGGAAGAACGGATCCTCCCAGTCGAACGGCTTGGCGTCGGCGCTGATGCCTTTGGCGGCGCCCTTCAGAGGTGTTACGGCGGGGGACATGATCTCTCCTGGCTGTCTGGGTCGGGTCTTATCAGGGACCGCCTGTGCCGCCAACCCGGGCCGTTTCGAGCGGCCGCATGTCCCGCGGAGATCGAAGGGAATGCGCCGTTATGCTATGGGTGCGATCGGGGGAGACAGTAATGCGTACCATCATCGCGGGGTTCATCGCGGGCTTTGTCGGCGTGCTGGTGTTTCACCAGCTCGGTTTTTTCGTTGCCAACGAACTTGGCCTCCTCAAGGTGACCCTCTACAACCAGCGGCCGGTGGCGCCGTTTGGCGTGCCGGCTATCCTTTCGTCGGCTTTCTGGGGCGGCCTGTGGGGAATTGTCGGTTCTTATGTGGCGCCCCGCGTGCCGCCGGCGGTGGACGGACCTTGGGGCTGGATTCTACTTCGCCGGCGTGTTCGTCACGCTCGTCAACTGGTTCGTCGTGCTGCCGATCAAGGGCGCACCGATTGGCGGCGGCTTCCGCATGCCGGGCGTCGTGGTTGTACCGCTGGTCTACGCATTCTGGGGTTTTGGCATGTGGATGATCTTCGGCCTGGCGCGGCGCGCGCTGGGCGGCAGGACGTGGAACCGCTAGGAGCCGTCCATGCTGATCGTCGCACCCTGGCTGAAGACCTGAGGCCGGGACTATAGGGCTCGCGTTACCATCTGCGAGCCGCCCCCCCAGATCGGCAAGTAGCTCATCTTGACGCCCGCGCCGCCGGTCAGGATGGGATGGATGGCTTCGGGCGTGCGTGCGACGCCATCGCCCTCTTCGAACAGGTAGCGCTGGACGCGCGCCAGGTCCCAGCCGTCGTGGCGGAAGATCTTCTCTGCCATCTCGAGCGGCAGCAGGAACACCTGCTCGCCACGTTCGTTCCGGCGGCTCATGCTCGACATCACGATCGCCGCCCGCATCGCCGTGGCGATGGGCGACAGGATCGCTTCCGGGGTCGCACCTTCGCCGTCGCCGGGCAGGATTTCCGCGGTGCCGGAGATGCCCATCACGGTAACGGCGTCTGCGTCGGCCGCCAGGCCGCGGCGCTCGGTCAGGGTCGGGAAGGGGCCATCGTTCCGTTCGGCGAAGCAGAAGGTGTACTTGCCCGGTTGGCCCATGGTCGCCATGTCGCCGACTTCGGGGCGCGCGCCGCCGATATTGCGGATCGTCAGCTGCAATGCTCGGCCGATGCTGGCGTTCGCGCGATTGCCGGGACCGAGACAATTGGTGCCGGCATTGATGCCGAGGCTGCGCGCGATCGGTCCATGGACGCAAAGGGCGACGCAGGCGGTGCCGGTCGTGGTCGCGATCCCGAGCAGGTTGAAGTCGGCGTCGAGCGCGGCCTCGGAGGCCGCCGCCACCACGCGCAGTTCGGCGGGCCGGCAGCCGGCGATCACGCATTGGTAGGCGATGGCTTCCAGACTGACATCGCCGAACAACGGCGGCATGGCCCCGAGGGAGTCGGCGCGCGCTGCAACGCCCGCGACCATTGCCTCCAGGCGACGACGCGTCGGCGGCACCAGCGGCAGGCCATCGGCCAAGTCGGCAGCTTCAAGCGTGGCCTGGACGTTTTCCCAGCCGGCCGTCTCCTCGACGACCGGCCAGCCGCACCACTCGTTCACGGAGCGATGCGCACGCAGGCGACAGTCGTGCCGCCGAACGAGGGGATGAAGGCCGAGTGCTTGCCTGGGCCACCAGCCACCGTAATGTGGATGTCCTGCGGTGTCGGCGCGATCGTAAACCAGTCGCCATCCGGCTTGTGGCCCGTGGTGACGTAGGTTTGCTGGTTCTCCTCCGAAATCCGCGAGGCGTGCACCCGCGAGCGCGTGAACAGTTCCTCGCGGATGCTCTCGATGGAAAAGCCGTCGCGCTTCAGCGTGGCGGCATGTTCGGGGCCGATGACGATGAACAGCGGACCCTTGCCGTAGATCGTGTTGGCGCCGGGCGTCGCCATGCCACCGGCAAACGTCGTCAACAGGCCGATACCGCTCGTGCTGCCGTGGTCGTTGAGGTTATGCGGGCCTTCGCCGGACATGACCGTGACCACGCTGTCGGTCGGCGCGAAGCCCCTCTGCACGTGATAGGGCGTCCAGGGGTTCTCTTCCTCGTTCTCGCCGAAGCAGAAGGTGAACTTGGCGGGGTTTCCCTGGGTCGAGCGGTCCATCTCGCCGGGCTTGGCGCCGGCCACATTGAGCAGCATCAGCCCCAACGCACGGCCGATGGTGGCGTTAGCGCGCCAGCCCTGGCCGAAGCAGTTCGAGCCGCAGTTGACGCCGAGTTCCTTGCGGGCAGGGCCGCTGATCATGACCATCGGCGCACAGGAATGCGTGGTGGCCAGCGTGCCGTGCAGGTTGAAGGCGGGGTCCAGCACGCCGCGCATGGCCGCTGTCACGGCGGGGAAATACTCCGGTTTGCAGCCCGCCATTACGGCGTTGGCGGCCAAGCTTTGCAGGGTCGGCACCACCTGGCGCGGCGGTACCGGCGAAAAGGGCCGATTATCGCCGCGCACCCGCTCGACGAACTTCGCGACCTTGTCCTCGGTCGGGACAAAGAGCGGCATGCCGTCGCTCCAGCCCTGTTCTGTGGCGTACTCGTTGAATGCCTCGACATCGAGATCGCCGATCTCGATGACTTCCTGCTCGGTCGTGTCCTTCATCAGCCGGTCGCCTCAGCCAGTTCCTTGGTTGCGGTGGCAATACGCTCGGCCAGTTCGTCGGCATTGAGGCCGCCGATCGGATGCTTCACCACGATCAGCCGTGGCGTCACCTTGCGGGCTTTGGCCTGCGCCAACACCAGCGGCTTGAAGGTCTCGGTGGCAATCACGAAGGCCGTGATGCCGCGCTTCTCGAGTTCGATGCTGTCGTGGAAACTCCACGATGAACAGCTTCCTCAATCCGCTATGGCGAGCAGGGCTCCCCGGTAGTTGGCCGCGACTTTCTCGATCAGGTCCTTGGAGGCACCCTGGCTTGCGCTATTCTTGGCCACGAAGTCGATGTTGTCGACCGACCGGAAGGCACTCAGCTTGGTCCGGATGCCGTCAAGTAGCTCACGGGCGTTGGGCTTGGAATTGGAAAACAGAGCGATGGCGTCGGTCTTCCAGTTGACCGGCTTCAGTGCCACGGTCTCGCCGGCGGCGGCCGACACGCCGAATGTGGGATTGACGATGCGCATGGTGCTTGATCCTCCTCAACTCGCTTTATTCAGAGCCGCTACGACGGCCTTGGCCACACGCCGACCATCACCGATGGCGTCGACCAAGTATTGACGTCCGCTGGCGCGAACGTCGCCCGCGGCAAAGACCGCTGGCGCCGAAGTGCGGCCATCCACATCCACCACGATATGCCCGGCAGCGTCGCGCGCAAGCGATTCCGGCAGAAATTCCGCTGCGGGAGACTGGCCGACGTAGACGAAGGCCGCGCTGGCCGGAACGGTGTTTCGCGCGCCGCCGGATTCGATCACCACCGATTCCAGGCCGTCGTTTCCCTCCAGCCCAACGATCTGGCCGTCGACGAAGGCGATACCCTCCGGCTCCGGCGCATCGTCGGGCGTCGGTCCGACCACGGTGACCTCGCTGGCAAGGCCGATCAGTTCCCTGGCTTCGTGGGTTGCCCACCCCGAGGCGCCGGCCACGACAACCGGCAGGCCGGCGTAGAGCGGCCCGTCGCAGGCCGCGCAGTGGGAGAGGCCGCGGCCTTCGAATTGATCTTCATTGGGAACACCGAGCCGGCCTTTGTTGAGGCCGGTCGCAATCACTACGGCGCGGCCGGTGTGGCGCTCGCCCTCGGCGGTCTCGACCGTCCAGGGGCCGTCGCCGGACAGTTTTACAACCTCGCCAAAGCCGATCTCGACGCCGGCTATGGCGGCATCGTCGGTCATGAGGGCGGCCGTTTGCGTGCCGGTGAACACGTCGTCGACCTCGTGCAGTTCGCCGAGATTGATCAACTGTCCGCCTGGCGCAAGCTTGTCCAGACACAGGCATTTGAGGCCGGCGCGGGCGGCTTCGGTGGCGGCGGTCAGGCCGGCGGGGCCGGCGCCGACGACGATAAGGTCGAAGGTGGGAGTGTCCATAGCTTACATAATACCTCTTAGCGGCCTTTGAATACCGGTTTGCGCTTCTCAATGAAGGCGCGCATCGCCTCTTTCGAATCCTCGGTGCCCTGGAGGTTCACGGTCATGTTCTGTTCGAAACGGTAGCCGTCGCGCAACGTCATCTCCTCTATGGTGTTGAGTGCATGCTTGGCCGTGACGCTGGCGATTGGGCTCTTGGCCGCGATTTGCCGGGCGAGGTCCATGGCCGCCGCCATCAGTTCGCCGTCGGGCAGGCAGGCTTCGACCACGCCCAGCCGGTAGAGTTCGGGGCCGGACACGCGATAGCCGGTCAGCATCATGCGCCGTGCCCGCGAGTGGCCGAACAGGCGCATGGCATGACGGCCACCACCCATCAGGCCGACGTCGATCTCGGGCAGGCCGACCGAAGCGCTTTCCGAGGCAAGCAGGATGTCACAAGAGGCGGCGACCGCGAGCCCCGCACCCAGGGCCGGCCCATTGATCGCGGCGATCACCGGTTTCCTGCATTCCATGATCGCGTGAAAACACTCGCGCGCATAGCGCATGCCGCGCCAGGCGTCGCCGGGGCCACGCTGGGTGCCGGCACGGGCCTTGATGTCGACACCGGCGCAAAAGCATTTGCCACTGCCGGTGAGGACGGCGACACGCGCCTCGTCGAGGTCGGAGATCCGGTCGAAGGCGCGGATCATTTCCTCCTGAAGCTCGGCGTTCTGCGCATTCACCGGCGGGTTGTCCATCGTGACGACGGCAATGAAGTCCGAGATTTGCACACGGATCATTTTGAGATCGTCCATTTCAATCCTCCCCGGAACGCCGGTACATTGGCGTGCAGGTCCCGTTGGAGCCGTGGCCCGCTGGAACCGTGGTAAGTCGCAGGACTGGGGGAAGGCAAGGGCATGGCGTATTTTTCACAACAGTTGATCAACGCCATCACGCTGGGTGCCATATATGGCCTGATCGCCATCGGCTACACCATGGTTTACGGCATCATCGGCATGATCAATTTCGCCCATGGCGAGGTCTTCATGATCGGTGCCTTCATCTCGCTCATCGGGTTCATGATCTGCAGCCTGCTCGGCATCGGCTCGGCGCCGGTGGCGATCCTGCTCGTGCTGCTGACCGCCATGGCCTTTTCCGCCGTCTACGGCTGGGCGGTCGAGCGAGCGGCCTATCGTCCGTTGCGCGGTTCTTTCCGGTTGGCGCCGCTGATTTCGGCCATCGGCGTGTCGATTGCGCTGCAGAACTACGTGCAGCTCGTGCAGGGCGCCCGTCCCAAGCCCGGCCCCCAGATCGTGACCGGTGGCCTCGACCTGTTCAGCATTGACGGTTTCGGCGTCCGTGTCAGCTGGCTGCAGATCATCATCGTCGTCGTCACGGTCGTGCTGATGGCGGGGTTCACGTGGCTGATCGCCAGCACTTCGCTGGGCCGCCGCCAGCGCGCCTGCGAGCAGGACATGAAGATGGCGGCGCTGCTGGGCGTCAACGTTGATCGCACGATCTCGCTGACCTTCGTACTCGGCGCGTCGCTCGCCGCCGTCGCCGGCATGCTGTTCCTGATGTACTACGGGGTCATCGACTTCTTCATCGGCTTTCTGGCCGGTATCAAGGCGTTCACCGCTGCGGTTCTGGGCGGCATCGGCTCGCTGCCAGGCGCCATGCTGGGCGGCCTGCTGATAGGTCTGATCGAGGTGTTCTGGGCTGCCTACTTCTCCAGCGAATACAAGGACGTCGCGGTGTTCGCGATCCTCGTGCTGGTGCTGATCTTCCGCCCCTCCGGACTGCTCGGCAAACCGGAGATCGAGAAGGTCTAGGACGATGAAGTCGAGGCTTGCCGCCATGCTGAAAGACGCGGGGCTCACGGCCTTCGTAGCTGCCGCTCTCGGCATTTTCGTTGTTGGCTTCCGTACGGTCGACGTGGGCTCGCGCACCGGCCTGGAATTCGACTACCAGTTCGCCGATCTCGCCGTAGCCGTCGCGACCATCTTTCTCGGGCGTCTGGGATTGTCGCTCGCGGCAATCGGACTGCGCTGGCCGGCGATCGGGCTCGGTGTGGTGATGATCGCGGCCGGCGCTTCGCCGCTCAAAATGCCGTCAGGCTTCCTGCACTGGTTCGTCGCGCTGGGCGGCGTATTGCTGGTGATCCGCGCGATGTGGCCGTGGGCGAACGACGTGGCGACGGCCGCTTCCCGCACGCCCTCAGGAGAATTGTTTCGGCGGGCCGGCGCAAAATGGTCGGGCGGGTTGCTGCTCGCGGCGGCGGTTGTGATGCCCTTCACGCCATTCGGCGACCAGAAGACCATGGATCTTGGCGTGTTGATCTTGACCTACGTGATGTTGGGCTGGGGCCTCAACATCGTGGTCGGGCTCGCCGGCCTGCTCGATCTCGGCTACGTCGCCTTCTATGCGGTCGGTGCCTACTCCTACGCGCTGCTGAGCACGCAGCATGGATTGGGGTTCTGGGTCGTGTTGCCGCTCGCCGGAATGATGGCGGCTCTGTTTGGCATTTTGCTCGGCTTCCCGGTCCTGCGCCTGCGGGGCGACTATCTCGCCATCGTGACCCTTGGCTTCGGCGAGATCATCCGGCTGGTCATCCTCAACTGGTTCGACCTCACCAACGGCCCGGCCGGCATCGGCTCGATTCCCGGGCCCACGCTTTTCGGGGCGGTGTTCGCGGAGACCGCGCCGCCGGGCAAACAGACCGTGTCGGAAATGCTGGGCATTCCGTTCGACGGCATCCATCGCTTGATATTTCTCTATTACGTAATTCTTGTTCTCGCGCTGATTACCAACCTGTTCACCCAGCGCATGCGGCGCCTGCCGGTCGGGCGCGCCTGGGAAGCATTGCGCGAAGACGAAACGGCATGCCGCGCACTCGGCATCAATCCAACCAACACCAAGCTCACGGCCTTTGCGGTCGGCGCCATGTTTGCCGGTTTCGCCGGCTCGTTCTTTGCCGCCAAGCAACGCTTCATCAGCCCGGAGAGCTTCGCCTTCATCGAGTCGGCGATCATTCTGGCCATCGTCGTGCTGGGCGGCATGGGCAGCCAGATCGGCGTCGTGCTGGCGGCGATTCTGCTGATCGGCCTGCCCGAATGGTTCCGCGACCTCGGCAACTACCGCATGCTGGCCTTCGGGCTGGCCATGGTGCTGATCATGGTGTTCCGCCCACGCGGGCTGGTCGCCCATCGCGAGCCGTCGCTGCGCCTGCACCCGCTCAGACCGGGAGGCAGCGGATGAGCACTCCGCAGGTCCACCCGCTCATCGATGTCGAGCACCTCACCATGCGCTTCGGCGGCCTCGTGGCGGTCGACGATGTCTCGTTCTCCGCCCGGCCACGCGAGATTACCGCCATCATCGGTCCCAACGGGGCCGGCAAGACCACGGTATTCAACTGCATCACCGGCTTCTACAAACCAACCGTCGGGCGCCTGACGCTGCGTGGCGGCGATCGCGACTACCTGCTGGAACAGATGCTGGGGCACGAGATCGGGCAACGGGCCAAAGTCGCTCGCACCTTCCAGAATATCCGCCTGTTTCCAGGCATGACGGCGCTCGAGAACCTGATGGTGGCGCAGCACAACAAGCTGATGAGAGCCTCGGGCTGGAGTGTGTTCGGACTGCTGGGACTCCGTGGTTTCCGCAAGGCCGAAGCCGCAGGTGTCGAACTGGCTCGCGCGTGGCTGGAGCGTATCGCGCTGCTCGAAGATGCCGACCGCCCGGCCGGCGAATTGCCCTACGGGGCGCAGCGGCGGCTGGAAATCGCCCGAGCCATGTGCACCGAGCCCCGGCTGCTCTGTCTCGATGAACCTGCCGCCGGCCTCAATCCCCGCGAGTCGGCGGAACTCAACCAGCTCCTGGTCTCGATCCGTGATCGCGATGGCGTGGGCGTGCTGCTGATCGAGCACGACATGAGCGTGGTCATGAATATTTCCGATCGCATCGTCGTGCTCGACTATGGTCGCAAGATCGCCGAGGGCGCTCCGGCAGAAATCCAGCGCGATCCCGCGGTGATCCGCGCCTATCTGGGCACCGATGAGGACGGGCTTGATGGCTGAAGCACCAATCCTTGCCGTGAGGGAAGTGGCGACCTTCTATGGCGCCATCCAGGCGCTCCACGGTGTCGATCTCGATGTTGCGAAGGGTGAGATCGTGGCCCTGATCGGCGCCAACGGGGCGGGGAAATCCACGCTGCTGATGACGATCTGCGGCAACCCGCACGCCCGCTCGGGCACGATCATGATGGATGGCGAGGACATCACGGCCTTGCCGACCCATGAAATCGTCCGGCGTGGCATCGCCCAGGTACCGGAAGGGCGGCGCATCTTTCCGCGCATGAGCGTCTTCGAGAATCTCCAGATGGGCGCCACGCTGGTCGCCCCAGCGCACTTCCAGCAGGATCTCGAGCGTGTGTTCGCGATGTTCCCGCGGCTCGCCGAGCGGCGCGACCAGCGCGGCGGTACGCTGTCGGGTGGCGAGCAGCAGATGCTGGCGATCGGGCGGGCGCTGATGAGCCGTCCGCGGTTGCTCCTGCTGGACGAGCCATCGCTCGGTCTGGCGCCGCTGATCGTGCGTCAGATATTCGGAGCCATCGGCCGCATCGCGCGCGACGAAGGCGTGACGATCTTCCTGGTCGAGCAGAATGCCTACCATGCGCTCGGCCTTGCAGATCGCGGCTACGTGCTGGCCAATGGCCGGGTTCGGCTGAGCGGAACCGGCAAGGAATTGCTGGCCAATGCCGAAGTCCGGGCCGCCTACCTCGAGGGCGGTCACACATGAGCCCGTTCGACACCTTCATGTTCGATTGGTTCGGCGACACATTGTTCAACGTGCTTCTGTTGAACATTGTCGTAATCGGCCCGGCGTCATTTGCGGCCGGACAGGGTGTTGCCGCTACCTGGCGGCACTGGGGCCAGGTGGTGTTCTACACGGCGCTTCTGTCGGCGGCGCTGCGGTTTCTGGACTATGCCCTGGCCGGCGGCGAATTGTGGTCGGTCTGCGGTTTCCTGCTCGGTTGGGCAATACAACTTGCGATTGGGAGCCTGGCCTACCGATTGACCCGGGCAAGTCAGATGATCCGTCAGTATCCGTGGCTCTACCGGCGCAAGGGCTTGCTGGGCTGGGAGGAGCGGCACTAATCTAGCGATGATGCTCCACATCCGTGGAGGGGGCCCAGAACAGGGAGACTCGCATGAAGAATATTTACGGCGTCCTGGCAGTTTCGGCGATTGCGCTGATGGCGTCGCCGGCATTCGCGCAGGTCAAGATCGGCTCCGCCGGTCCGATGACCGGCCAGTATGCTGCTTTCGGTGAACAGCTGAAGCGCGGCGCCGAAATGGCGGTCGAGGAGATCAACGCCACTGGCGGCGTAAACGGCAACAAGGTCGAACTCATCATCGGCGACGATGCCTGCGATCCCAAGCAGGCGACGGCCGTGGCCAACAAGATGGTGTCGGACAAGGTCGTGTTCGTGGCCGGCCATTTCTGCTCCGGTTCATCGATCCCGGCGTCGGACATCTACAAGGAAGGCAAGATCCTGCAGATCACGCCAGCCTCGACGAATCCCAAGCTGACTGATGACGCCGCCGCCAAGGGCAACGCCACCGTGTTCCGCACCTGCGGCCGCGACGACGTACAGGGCCTCACCGTCGGCAACTACATCCTGAAGAACAAGAAGAATGCCAAGGTCGCGATCCTTCACGACAAGTCGGCCTATGGCAAAGGCGTTGCCGACGAGACCAAGAAGGCCCTGAATAAAGGCGGCCTGCGCGAAGTGATGTATGAGGCCTACAACGATACCGACAAGGACTTCACGGCGATCATCAACAAGATGAAGCAGGCCAAGGTCGACATCATCGTACTCGGCGGCTACCACACCGCGGGCGCGCTGATCATCAAACAGTCGCGCGAGCAGGGACTGGCGGCCCAGATGATGGGCTTCGACTCGCTGGAGACCGCTGAGTTCGCACAGCTCGGCGGTGCGGCTACCGATGGCGTTCTGATGTCGTTCCCGCCCAAGGCCGAGGACGACCCGAAGAACGCCGCGCTGGTGAAGAAGTTCCGCGACGCCAAGTATAATCCGGAAGGCTACACGCTGTTCAGCTATGCCGCCGTGAAGGCGTGGGCCGACGCGGCCAAGAAGGCCAAGTCGACAGACGCCGCCGCAGTGGCGGCCGCTTTGCGGTCAGGCAAGTACGACTCCGCGGTGGGCGTCCTCGAATTCGACAAGAAGGGCGACGTCAAGGATGCCGTCTACGACATCTACGTCTGGAAGGACGGCAAGTCGTCGCCGATAAAGAAGTAGGCCCCGGGGTCTTCACGGGAAGGGCCCGGCGCAAGCCGGGCCTTTTTCTTTTCGCGGGACGCCCAGGGCGCAGGGGCGCGTGAGTGCGGCCGCCTTGAACGGCACGCGGCGGATCTCCGTCGGCGATCGCTTGTAGACCTCGGCGAACGTCGCGTTGAAACGGCGGAGGCTCGAGAAGCCGGCACGTACCGCCACCTCCGTCATCGGCAGTCTGGTGTTGTCTAGCAGTCGCTTTGCCTTGTGCAGGCGGTTGGCCTGCGCGAACTGCAGCGGGCTTGCGCCAATATGCTTGGCAAACAGGCGGTCGAGGTGGCGTGGACCGATGCCCAGGCGCTCGGCGAGCGCATCGACGCCGTCACGGTCGAGCGCCCCGGCGCGGATCAGCCGCACCGCGCGATGCACCGTGGCCCGCGATCCTTTCCAGGCCGGCGAAAACGGCGCGACTTCGGGCCGGCAACGCAGGCAGGGCCGGAAACCCGCGGCCTGCGCCGCCGCCGCCGTCGGATAGAATGAGACGTTGCGGCTCTGGGCGGGGCGCACGGGACAGACCGGCCGACAGTAGATTTTCGTCGTGCGCACGCCGGTGAAGAAGTGACCGTCATAGCGTCGGTCGCGCGCCAACCGCGCCCGGTCGCATTCCTCGCGATCGAGCATGGCGACGACAGAGTCCGAATCCGGCGAGCGGAGTTTCATGCGTCATGGTAACCGCATTGCCATGACGAGCAACACTCCTACCAATCGGCAGGGCTGGAAGGTCATGTGGGTTGCCTTCGCCGTTGCCGTCTTCGGCTGGGGGCTGGGGTTCTACGGTCCGCCGGTCTACCTGCCGGTACTGAATGCCAGGCACGGCTGGTCGATCTCGCTGATTTCCTCCGCGATCACTGCGCACTACCTGGTCGGGGCAGTTCTGATCGCCAACTTGCCGGCGGCCTATCGCCGTTTTGGCATCGCGCATGTCACGATGGCCGGCGCCGTGCTTGCTGCTGCAGGCGCCATGGCGTGGGCAAACGCGGCCGAGCCATGGCACCTGGTGCCGGCATTGCTGCTGAGCGCACTCGGCTGGGCGGCGACCAGCGGCGCGGCGCTCAACGCGCTCGTGTCGCCGTGGTTCGACAAGGACAGGCCCAAGGCGATTAGCATGGCGTTCAACGGCGCCAGCGTCGGCGGCATCGTGTTCACGCCGTTGTGGATGGTGCTGATCGCGACGCTGGGCATGCCGGGTGCGGCACTTGTGCTCGGGGCCGCCATGATAATCGTGGTCGTGCCGCTGGCAGTCCTGGTGCTGCAGGTCACTCCGGCCGGAGCGGCCGGGCAGATGGTCGAGCCGACCCCACGACGCGACCTGATGAGGCGAGGGGCCTTCATCACGATCTCCGCTGCGTTCGCGCTTGGATTGTTTGCGCAGATCGGCCTCTTTGCCCACCTGATCGTGCGCCTGACGCCCGATTTCGGTGCCGTTGTGGGCGCCGCAGCCGTCAGCGTCGTGACGGTGTTTGCCATCTTTGGTCGCACCGTCCTTGCCTGGCTGCTCGGCGGTCGGGATCGGCGGTTGGCGATGGCAGCCAGCCTTTCGATGCAGGCCGTGGGGTCGGTATTCCTGGCGATGGGCGATGGCCCGCTGCCGCTCGCTCTCGGCTGCGTGCTGTTCGGCCTCGGTGTCGGGAATCTCACCTCGATGATGCCGCTGATCGTGCAGAATGAATTTCGGCCCGCCGATGTCGGTACGGTGGTGGCACTGGTGACGGCAATCAATCAGGCGGTGTTCGCACTGGCGCCGGGAGCTTTCGGTTGGCTGCGTGATCTCACGGAGAGCTACAGTGTGGCCTTTTTGATCGCCGGCGCCGTTCAGCTCGTGGCGGCGTTGGTCTTGGCTATGGGACGACGCTATTCCTAGCTGTTTCGGCGTCTTGTGGGTCGGCTCCCATGATTTTGGGGGACCGTGACAGCGCGACCCCGGATATGGTATCGGGGGTCTCAATAGCTAGAG
>CALDNT010000111.1 GCA_937915145.1 uncultured Reyranella sp.
GGGCCTGGCTGGAGCGCACCCGCACCTGCACCGGCAGGGCGTCCTCGAACGCCGGACCGATCCAGTTCAGATCGTAGAGCGCCATCTCGGTCCGGCCGAGTGCGGCGCGCGGGCCCACGACGACGCGGCGTGATTCGGGGTCGAGTCGCACGACGTACAGCGGGTCGTTGTCGGTGCCGTCGCGCTCGCCCAGCGCCAAGCCACGGCGCTGGCCCACGGTGAAATGCACGATGCCGTCGTGGCGGCCGACCACGCGGCCCTGCAGGTCGACGATCTCGCCGGGCTCGACCGCCTCGGGCCGGAGCTTCTGCACGACGGCGGCATAATCGCCGCCCGGCACGAAGCAGATGTCCTGGCTGTCGGGTTTCTCCGCCACCGGCAGGTCGAAGCGCTCGGCCAGCGCCCGTGTCTCGCTCTTGGGCAGATGGCCGAGCGGAAAGCGCAAATAGTCGAGCTGCTCTTGCGTCGTGCCGAACAGGAAATAGCTCTGGTCGCGCGCCGGATCGACACCACGATGCAGTTCCGGCCCCGCCTCGCCCCTGAGGCGCTGGACATAATGGCCCGTAGCCAATGCCTCGGCGCCCAGCTCGCGCGCGGTCTTGAGCAGGTCGCGGAACTTCACGGTGCGATTGCAGGTGATGCAGGGCACCGGCGTCTCACCCCGCGCATAGGCGTCGGCGAAGGAATCCATCACCTCGGTTCGGAAGCGGCTCTCATAGTCGAGCACGTAATGCGGGATAGCGAGGCGCTCGGCGACCTGGCGGGCATCCTGGATGTCCTGGCCGGCGCAGCAGGCGCCCTTCTTGCCGATGGCGACGCCGTGATCATAGAGCTGGAGCGTGACGCCCACGACATCGTAGCCCTGCTCCTTCAGGAGTGCCGCTGTGACCGAGGAGTCGACGCCACCCGACATGGCGACCACCACGCGGGTGTCGCCAGGCGCCTTGTCGATATCGAGGGAATTGCGGGCCATGTCGGGGCCTATATAGGCGCGGCCCGGCGAGCCCGCCAGCTAACCCCGTGGCGGATTGGGATCTCGGACCGCCTTGGCAACACCGTTGCCGTCATAGACGATTCGCACACGATCGCCCACTTGGACGTCGCCGTCGTCGGGCTGGGCGATCTTTACCTGCCCACCACCATCTTTCTGCACGGTAACTTCAATGCCACGCCGGGAACTGCCGCGATCGATCGCGGTGCCTGCAATAGCGCCGCCAACCGCGCCGAGCAGGCCACCGACCACAGCGCCACCCACCGAATTGGTGGTGGCGGCACCGATGGCCGCACCGCCCGCCGCGCCGACGCCGCCGCCAATCAGGGTGCCGTCACTCACACCCGAGCCGCTGGTGCCGCGGATTGGCACTTCGCGAATGGCGACCACCCGCCCGGTTTCACCACGATAGCTGCCGCCGCTGTTGGCGGAGGTGTTGACCACCCCGGGCTGCACCGCGCCGCTGCTGCCATTGCAGGCCGCGAGACCGGCAGCTAACGCCAGGGACGCAACAAGGCGGAAAAACCATTTGCCACGCATTGCACCGCTGCCCCTTATGCCGCTCTCGCACTATCCGGTGCACGCGATCCGTCACGCACGACCTTAGCCACTCCCTGGCGATCCTGAACGATCTGAACCCGGTCGCCGAGTTGGACATCGCCATCGTCACGTTGAGCCACCGTGACTTTCTGACCATTATCGCCCTGTACCACCACCTCGATGCCGCGGCCGGTGCCGCTTTGGCGATCGACGATGCTGCCGGCGATGGCACCACCGACGGCGCCCAGAAGGGCACCGACAAGACCGCCGCCGATTGAATTGCTGGTAGCGCCGCCAATGGCTGCGCCACCCGCCGCGCCGGCAAGACCGCCGATCATTGCCCCGTTGCCGGAGCCACCGCCTGCGCCCTTGAGGCCGACCTCACGGATCGACACCACACGCCCGTTGCCGATGACAGTAGAGCCATAGCCGTTGGCCGCGGCCGGCCCGGCCGCCGAGGTATTGACGATACCGGGCTGCACGCCACCGGAGTCGCAGGCCGAAAGTCCTGCCGCCAGCACCAGCGGCAGCAGAGTAAAACGGACCCGATTTCCGACCATTACGACCTCCCAGGCAGGTCAAAATAGCCAGAGTTTCCGGCGAAAATGCGGCGTGGGATTAATCCCGTTCCTCGATCCAGGCGGCCTGGATGGCCTCCAGAATCTTTTCGTTGGACCGGCCCGGATCGTCCTCGAAAACCGGCAATTCCATTACCCAGCGATGAAGGTCGGTAAAGCGCAGGTTGACGTTGTCGACGTCGGGGTGGCGTTCCTCTAGTTCGATCGCGATATCGTTGACGTCGGTCCATCGCAGCTTGCGCGCCATCGCCGCCTCCTACTTGTCGACCATCATGTTGCGGGTCGCCGCCGGCAGGCGCACCACCAGCCCGTCCAGCGCCTCGCTCATCAGGATCTGGCAGCCCAGGCGCGAGGTATGGGTCAAGCCGAAGGCGAGATCGAGCATGTCCTCCTCGTCCTCGCTGGCCGGCGCCAGCTTCTCGAACCATTCCTTCTCGACGACGACATGGCAGGTCGAACAGGCAAGCGAGCCTTCGCACGCGCCTTCAATGTCGATGTGATTGCGGTGGGCGATTTCGAGCACCGACAGCCCGAGCGGCGCATCGACTTCCTTGCGCGATCCGTCTTTGAGGATGAACGTCAATTTCGGCATCTCTTGCTCCAGCTACTCGCCGACCCTGCTTTCCAGTTCGCCGACCGACAATCCCGACAAGGCATCACGAATGCCCCGATCCATGCGCCGTTCGGCAAAGGGCTTCGACAGGGCTTCCAGTGCCTCGGCAGCGGCATTGATCTCGTCACGGTCGTCGCCGGCAATCGCGGCTTCGAGCCGGGCGCGGGCTTCATCGATGGTCGCGCGCTCCTCGGCCGCGAGCAGTGTGCCATCCTTGGCAAGTGCGGCGTCGAGGGCCAGCAGGTTGCGTCTGGCCTCGACCCGCGCCTCGGCGATCAGGCGCTGCGTCATGTCGGTCTCGGCATTGTCGAGGCTGTCGTACAGCATGTCGGCCATATCCTCATGGCTAAGGCCATAGGACGGTTTTACCTCGATACGCTGCGCCACGCCGGTCGTGCGCTCTTCGGCCGAGACCGTGAGGAGCCCGTCGGCGTCGACCGCGAAGGAGATGCGGATTCGCGCCGCACCTGCCGTCATGGGCGGGATTCCCGAGAGTTCGAAACGCGCCAGACTGCGGCAATCGCCGACCATTTCGCGTTCGCCCTGCACGACATGGATGGCAAGCGCCGTCTGGCCATCCTGATAGGTGGTGAATTCCTGCGCCAGCTGCACCGGGATCGGCGTATTGCGCGGAACAACCTTCTCGACGATACCGCCCATGGTCTCCAGTCCCAGAGACAGCGGCGTGACGTCGAGCAGCAGCGTGTCGCCGCCGCCGGTCAGGGCCTCAGCCTGAAGCGCCGCGCCCAGGGCCACGACCTCATCGGGATCGATGTCGGTCAGCGCCGGCTTGCCGATCATATCGGCCACATGCGCCCGCACCAACGGCACACGTGTCGAGCCACCGACCAACACCACACCTTGGACGTCGGACGCCGGCACACCGGCATCGGCCAACACGTTGCCTGCGATGTCGACGGTGCGCGCAACGTGGGCCGCGATCATCGCCTCGAAATCGGGGCGGCTGATCGCATGGAAGGAGGGCTTGCCAACGAGTTCGAGACGGCCCGACGCCTGGCCATGATCCGATAGCTGTTCCTTTATCTGGCGGGCAAGCGCCAGCGCGATCTTCACCGCGGGCTCGTCGACTTCGTCGGCGATACCGTCGCGCTTGCGCTCGTCCAGCATGCGCTCGGCGATCGCCCGGTCGAAGTCGTCGCCGCCGAGGGACGCATCGCCGCCGGTTGCCAGCACCTGAAACACGCCCTTCTCCAGGCGCAGCAGCGAGAAGTCGAAAGTGCCGCCGCCGAGATCGTAGACCGCGTAAAGCCCCTCGGATCCCTTGTCGAGCCCGTAGGCCAGCGCCGCCGCCGTCGGCTCGTTGACCAGTCGCAGCACTTCGAGACCGGCGACCCGCGCGGCGTCGCGCGTGGCGGTGCGCGCGGCGTCGTCGAAATAGGCCGGCACGGTGATCACGGCACGTTCGACCGGCTTGTCGAGCGCGGCTTCGGCACGTGTACGCAGGGCTTTCAGGATCTCCGCCGAGATTTCGACGGGAGACCGTGGCTTGCCGCCGATCCGCAGTTTCACCATGTCGGTCTGACCACTGCCCGGCTCGACTTCGTAGGGCAGGACGCCGGCCACGGCATGAAGGTCGGCGGCGCCGCGGCCCATCAGGCGTTTGATCGAAGCGATCGCATTGCGCGGTTCGCGCACCATCACCAGGCGCGCTTCGTCGCCGACCACCACGCCGCCGGCGTCGGGATAGGCCACGACTGACGGCACCAGAGCCTTGCCGGCCTCGTCGTGCAACGCCGCCGGAACACCCTCGCGGGCAATCGCCACCACCGAATTAGTAGTGCCAAGATCGATGCCGACCGCAAGCGAGGCCTCGCCGGCATGCGGCAACGGCGTTTCGCCTGGCTCGTGGATCTCCAGCAGACTCATGCCTTAACTCGTTGCAGGTTCATACGCTTGGCGCGTGCCTCCTCGTCAAACTTGTCGAGGTAGCGCAGGCGAAGGAGCGCCTTTCTGATGGCCGCTTTGTCACTGCGCAAGAACAAAGTACCGAGCCCTGCGAGGGCCTGTTCCATGTCCTGGCGCGCTCGCGCTGCCAGCGCATCCACCGCCTCGGGCGTGACCGTCTCATGCAGCGCCTCACGCGCCTCCATCGCCTCCATCAGGAGTTCGGGATCGTCGATGGTCTTGCCGTCACCCGGCAATTCGACGCCGTTCAGCTCGGCGAAATAGACCGCGCGGGAGAGCGGGTTCTTCAGAATCCGATAGGCGTCGTTCAGTGCCGCGGCCTCGGTCGAGGCTTTAGCGCGTTCCTCGGGAGGACGGCCGACAAAGCGGTCGGGGTGCCATTGCCGTTGGGCGGCGAAGTAGGTCCGATCAAGCGTTGCGGCCTCAATATCGAGCGCCGCCGGCAATCCCAGCCGCGCGAAATGATCCATGACCGGTCTTCAGACGTGGAAGGATTCGCCGCAGCCGCAGCGGCCCTTCTCGTTCGGATTCGTGAAGACAAAGCCGGACTTCAGCTTTTCCTCGACATAATCCATCTCCGTTCCGATCAGGAACAGCGAGGCCTTGGGATCGATCAGCAGTTTCACGCCGCCGGTTTCCACGATCTCGTCCATCGGTTGCTGGGCATCGGCGAACTCGAGCGTATAGCTCATCCCCGAGCAGCCTTTGGTCCGCACGCCGATGCGGATGCCGGCGGTCGGCTTGCCGCGACCGTCGATCAGCGCCTTTACGCGCTCCACCGCCGCCGGCGTCACCGACATCAGCTGCGGTCGCGGCCGGCGAACGCGCGGCGTGGCCGCAGCAGGTGTCGCGGCCGGAACAGGCGCGGAGGTTTCGGTGGTCGTGCTCATGACACTCTGATCTCCAGCTTGTTCTACTCGGCCGCTTGCGGCTCGTCCTTCTTCGACGCCTTGGCGCGATAATCGGCGATTGCCGCCTTGATCGCGTCCTCGGCCAGCACCGAGCAGTGGATCTTCACCGGTGGCAACGCCAGATGCTTGGCGATGTCGGTATTCTTGATCGTCTCGGCCTCGTCGATCGTCTTGCCCTTGACCCACTCGGTGACGAGCGAGCTCGAGGCGATGGCCGATCCACAGCCGAAGGTCTTGAACTTGGCGTCCTCGATCAGCCCGTCGGCGCCAACCTTGATCTGCAGCTTCATCACGTCGCCGCAGGCCGGCGCACCGACCAGGCCGGTGCCGACATCCTCGGCGCCCTTGTCGAGCGAACCGATGTTGCGTGGGTTCTCGTAGTGATCGATCAGCTTTTCGCTGTAAGCCATGACACTCTCCTCAAAATTTCCGCGGCCTCAGTGAGCCGCCCACTCGATGGACTTGATATCGATTCCCTCCTGGGACATTTCCCAGAGCGGGCTCATCGCACGCAGCTTGGTGACGTGGTGCGCCAACTCGTCGACGGCGCTATCGACTTCATGCTCGGTCGTGAAGCGACCGAGACCGATTCGCAGCGACGTGTGCGCCATTTCCTCCTCGACACCGAGCGCACGCAGCACATAGCTGGGCTCGAGCGAGGCCGAGGTGCAGGCCGAGCCCGACGACACCGACAAATTCTTGATGCCCATCATCAGCGATTCGCCTTCGACGTGCGCGAAGCTGATGTTGAGATTTCCCGGGATCCGACGATCGAGATCGCCGTTGACATAAATCTCCGGCAGCTTGGCGTTGAGTCCTTTCAGCATACGGTCGCGCAGCCGGGTCAGGCGCTCGGCCTCGGCCACCATTTCGCTTGAGCAGATCTCGGCCGCCTCGCCGAGGCCAACGCAGAGCGGCGTCGGCAGCGTACCGGAGCGGAAGCCGCGTTCCTGGCCACCACCCACGATCATCGCAACCAGCCGCACTCTCGGCCTGCGGCGGACATAGAGCGCGCCAATGCCCTTCGGACCGTAGATCTTGTGACCGGAGATACTCATCAGGTCGATCTTCATCGCCTCGACGTCGAGCGCGATCTTGCCGGCGGCCTGAGCCGCGTCGGTATGGAAGAACGCCCCCTTCTCGCGACAGATGGCACCGATCTCGGCCAGTGGCTGGATGACGCCGATCTCGTTGTTAACAGCCATGATGGAAACCAGCACCGTCTTGTCGGTGACCGCGGCGCGCAGCTGCTCGAGATCGACAAGGCCGTTCTTCTGCACCGGCAGATAGGTGACGTCGAAGCCCTGCTGTTCGAGATGCCGGCAGGTATCGAGCACGCATTTGTGCTCGGTCACCGTGGTGACGATGTGGTTGCGCCGGTCCTTGTAAAACTCGGCCACGCCCTTGATGGCGAGGTTGTTCGACTCGGTGGCGCCCGAGGTGAAAATGACTTCCTTCTCATCGGCGCCGATCAGCTTGGCAACCTGTCCCCGCGCCTTTTCGACGCCTTCCTCGGCCTCCCAGCCATAGCTGTGGCTGCGCGAGCCCGGGTTGCCGAACTTGTAAGTGAAGTAAGGCATCATCGCTTCGAGAACGCGCGGGTCGAGCGGCGTGGTCGCCTGGTAGTCGAGATAGATCGGCTGGTCGTTGCGCCGGATCTGGGCAATGGCAGTCATGCTAACCCCTTGAAAAATCTAGGCCGCTCGGGCGCGGCCTATATCCGAGTGTGCTACTCGGATATATAGGTCCCGCCATGCGGCGATCAAGCGTTCAATGTCGGCGGCGCGCGTATTCCACCCGAGACTGATGCGAATCGCGGTCTCCGCCTCCGCTGGAGGTACGCCCATTGCCGTCAGTACCGACGAGTGCTGGACTTTACCCGACGAGCAAGCCGCACCGGCACTGACGCCCACCCCGGCGAGATCGAGCGCCATCACCTGGGTCTCTGCCTTCACACCCGGCATCGAAACACAGGTCGTATTGCAGATCCGCGGCGCACCGGTGCCAAAAATCCGCGCGCCCCTGGCAATTTCCATGAGCGAAGTCTCAAGTTGATCGCGCAGTGCCACAACGTCCAGCCCGCCATTCGCCGCTTCGGCCGCAACGCCAAAGCCTGCAATGCCGGCAACGTTCTCGGTCCCGGCGCGCCGATTGGCTTCCTGGCCGCCTCCCCGGCGATCGGGCGACAGCGGCACACCACCGCGTACGATCAGCGCGCCGACACCGGATGATCCACCGAGCTTGTGGGCAGAGAGGCTGAGATAATCGACGCCAAGACCATGCAAGTCGACCCGCGCACGGCCCGCGCCCTGTACGGCGTCACAATGCACCAAGGCCCCAACTGCATGGGCGAGGCGCGCGACCTCCGCGATCGGCTGCAACACGCCGGTCTCGTTATTGGCAAACATCACCGACACCAACGCCGGCTCGGCCGACGCGGCAAGCAACCGCTCCAGCGCACTGAGATCGACAACACCGTTGCCATCGACCGGCGCGATCTCGGCGCCGACGCGGGCCAGACGGACGCTGTCATGCTCGACCGCCGACACGATCACGCGCCTGGAGCGCGAGCCGGCCAGCACCAAATTGTTGGCCTCAGTTCCGCCTGAGGTGAACACGACCTCTGTCGGCAGGGCACCGACCAGCGCGGCAACCTGGCGGCGCGCCGCATCGACCGTCGCCCGGGCCCTGCGGCCGGTACGGTGAACCGACGAAGGATTGCCGCCCGCCTTCAAGACCTCGACCATGGCATCGAACGCCGCCGGCCGAAGTGGGCTGGTGGCGTTGTGATCCAGGTACGTAAAGGCCGCGGACATCAACCGATCCCTAGCTGGCCGCAGCCATCGTGTCGGATTTTGCCGGGCCCGGGGCCTCCGCAATGCGTGGCGCGAGCCGGCGATCCAGCACGTCCAGCAACGTCACCGAACTCAGGAACATGTGGATCTGGTTGCCCAGTTCCTCCCACAGATCATGGGTCAGGCACTTGCTTCTATCTGCGCGGCAGCCCGTTGCCCCCATTTCGGTACAGCGGGTAGCGCTGATCGGTTCGTCGACAGCCAAAATGATCTCCGACACCCGGGTGTTGGCAGAGCCATGCGCCAGGCGATAGCCGCCACCCGGACCGCGCACGCTCTTCACCAACCCGGCGCGCCGCAGGCGGGCAAACAACTGTTCCAGATACGACAACGATATTTCTTGCCGCGCCGCGATTTCCGACAAAGACACGGGCTTGGCCTGTGCATGACGTGCTAAATCGACCATCGCCATAACGGCGTAACGTCCTTTGGTGCTGAGCTTCACAGCATCCTCCTCGCGCCGGCATCGGCCGGCCATCAGTTCCAAATGCCTAAAGGTCTTGAAAACCAAGGCATTACTAAGATATTCCAAGCCCCGACATGGGATCTGGGGAAAAACCAACTCAGTGGGTCGGGTATAGTAAGCCCTACTAGATTGGTCAAGTATCAAGATTTCCCCGAGCAAAGCGTACCTGTCGGCCCCTTCCGGTGGCCAAGAATGTTGAAGGACCGAATCCTCCATGCCTGATGTGATGTTTACCGGCCCCGAGGGTCGCCTTGAGGGCCGCTATCACCAGAGCAAGGAAGACAACGCGCCGATTGCGCTGATTTTGCATCCCCACCCGCAGTACGGCGGGACGATGAACCACAAGGTCGTCTTTTCGCTGTTCCATGTATTCGTGAACCGCGGCTTCTCGGTCCTGCGTTTCAACACGCGAGGCGTTGGCCGCAGCCAAGGGCGTTTCGACAATGGCATGGGCGAACTGAGCGACGCCGCCGCAGCTCTCGACTGGCTGCAGGCCATGAACGCCGACGCCAAATCGTGCTGGATCTCCGGCTATTCGTTTGGCGCCTGGATCGGCATGCAACTCCTGATGCGCCGCCCCGAGATCGACTGCTTCATTTCAGTGTCGCCACCGGCCAATTCCTACGACTTTACCTTCCTTGCACCCTGCCCTGCTTCCGGCCTGATCGTGGGCGCAGAGAAGGACGAGGTTGTTCCTCTTGCCGATATCCAGAAACTGGTGGCGCGCTTGTCGCTGCAAAAGGGCATCACGGTCGAATCGCGCACCATCAAGGGCGCCAACCACTTCTTCCACGACTCGCTCGACAAGCTTGCGGTCGATGTCGACAAGTACGTCGCCAAGAGCCTGCTCACGCCTCCTGGCCGCGCGACCAGCAACAAAGAGCCCTGATCTACGGCAGATGAAGCCGGCCACCGCTTAGCGGCTTCGGCGCGCCGGTCGTGGTGGGAAAGGTAAGTGGAAGGCCACGCAGCGAGCGCGCTGCCAGGAAGCCGAACGCCTGCGCCTCCAGCGCATCGCCGTCCCAACCGAGGTCCGCCGCCGTGACGACCTTGTTGCCTGTCACCTCGACGATCGCCCGCAGCAATGTTGGGTTGCGCGCGCCGCCACCACAGATCACCCATTGTGCGGCCGCCGCGGGAAAATGCCGAGATGCGAGCGCTATCGCCTGCGCCGTTCCGTAGGTCAGGGTTGCCGCACCGTCGGCGAC
>CALDNT010000112.1 GCA_937915145.1 uncultured Reyranella sp.
CCGCCGCGTCATGGTCCAGGGCTATCACGGCACCGGCAAGTCGACCCACATCGAGCAGGTCGCGGCGCGCCTCAACTGGCCCTGCATCCGCGTCAATCTCGACAGCCATATTTCCCGTATCGACCTGATCGGCAAGGACGCGATCGTGCTGCGCGACGGCAAGCAGATCACCGAATTCCGCGAAGGCATCCTGCCGTGGGCGCTGCAGAACCCGACGGCGCTGGTGTTCGACGAATACGACGCCGGCCGTGCCGACGTCATGTTCGTGATCCAGCGCGTGCTCGAGGTCGAAGGCAAGCTTACCCTGCTCGATCAGAACAAGGTGATCCGGCCGCATCCGTCCTTCCGCCTGTTCTCGACCGCCAACACGGTCGGTCTCGGCGACACCACTGGCCTCTATCACGGCACGCAGCAGATCAATCAGGGCCAGATGGACCGCTGGTCGATCGTGACGACCCTGAACTACCTGCCGCACGATCAGGAAGTGAACATCGTCATCGCCAAGACGCCGACCTACGACAACGAGGAGGGCCGCAAGATCGTGGCCGCCATGGTGGCGTTGGCCGATCTCACCCGGGCCGGCTTCATCGCCGGTGACATCTCGACCGTGATGTCGCCGCGTACGGTGATCACCTGGGCCGAAAATGCCCGCATCTTCAACGGCGACATCGGCTTTGCCTTCCGTCTCACCTTCCTGAACAAGTGCGACGAGGTCGAGCGCAGCACGCTCGCGGAGTACTATCAGCGCTGCTTCGGCAAGGAACTGCCGGCAAGCAGCGGCAAGGGCGGCAAGCTGCACTGAGAGGGCCCGAATGGCCAAGGACACCACGCCCCTCGAGGAATTCCGGCGCGTCACCGCCACCACGATGCGGGCGGTTTCACGCAAGGACGTAAACGTCTCGTTCGTGCCCGACGGCGGCTCGCTGCTGGGCAGCGAGGCGCGCATCAGCGTGCCGGCGCGCGACCTGCCGGTCGAGGACGTGAGCCGTGTCCGCGGCGAGGCCGATTCGATGGCGCTGAAACTGCGCCACCATGACCGCAAGACGCATCTGCGTCGCGTGCCCCGCGGCGAAACGGCCCGCGGGATATTCGAGGCGGTAGAGCAGGTCCGCGTCGAGGCCCTGGGCGCGCGCAAAATGGCGGGTGTCGCCGACAATCTCGCCGCCTTGTGGCGCCAGCGCTCCGACCAGCGTGGCCATGCCCGCATCAAATCCAAGGAAGACGCGCCGATCGCCGATGTCATCGGCCTGATCGCCCGCGAGCAGCTTCTCGGCGCCCAGCCGCCCGAGTCGGCCAGGGCGATGGTCGATCTGTGGCGATCCGACATCGAGTCCGCCGCCGGCCGCGACTTCCAGAAGCTCAAGGACCTGCTGGGCAACCAGGAGGCCTTCGCGCGCGCCGCGCGCCAGTTGATCCGCGACCTCAAGCTCGGCGACGAAACCTCGGACCTGCAGGACGACGATACCGAGGACTCGCAGGACCAGGAGAACGCCGACGGCCAGTCGAACGAGACCGGCGACGACAACAGCGATTCCAGCGAGACCCAGGGTTACGGCGCCCAGGGTGAGGAATCCGAGGACGCAAGCGAGCAGGAAGACGCCTCCGAGACGGCCGCCGACCAAGCCCAGACCGAGATGCAGATGGGCTCGGGCGACGAGGAGGAGCCGGGCCGGGCCGAGCGTCCGTGGCTGCCCCCCGGCGCGCTCTCCAACGAGCCGCTGGGCCAGCAGTATCACGCCTATTCGACCAAGTTCGACGAGATCGTCGATGCCGACCAGCTCTGCGACGCCGAGGAGCTGGGACGGCTGCGCAACCACCTCGACCAGCAGCTCTCGCATCTGCAGGGCGTGATCGGCAAGCTCGCCAACCGCCTGCAGCGCCGCCTGATGGCCCAGCAGAACCGGTCGTGGGAATTCGACCTCGACGAAGGCACGCTCGATGCCGCGCGGCTGGCCCGCATCGTCGTCGATCCCATGCATTCGCTGTCCTTCAAGAAGGAGCAGGACACCACTTTCCGCGACACCGTGGTGTCACTGCTGATCGACAATTCCGGCTCCATGCGCGGCCGGCCGATCACCGTGGCGGCGATGAGCGCCGACATTCTGGCCCGTACGCTGGAGCGCTGCGGCGTGAAGGTCGAGATCCTGGGCTTCACGACGCGTGCCTGGAAAGGCGGCCAGAGCCGCGAGCAATGGCTCGCCGCCGGCAAGCCCGCCAACGCCGGCCGCCTCAACGACCTGCGCCACATCGTCTACAAACCGGCCGATGCGCCGTGGCGGCGCGCGCGCAAGAACCTCGGCCTGATGCTGCGTGAGGGAATTCTCAAGGAGAACATCGACGGCGAGGCGCTGTTGTGGGCGCACAACCGCCTGCTGTCGCGCACGGAAGAGCGCAAGATCATGATGGTGATTTCCGACGGCGCGCCGGTCGACGATTCGACGCTGTCGGTCAATCCCGGAAACTACCTCGAACGCCACCTGCGCGACGTCATCGAGTGGATCGAGACTCGTTCGCCGGTCGAGTTGATCGCCATCGGCATTGGCCACGATGTCACCCGCTACTACCGCAAGGCCGTCACTATCGTCGACGCCGATCAGCTCGGCGGCACGATGATGGAGCAGCTGGCCTCGCTGTTCGAAGAAGAAAGCATGAAGGACGTGAGGTCGGCCCGCGGGCATGGCGGCAAGGCGTCCGGCGGCAAACCCTCTGGCAGCAAGACCGGCCGGCGCGCTGCCTAGAACGGCGCGCGCCGCGTTCATCGAAGGGCTGGCCCGACCGTGCTAAAGCCGCACGTCATGCATCCCGTCGTCCGTTCTGTTGCAGGTCTTTGCCTGTTCGTCGCCGCCTGTGCCGGCGTGCCGCCGCCGCCTGCCGGTGCGCAGGACCAGGCATTCGACATCCGCAGCTCGTCACTGCCCTTCAAGATCGACGAGCCTTCCGCCACCCAGGTCGGCCGCCTGATCTGGCGCGGCGGAATTTCGATGACCGCAAGCCCGCGCGGTTTCGGCGGCTGGTCGGATCTCCACGTATCGCCCGACGGCCGCGCCCTCACGTCGATCTCGGATGAAGGCGCCTGGTTCGACGCCGCGATCGACTACGATGCCCAGGGCAACCTGATCGGCCTCAGCGCCGCCCGGATCGGCCAGCTCCGCGGCCTCGACGGCAAGCCGATCGTGAGCAAGGCGGAGGCTGACGTCGAAGGCATGGCGCGCTTACCTGACGGCTCGTGGCTGGTATCCTTCGAACGCCGGCACCGGCTGTGGCGCTATGCGACACTCACCACCACGCCGACACCGGTCGAGGGGCCGGCGGAAATCGACCGTCAGCCCGCCAATGGCGGTATCGAGTCGTTGACCGCGCTGGCCGACGGCCGGGTCATCGCCATCAGCGAGGAATACACCGAGCGACCGGGCACGGTGATGGGTTGGATCGGCACGCCGACTGCCGGCGGCGGTTATCTGTGGCGGCCGTTCGACTATGCAACGATTCCCGATTTCCGGCCGACGGCGATCACCGTGCTGCCGGACGGATCACTCGCCGCGCTCGAGCGCGCCTTCGACATGGTGCGTGGCGTGCGCTGCCGCGTGATGCGCATCGATGCCGCCCAGTTCAGGCCCGGTGCCACGATACGTGGCGAGGAGCTGGCGCGACTGGCGTCGCCCTATGCTGTCGACAATCTCGAGGGAATAGCCGCGACCAGGGGCGCACGCGGCGAGACGCTGCTGTGGCTGATCTCGGACGACAATTTCAATCGGGTGCAGCGCAATATCCTGCTGCTCTTCGAACTGGCGAAGTAAAGGCCGCTTACGCGGCCTTCTTGGCATCCTTCTTGGCCTTGGCCAAAACGACCCGGCGCTTCAGCACCGTCATCTCGGGGCTCAATTTGCTGGTGTTGGTGCCGAGCAGATAGGCATCGATGCCGCCATTGTGCTCGATGGTCTTGACGCCACGCGGGGTCAGCCGCAGGCGAACCGTATGCCCGAGGACATCGGACAGGACAGAGGCAACCTGCAGGTTGGCCATGAACCGGCGCCGGGACTTGTTGTTGGCGTGGCTCACATTGTTGCCGTACTGCACGGACTTGCCCGAAAGGGCGCAACGACGGGGCATGACAATATCCGCTAAAAAACGATCCCGCCTAGAAGGCGGGAAGGCCGGCTTTTTACGGGCCGGAACGAGGCCCGTCAAGCGAACCAGTCGACCACCCGGTCGCTGATATCCTCGACCTGATCCTCGGAAATTACCCGTCCGCGGGCCGAAATGCCGGCCTGGTGGACGGTTTCGGGGTCGTCGGAGATCAGGGGGTGCCACCAATAGAGGTCCTGGCCCAGGTGAACCAGCCGGTACCCACAGGTCTTGGGTAGCCAGTCCATCTTGGCCACCACCTTTGGGGAGAGCTGAATGCAATCCGGGACGATCTTCTTGCGATTCTTGTAGTCCTTGCAGCGGGCCGTCCGGGGATCGAGCAGCTTGCAGCAGGTATCGGTCTGGGCGAGTTCGCCGGTGCCCTCGTATTCCAGCTTGTTGACGCAGCACATGCCGCAGCCGTCGCAGAGGGATTCCCATTCCTGCTTTGACATCTGGGCCAGCGTCTTGCGCTTCCAGAATGGCAATTCGCTGGCGGCAGCGGCCCGACGGGCCTGCTTGAGGAAGGATTTAGCGCCCATGGAACACTTCTAGCATCCTCCGGGCCGCAACGGCAGGTGTCGCACGGCCGGCCTCGACTTCGCGTTCGAGCCCGGCGACCAGCCGCTTGACCTCGGGATGCCGGCGCAGTTCCGCCAGCAGGGTCTCGCCGACCTCGTTCCACATCCAGGCGCGCGCCTGTTCGGCGCGGCGCCGGGCGATACCCTTGTCGCCAACCGCCGCAAGGAAACGCTCGATCGTCTGCCAGATTTCCACGACGCCCTCTCCGGTCTGCGCCGAGCAGGTGCTGACTTCAGGCGTCCAGCCGGCGGTCGGCGAACGCAACATGCGCAGAGCGTGCTGATAGTCGGCCGCCGACCGCGTAGCCGTGGCCTTGAGATCGCCATCGGCCTTGTTGACCACGATCAGGTCGGCAAGTTCGATGACCCCGCGCTTGATGCCCTGCAGGTCGTCGCCGCCGGCCGGCAGCAGCAGCACGACGAACATGTCGACCATGTCGGCCACCGCCGTTTCGGACTGGCCCACACCCACCGTCTCGACGATCACCGTGTCGAAGCCCGCGGCTTCCACCAGCAACATCGCCTCGCGCGTGCGTCGCGCGACTCCGCCCAGGGTGGCACCCGCCGGCGAGGGCCTGATGAAGGCACGGTGCCGGCGTGAAAGTTCCTCCATGCGCGTCTTGTCGCCCAGGATCGAGCCGCCGCCGCGCTTGGAGGACGGGTCGATCGCCAGCACCGCAAGCGATCTGCCGCGTTCCAGCAACGAAAGGCCGAACCGTTCGATCAAGGTCGACTTGCCGACGCCAGGCACGCCGGTGATGCCGAGCCGCACCGACTTGCCACTATGCGGCAGCACCGCCGCCAACAGGGCATCGGCCCGCTCGCGATGATCGCCGCGCGTGGACTCTATGAGGGTAATGGCCTGCGCAAGCGCCCGCCGATCCCCGGCCAGCAAGGGCCCGAGGAGCGGATCGGCTGACTTTTCCGTCTTGGCGGCCGTGGCACTCATTCATCCGCAGAATTATCAGCCGCGACGGCGGAGCGCCAGCAAGGCCGCCACGGTGGCGGCGAAATAGAAGACGGCGAGCGTCCAGCCGAGGCCAGGCTCGCCAATCGCGTCCATCGCCGCGCCGACCAGAGGCCGGCCGATCATGCCGCCCAGGATGTAGAGCATGCTGAAGGCCGTGTTGGCGCGGGCGATGTCACCGCCTCGGAAACGCCGGCCGAGCAGCGCCAGTCCGACCGGGTAGATGGCAAAGGAAATTCCGCCCCACAGCAGCACGACGCCGATCACCGCCGGCGACTGCGCCGGCACCAACGGCAACAACCCGACGAGGACGGCACTTGCCAGGGTGCAGCCGGCCAACACGGCACGGCGGTCGTAGTGATCGGCCATCCAGCCGATCGGCCATTGCAGGATTACGTTGCCCAGCACGAAAGCCGAGAGCCAAAGTGCGCCGGTCTCGGCTGGAACGCCGGCGCCGACGGCATAGACCGGCAGGAAACTGAACGCAACCTGTTCACCCAACCCGCAAACGAGGCCGGCGAACATGGCCAGAGGGGCGGCCAGCACGACAATCGAGAAGCCGCTGCCGGCGGTGTGTTCGATTGCCGGCGCGCGCTTCCAGTAAGGCAGCAGCGGCACCAGCACGAGCAGGGTCAGCGCCGCGCAAGTCAGGAACGGTACGGGGCCATAGACACCCGTCACCTGCAGGATGAGTGGGCCCAGCGCCAGACCAAGCGCCACCAGCATCGCGTAAAACCCCATGACGCGGCCGCGGCTCTTCTCATCGACGACGACATTCATCCAGATCTCGCTGACGACCCACGGCACGCCACCGGTGATCCCGTGCAACAGGCTGAGGATGAACCACGCCAGGGGGCTGCTGGTGAAGATGTAGGCGACCGTGATCGCCGCCCCGGTCACGACGGATACGACGATCAGGGGCACGGCGCCGAAACGCGCCGCCAGCTGCGGAATGCGCGCGCCGAAGGCCAGCATGCCGATGCCCCAGGCGGCGGAAACGACGCCGATGGTGATTTTGTCCGCGCCCTGCCGCTCCAGCGCCAGCGGCACCAACGGCAGGGCCACCCCCGCCTGCAGTCCAATGGCAGCACAGGCAAGGAAGACCGGCAGCAGCGTGCGCCAGGGATTGGCGGTCGTGCTACTCGGCGACACGCAAATGGCCCTCGCCGCGGAGCGACGGCGGTTCTTCGACCTGGTGATCGATCACGGCCGCGGCTTCCTGCTGGCGGCGCCACATGTCGGCGTAGAGGCCGTCGCGGGCCAACAGCTCGCCGTGGCGGCCGCGCTCGACGACGCGACCGTGGTCGAGCACCACGATCTCATCGGCGTTGATGACGGTCGACAGTCGATGGGCGATTACCACCGTGGTGCGGCCGCGGCTCACCTCTTCCAGCGAGCGCTGGATCTCCTGCTCGGTGCGCGTGTCGAGCGCGCTGGTCGCCTCGTCGAACAGCAGAATTCTCGGATTCTTGAGGATCGTGCGAGCGATCGCCACACGTTGCTTCTCGCCGCCCGAGAGCTTCAGGCCGCGCTCTCCGACGGTAGCCTCGTATCCCTGCGGCAAGCCCACGATGAAGTCGTGGATCCGTGCCAGACGAGCGGCCTGCTCGATCTCCTCGCGGCTGGCGTCGGGCCGTCCGTAGGCAATGTTGTAGTAGATGGTATCGTTGAACAGCACGGTGTCCTGCGGCACCACGCCGATCGCCGCCCGCAGGCTGGCTTGACGTACGTCACGGATGTCCTGACCGTCGATTTTCACGCTGCCTGCCGCCACATCGTAGAAGCGGAACAGGATGCGCGAGACCGTCGACTTGCCGGCGCCGCTCGAGCCCACGATCGCCACCGTCTTGCCGGCCGGTACGCGGAAGCTGACGTCGTGCAGGATCGGCCGGGCGTGCTCGTAATGGAAGTCGACATGGTCGAAGACGACCTCACCGCCCGACACGGCAAGAGCCGGGGCGCCGGGCCGATCGGCGATCTCCGCGGGCACGTCGAGAAGGCCGAACATCTTTTCCATGTTCACCAGCGCGCTCCTGATCTCGCGATAGGCGAAGCCCAGCATGTTGAGCGGTACATAGAGCTGGATCAGGAAGGCGTTCACCGCCACGAAGTCCCCGAGCGTCATCGTGCCGCTGACAACACCCTGGCCCGCCATCGACATGACCGACACGAGTCCGATGGCGATTAGCGTGCCCTGGCCGATGTTGAGCAGCGACAAGGTGCGGCTGGAGCGGATCGCCGCCACTTCGTAGCGGCGGCGACTGACGTCGAACCGCTGCGCTTCATGGTTCTCGTTGCCAAAATACTTCACGGTCTCGTAGTTCAGCAGACTGTCGATCGCCTTGGCATTGGCATCGGTGTCAGCATCGTTCATGCGGCGCACGAACTTGATGCGCCATTCAGAGAGCACGACCGAAAAGGCGATATAGGCCGTGACCGCGCCCAACGTGACGGCTGCGAACCGCCAATCGTAAAGCGTCCACAGGATGCCGCCGACCAGGACGATCTCGAACAGGGTAGGCAGGATGTTGAACGTCGTGAAGCGGATCAGGAATTCCATGCCCTGCGTGCCGCGCTCGATGACCCGGCTCAATCCACCGGTCTGGCGTTCGAGGTGGTATCGCAGGGACAGTGCGTGAAGGTGCCGGAAGACCTCCAGAGCAAGGTTACGAATGGCCCGCTGCGACACCGGCGCAAAGATGGCGTCGCGGACTTCGCCGAACGCCTGGGCCAGCACACGGGCGGCGCCATAGGCTAAAATCAGGGCGATCGGGACTGCTATGGCCTGCGCCGCAGGCTCTCCCAGCGCATCTACGGCGTTCTTGTAGAGGATCGGGACGTAGACGTTGGTGACCTTGGCAAGGACCAGCAGCACCATGGCCACCACGACACGGCTGCGCAGGCCAGGCTCACCCTTTGGCCACAAATGATGGGCAAGAGTGCCGACGACCACCCAGGCGCGCGATGCGCCGATCTTGGGAATGCGGTCGGTGTCAGGTGGCGACATGGCGAAAAAGTGCCTTTTGGGGCGCGCAAGCGGTCTGGCGGAGGGAGCGTGGGCCTTCTATCGTGCTGCTGACCCTGAAGTAAGCCCCTTGTAGAGAGGGATTTCATGAGTTTTCGTAGGGCCTTGATCACGTTTGCCTTGGGGGCATGTGTTCCGGCGGCCGCGCATGCCCAACAGGCGCGCCAGGTCGACATCGGTTATGAGATCACATTCGCAGGCTTCGCAGGGTTCCGCATCGACGTCACCGCACGGCTCGACGGCACGAGCTACGACGTCGAGAGCCGCACCTTCAAGGAAGGTCTGCTGCGCGCCGTGACCATGCATTACGAGGGACGCAACCGGGCTTGGGGGGGCTTTTCCCCACAAGGCGCCCAGCCTACCGCCGGTTCATTGTCGATCGTCGTCAGCGACAAGACGCGAACTTGGGCTGCCCAGTATGGCCCGGCCGGCACCCTGCACGAGACCCACAACCCGGCGTGGAAGCCGCCGCCGAAAGATGCCATCCCCGACGACATGCGCAACGGCTCGCTCGATCCGCTGTCGGCGGCGCTCACCGCCGGTTTCGCCGGCGACGCGGCGTGCGATCGGACAATTCCGTCCAATGACGGCAAGCGAAGGATCGACATCCTGATTCAAAAAGTCGGGACCGAGTCCCCCGCCGCGGCGGGCGTGCCGACGGCGAGAGGCGATCTGCTGGTGTGCGACCTCTACACCAAGCGCGTAGCCGGCGAATTCGACGATGCACCAAAAGAGGCCGAAACCAAACGCGAGCAACCGATGAAGATCTGGCTTGCCCGGCTCGACGATTCGCAGGTGCGTTACCCGGTCAAGCTCGAGGCCCATACCGGATTCGGCACGATCCGCGGCAGACTCCTGTGGTTTCGCGAACGCCCCATGACGCCGCAGGAAAGCCAGGCGATGCGACGTTAGATCGGGGCGGCGCTAGGTCAGGCCGCCCGCTTCTGGCTGCGCTGGCGCAGGATGCCGAGGATCTCGGCGGCGGCTGCCGGAATGTTGGTGCCGGGACCATAGATTGCCGCGACGCCGATTTTCTTCAGGAAATCATAGTCCTGGGCCGGTATGACGCCGCCCACGATCACCATCACTTCCGAACCGCCCTGCTTGGCCAGCTCCTCGATCAGCTGCGGCACCAGTGTCTTGTGTCCTGCCGCCTGACTCGACACGCCGATGACGTGGACATCGTTCTCGATCGCCGCCCGCGCCGCCTCCTCCGGCGTCTGGAACAGCGGGCCAATGTCGACGTCGAAGCCCAGATCGGCGAAGGCCGATGCGATCACTTTCTGGCCGCGATCGTGGCCGTCCTGGCCCATTTTGGCGATGAGAATGCGCGGGCGCCGGCCTTCTTTCTCAGCGAAAGCCTCCACCATCTTCAGTACCTGATTCACGG
>CALDNT010000113.1 GCA_937915145.1 uncultured Reyranella sp.
GGAGGAGGCATTTCGGTGCTACGACTTTGACAAGCACGACGCTCTAGAAGCGGAGCAGCAGAGATTGGGGTTGTTTATTCCAGTCATGACCCATTCGTTCTCCGAACAAGTCGGTTCGGTATGCTTTCATCCGCAAATCCTGGCCGACTTCGCGACTGTCGAAGATCTAGGCAGCAAATTTCTGGATGAACTCAATCGTCCAGCAGAGGCCGGGCCGCTGGCTGTCGCGAAGCGATCACGATGAGACGGCGCAACTAGATACTTATCGCTGTGTCGGAGATGGACGGATAGACATGTATAATGAACGGCGACAGCGCATGCCTTTTGCGTAGCCCCATCGCATGGAAGGCTACTTCGTAGGCCGCTTCCCATGTTTCGCTGGTTGCTGGTCCGCGCATTTCATCGTCGCCCACAAAATTCACAAGAACAAGCCAAGAGGGAACGCCATGCTCTCGGAGGAAATGTAGGTGTGCCAGTCGGTTGGCAAGTTGATAGAAATAATCCGTCCATGGCGCGCGTGCAGAGTTTGTGTCCAGGTGTTGGGCCAGTAGAGCCAAAGTCCCATCGATAAGGGTTCGTGAGTCGCCGCTTGCCGCCGTTCCAGGAGAGCACATCTCCGCGATATGGGCTTTCGCCTCCACTAATAGGACATCACCTCGTGATGTCTTGCCAAGCGCATCCCACTGCGGACCTCGCGAAGGCCAATGCGTTTTCAGCGGTGCAATGAGTTGTGACTGACCGATCAAAGTCAGAAAAGAACTGTCTCGATATTCTGCGAAATCGTCCGTGGCGAGTGGCGAGAGCCAGGTGATTGCATTGTCGCCAACGCATTTGGCGATAGGGTGGTTCAGCGTCGGCCATTGTTCGTTAACCGCTCGCTGGATCCACTTGAGGCTGCCTCGAATTCCCGCCGATTGCTTTGCCCTCATCTTCGAAATTCTCCTGTCGCAGGAACTTAGGTTTGGGCGACAGCCCTCAATAATGTGAAAACTGATGCAACGAGCGATTGGCCCAGCCCTTTGCTAGGGGTATATACGCATATATACAAGGTAGCCTGCTATGACCATTGTTCGCACCCGAACCTTCAGAAGCGGCAACAGCGAAGCCATCCGCCTTCCCAAGGACATCGCCTTTGGCGAAGACGTGGAACTCGTCATCGTCCGGTCCGGCGACGTTATGACGGTCTACCCGGCCGCCACCTCCATCCCGGCGATGATCAAGCGCCTGCGTGCCTTGCCGGCGCCACCGGGCATCGAGCGGCGTGACCGCGGCGAACTGCCGGAGCGGCGGGGACTCTGAACCGTGGCGTTCCTGCTCGATACTGATGTCGCCATCCATCTGCGCGATGGCGATCCGGCGGTCACGGCCAAGGTGGCGGCACTCGACGACGCCGTGCTGATGTCGATCGTCACCCGCGTCGAGCTCGAAGGCGGCGTCTATCGCGATCCTGCCCATGCCCCGGTCCGGCGCGCGCGTCTCGATGCCATCCTGGCCGCCGTGCCGACGCTCGCGTTCGACGACGAGGCGGCCGACGCCTACGGCGCCATCGTGGCAGATGCCGGCTATTCGCGCCGAAAGCTGCTCGACCGCATGATCGCGGCCCAGGCGCTTGTCCATCGCGCTTCGCTGGTCACCATGAATGCCGGCGACTACGCCGACATCCCGGAGCTGGCGCTGCTGGCGTGGTGAGCGGCCGCGAAACCTCGACAGGTTCAGCAGGTTCTGCTATGAATTTTCGATAGGCTGGCGCTTCTCGCGCCGGCCTTTTTCGTGCTTGGGCGGTCTCCAGGTCGGCGGTGGACCGCGACAACGGTGCGTGCGTTTTCAGACAGGCCCACGATTTTGGCCGTCGTTGAAAAGAATCGTTCCGTTCAATCCGGCCGGCGCTTTGTGAATTTTCGGACAGACACATCTCGGACAACTCGTGTCCGAAAAATCGCGATCAGGACCGTCCGTTCGCTGGCGGCACCGTCTTGAACGGGCCGTTCAGGCGGTCGCGGTAGACGCCGACGCCTTCCATGATGCGCTGGACGTAGTTGCGCGTCTCGCTAAACGGGATCGTCTCGATCCAGTCGACCATGTCGATCTTGCCGGCGCGCGGGTCGCCGATCGATTCCAGCCAGCGGGCGACACGGTTGGGACCGGCGTTGTAGCCGGCCAGCGCCAGCTCGTAGGAGCCGCCGAACTTCTGCAGCATCTCGGCCAGATACTGGCTGCCGAGCTGGACGTTGTAGGCGGGGTCGCGCGTCAGCCTGTCCTGGATGAAGGGCACGCCGATCTTGCCGGCGACGTCGCGCGCCGTGCCGGGGCAGCAGCTGCATCAGGCCGAGCGCGCCGGACGACGATACGGCGGCGGCATTGAACGAACTCTCCTGGCGGGTGACCGCCAGCGCCAGCGCGCGTTCGATCGACCCGGTGGCGCCGAGATCGACCACCGGAAAGGCGGCGTCGAACAAAGTGACGCCGTTCTCGACGCCGCGCCGCGCGATGGTGAGCGCAATGTCGGGGCGCCCGAGTTCGATGGCGAGCTGGGCCAGCAGCGCTGTCTCGCCCGGCGCCGTGACGAAGCGGGCGAGCTGCAGCAGGAAGGGCCGCGCGCGATCGGCATCGCCGGCCTGGCCGAGATAGCGCGCCACGGTGACCAGGTCGCGGCCGCCGAGGGATTGCCGGTCGGCGGCGCTGGCCTCCGGATCGCTCGGCAGCCGGATGCCGGCGTTCGGCACCTTGCGGGCGGCGAGCTGGCCGTAGAACGTCTGGCCGAAGCCGGCGGCGCGGGCGTACCACTCGTTGGCGTCCTTGGGACGCTTGGCGGCCTCGTGGCTGCGGCCCAGCCAATAGGCGGCGCGGCTCCTGGAAATGGCGGTCGAGACGCCGTCGTAGAGCGTCTGGAAATGTTTTTGGCCATCGGCCGGCTTCTTGAGGTGGCGCAGCGCGATCCAGCCGGCGAGGAATTCCGCCTCGGCGAAGGCGCCGCCCTTGGTCAGGCCATGGCCGACGACGGCATAGGCATCGGCAGGGCGGCCGGCGGCCAGCAGTTCGCGCGCCAGCAGGTTGCGCTCGCTCCACCATGCCGCGTTCTGATTGGCCATCGGGCCGGCGATGAGCGCCTTGGCCTCGTTGAGGTTCCCGGTCCGCCGCGCCCACCGGGCGCGTTCCAGCCGGACCTCCGGTTCGTTGAGCCGTGCCGCCGCGACGCCGCGCAGCACCGTGGCCGCGTCGGCGGCCCGCACCGCCATGGCGAGCCGGGCCTCGGCCAACGGCTGATAGTCGGGCGGCAGCTTGGACAGCAGCTCGCGCGCGATCTGCGGGCGGCCCTCGCGCAGGATGCGGTCGAAGCGGGCGATATGGTCCTGGGCGGTCAGCAGGTGGCCGTAGCGGTTGAGGAAGTCGTTCTCGTCGGACGTCCGGAAGGTCGCCTTCTGCCAGCTGTCGCGCGCCAGCCGTGTGACGTCGTTCGGGCTCGCCGCCTGCGCCGCCTCGAGCCGGCGCATCTGGCCGGTGCTGGTGAGGGGCGGAAAGGCGGTGAAGTAGCGGAAGACTTCATTGGCCGGCGTGTCCGGCCCGATCCGGTCCTCGGCCTGGCGGCGCAGCACTTCCGGCTCCGGCCAGTCGGGGTTGTCGCGCAAAAAACGCCAGGTCGCGGCGAAGTCGGCGTCGGCCTTGGACGCGACCCGCAGGACGTTCCACTCGACGGTGCGCGCCAGCAGGGGATTGCGGAAATTGGCAACCGCCGCCCGGGCATCGGCGTAGCGGCCGTCGTCGACCGCCTTCAGCGCAGCGGCAAGGGCCGCGGCTTCGGCATCGCCCAGCGGCTTGGATGACGCGACCGCCTGGGACATGGCACTGGGCGGCGATGGCGGCGGTTGATCCGTGCTCTGGCCGCGCAGGATCGTGCCCCCGCCCTGCTGGGCATGGGCAGGCAGCCCCGCGCCCAGGGCGAGGAGCAACATCAAGGGGGTAAGGTGTGTTTTCACGCCAGGAATCGTAGGCAGGGAGTTGCGGCATCACAATGGCAAGTTGCTGGGGGGCAAGTTGCCGAAGGCCAGGCTGCTTGGGGCAAGTTGCCAACCTTGCGGGGGCAGGGGGCGGGGCCTAGACTGCTTTTTCATAGAATAATCGGAGGAAACCCATGTTCACCGGATCGCTCGTGGCGCTGATCACCCCGTTCAAGAACGGTTCGGTCGACGAAAAGGGATTCGAGAAGTTCGTGGCCTGGCAGATCAAGGAAGGCACCGACGGCCTGGTGCCCTGCGGCACCACCGGCGAGTCGCCGACGCTCTCCATGGAAGAGCACAAGCGGGTGATCGACATCTGCATCAGCGCAGCCAAGGGCTCGGGCGTGCCGGTGATCGCCGGCACCGGCTCGAACGCGACCGCCGAGGCGATCGAACTCACCCAGCACGCCAAGAACGCCGGCGCCGACGCCGCCATGCTGGTCGTGCCCTACTACAACAAGCCGACCCAGGAAGGCCTGTTCCAGCACTTCAAGGCGGTGGCCGAGGCCGTCGACATCCCGATCCTGCTCTACAACGTGCCGCCCCGCACCGGCGGCGACATGCAGGTCGAGACCGTGATCCGCCTCAGCCAGGTCAAGAACATCGTCGGCATCAAGGATGCGAGCTACGACATGGCGCGCCCGACGCTCACCCGGCTCAAGGCGAAGAAGGGCTTCATTCAGCTCTCGGGCGAGGATGCGAGCGCCTTGGGCTTCCTGGCCCAGGGCGGCGACGGCTGCATCTCGGTGACAGCCAACGTGGCGCCGCGCCTGTGCGGCGACATGCACGATGCCTGGAAGAAGCGCGACCTCGACAAGGCGTTCGAGCTGCAGGACCGGCTGATGCCGCTGCACAAGGCGATGTTCTGCGAGACCAGTCCCGGCCCGGTGAAGTTCGGCGCCGAGCTGATCGGCCAGTCCAGCGCCGAGATGCGCCTGCCGATGGTGCCGATCGCCGAGGCCAGCAAGAAGGCGGTGCGCGAGGCGATGATCCACGCCGGCCTCGTCAATTAACCGAGACTGAATTGGCGAAAAAACCGGAGCCTGGGCAGACGGTCGTCGCCCAGAACCGCAAGGCGCGGCACAACTACTTTATTGAGGAAACCTTCGAGGCCGGCCTGTCGCTAACGGGCACCGAGGTCAAGTCGTTGCGCGCCGGGCGCAGCACGATCGCCGAATCCTATGTCACCGCGGTCGAGGGCGAGGCCTGGCTGGTCAACGCTACCATCCCGGAATACGCCAGCGGCAACCGCTTCAATCACGAGCCGCGCCGGCCGCGTAAGCTGCTGCTGCACCGCAGCCAGGTCAACAAGCTGATCGGCGCGATCCAGCGCCAGGGCCGCACCGTGGTGCCGCTACAGGTCTATTTCAACGAAAAGGGCCGGGCAAAACTCGAGATCGCCCTCGCGCTGGGCAAGAAGGCGCACGACAAGCGCGCCACCATCAAGGCGCGCGACTGGCAGCGCCAGCGCTCGCGCCTGCTCAACCGGACCTAGGTACTTATTTCTTGCCCTGAGGCAGCCGCGCAGCGGCCGTCTCAAAGGGTCGGCAACAGGCGAGGTGCGGGTGACCCATGCTTCGAGACGGGCGCTATGCGCCCTCCTCAGCATGAGGTTTCCTCTCAAAAATACTGCTTAAGATGGTATTTCCCGGAACCATTGACAGGTTCAGCAGGAATAGGCTAAGAAAACGCCTACTTTGGCGGACTTCGTATCCGCCCTCCAGCCCGCCCGGCACCCCCAATCGAGGAAAGTGCGGCGGGCTTTT
>CALDNT010000114.1 GCA_937915145.1 uncultured Reyranella sp.
GCTGATGGGACCGATGTGCATCGGCATGGCGCGCCGGGCGCTCGACATGATGTGCGAACATGCCAGTCAGCGCGCGACTTTTGGCGTCAAGCTCGCCGACCGCCAAGCCGTACAGTGGTGGATCGCCGATGCGGCGACGTCAATCCATGCGTGCCGGTTGTCGTCGCCGGCCACAATTGCCTTGCGCGGGTTCCAGGGTGCCCCGAACCATTGCAGAGTGCTCAGATCACAGCAGCGATGAACGCTCTGTTCCAATAATCTGGAATCGTCTGCCGAAGTCTTTGTCGGAAACCCGGTTCCTAGGCCGAATGGGTTTTTGAGCAAGGACACCCGGTGACGGGACCGCCGGTCTCGACCGGGCGGCCGGGAGCGGGCATGCTGGCGGAACGCTGCACGCCGCCATGACACAGGGGACAGACATGCCGAAGACGCGATTCCTCATCCAGGTTCCGGGCAAGGCTGACATCGGCTGCAACACGGCCGACGAGGTCCTGGACGCGCTCAACGACCTGAAGAATGCCAAGGGCGTCACGGTCACCGACCAGCAGACCGGGATGAAGGACCTGAGCCGGGAGGCGATCGTGGCCCTGGCGAACGATGAACGCGAGTAGAAGGGCAGACGGGCTCGCGCTCAGGCGCCGAAGCATCGATTGAGTGGCCGTACCGCGCCCGTTCGCCTCACTTGTCGCTCTAGAGGCCGATCGAGGCGCGCCGCTCGCGAAGTGCTGTCGCCATCCAGGCCGTCGAGACGCCGACGAACGATCCGGCGACGATGTCGCCCAGGAAATGGTAGTCGGCCCCGAACAGCCCGACGGCGACGGCCAGGATGACGATCGCACAGAGCGGCGGGGTCCGCGGATAGAAAATCCGGGCCACGGCGATAGCGGCACAGGTGACCGTCACGTGGCCGGACGGAAACGATTGATAGGCCGCGCCCTTGTGGAATCAGTTGAAGCCGTAGACGCCGTTGTCGATGAACGACGAGTTGTCGTGGATCCAGGTTTCCGGCCACGTCCGGCCGAACACGACCTTGAGGTGGGACTTGATCGCCTCGGCCACGATCACGCTGACGCTGGCCACGAAGATGGCGGTCTGGCCGCGCGACGGCGGCTGTCCTTGCTCATAAGGCTATCCGGCGATGGGATCGGTTTGCCGATGAAGGTAATGGCACAGGATGCGGCAGCCAAACAGGATGCTGGCCGCGATGTCCGCACCGAGGCCTCGATGATCAAGGTATTTGCCACCGAGATGGCGACTCTGGTGATCGACCGTGCCATGCAGACATTCGGCGCCATGGGGGTCACCAAAGAAATGCCGTTGCAGCTCATGGCCCAGAAGGTGCGGACGATGCGCGTCTACGAAGGCCCCACCGAAGTCCACCGCATGGTTGTCGCGCGCCGTCAGATGGCGCTGTGGCGCTGAGAGGTATTGTCACAGCCCTGTCCTTATCGAAATCTATATCCGGCAATATTGACGATGAAGTCCGCCATGAATCAGCTGAACAACGAGCTGGCCAAGCCGCTGGGCCGGCCGATGGTCCAGCGAATCCTTACCCAGGGACAGATGCGTCCGGAGTTCGTCGTAACAGCCGGCGTAGCCGGCGAGGATCCGGCGCAGATGGAGTACTCGGCAACGACAAGGAAGAGATGATCATGAAGACCAACGAAGAGATCGTGCGAGACTTTATCGCCGCGTGGTCAAGCCTCGACGTCGACGAGATCGTCGCCTACTTCGCGCCCGATGGCACCTATCACAACATGATGAACATGCCGGTTAGCGGCCACGACAATCTGCGGCGGTTCATTGGCGGGTTCGTCAAAGACTGGACGCGGACGACTTGGGATATCCTGAACATCGTCGCCCACGGCAACATCGTCATGGCCGAACGCCTCGACAGGACCCGGGTCGGCGACAAGAGTGTCGACCTGCCCTGCTGCGGTGTGTTCGAAGTCGACGACGGCGAGATCCGCGTGTGGCGCGACTATTTCGATCTCGCGACCTACACACGCGCCCTCGCCGTCAATCCCTGAGCGCGGCACCGCGACAGTGAATGGGGTGCGGCTTTCATGCGTAGCTGATCCACAGCGTCGTGAACGCCGGGGTAAGTCTCGACAGACTACTCGTCCGACCACGGCATATGCGCGCGCGGCGCTCCCGACCTGCTGACAGCCATTCCAACAGTTGACGCAGATCAAGGACAGTTGCCATCTAATGGCCATTCCATACACGCTAGTAAGGCAAAGTCGCAGGATCAAAGGAGGTTGTCAGGAACCCCAATCCCGACGTCCCTAACAGCGAGAAGAAACGTTCGCCCGCGCGCTCCAATGTGACGAGCCCCCCTTTTGTGTTCGCAGATGCCGGTTTCCGACCTAATCCAGATCAAAGAAAGCCAGTTCGAATCTCGTCATTCTCTTATTGAATTGACGAAGCTGCGGGAGGATTCGATGCGCGCAGGTGACATCATGACCACTATAGTCATTTTTATCCAATCGGATGCATCGATCCTGGATGCCGCCCGACTACTGCTGAGCGAGCGGATAAGCGCCTTGCCCGTCGTCGACGCCGAGGAGCGGTTGCTCGGCATTGTGAGCGAGGGCGACCTGATCCGTCGCACCGAGATCGGCTCGGAAAAACGACCGACCTTTTGGGCCAGCATTTTCGCCGACGACAAGGAACTTGCTGCTGACTATCTGAAGGCGCACGGCCGCAAGGTATCCGACGTCATGACCCATCGGGTCATAGTCGCCCAGGAAGATACCACGCTGGCCGAAGTGGCCGTGAAGATGGAAAAATTCAACATCAAGCGGATACCGATTGTACGCTCGGGCAAGATTGTAGGCATCGTAAGTCGCGCCAATCTCCTTCAGGCGTTGATCGCCACGCCACGGACCATCGGTATTTCCACGGGCGACGACACAGAATTGCGCCGCGAGATCCTGCGTACCCTCGACGGGGAGCCGTGGTCGTCGACGGTGATTCGCAACGTCATTGTCCGCAACGGCCACGTCGAACTATGGGGCCGGGCCGAAAGTGCCGTTCAATCCGAAGCCTGCCGGGTCGCCGTCGAAGCGATTGCCGGGGTCGAGTCGGTGGAGAACCACCTGGTCGTGACGTCGCGCAATACTCACGTTTGGTAGGGCCGATGCGACGCCTTGTGACGATTATGCTGGTACGGCGCGCCGACGCTGCGATCCGCTGTGAACTACGGAGCACACAACGTGATGTATTGCACCAGCTGGATGGTAGAAGCTGGCCTCGGTAGCGTCCTTCCGACGGGCAATTACTCATTGATCGACCTCGACCCGCCGATGTGCGCTCTGGAGTGTCCAGAGGGCCTCTATTTGAAATACCGGCAGCAGATGTCGTGCAGTATGATGTCCGCCGTCAGAACAATAGATACGGCTCCGCGATACCCTCCCGGCAGCACGGCTCGGCAATGCTCGGCTCTCCGAGCAGATCACCCAGGACAGCGTCCAAGACGCCATCACTGTGCTGAAGCAGCAATACCAAGTGTTCGCTGGCAAATTTGTATCACGCGGCGCGGTTATGGCTTCAACAGCGTGTCGAGCCGATCATCGGCCAGTGCCGCGCCTGTATAGAACCGGCCGTCGACTTCCAGCGCCGGAGCGCTGCGGATGCCCTGCCCTTCGAGCCGTTCGGCGGCCTCCTCGTCCATCAGCAGATCGACCGTCCGGAAGGCTACGCCACGGACCTTGAGGGCGCGCTTCAAGGCCTCGCAGGGAACGCAGAGCGGCGTGGTGTAGACGGTGACCGATCGCGACACATGCACCTCCCCTTCGCGCCAACCGGGGCGATGCCCGCAGGCACCGCCCCTTGGCCACGGTTTACGTTAGATCCTGCCCTCGGCCTTCATCCGCCGATAGGCTTCCTTCTTCTTCAACCACTCCTCCCCGGCTTCGCCAGGCAGGAAGGGCTGCTCCTCCGTGAAGATCAGATCCTTCCAGCGTTGGCCCTTGCTCCAGCGCAATCCGGCTTCCACGGTCGTGCGCGGCGCCGACGCCGTCTCCAGCATCCGGAAGGCCATCTCCAGGACCGCGCTTTGCTGCCCGGCGTTCCATGGTTCGCCGCACGGTGCACCCAACGGAAAGTCGACGAACAGCAGTCTCGGCACGGCGGCGGATTCGACGATGTCGCGGGCGGTGGCGATCACCACCGTCGGGATGCCGTTCTCTTCCAGGTGACGGGCGACCAGACTCACGGTCTGGTGGCAGACGGGTCAAACAGGGACAAGGATGGCGACGTCGACGCCCATGGCGCGGCACTGGCCCAGCACCTCCGGGGCATCCCGCTCGACCGTCTTGCGCTGGCTGTAGGCGTTGTAGACGCCGAGGCAGTTGCCCGCGATCTTGCCGAGCCGTCCCCTGGCGACAGCCTCGTGCAGCCGGTCCAGCGGGAAGTAGGCGTTCGGATCGTCGAGCGTGGTCGCATACCGGTCGTAACTCTGTGTCCGGCTATACAACATCGCCGCCGGCGTAGCAGATGGCACGTCATAGACGTTCCCCTTGGCCCTGGTCTCGGGATCGTCGTCGAAGCGTGGATCGCCCTTGATCGCGATCTCGCTGGTCGAGATCAGCGTCACCGTGCTGGCAGACAGCGGCTTGCTCAACGGCGTGAAAGGGGCGCTGGCGTTGTTGGCCCAAGCGTAAGGTTTCTCGTATCCTTGGGACAGGTAATAGGCGCGGGTCTTATCGATGTAGCGCACGTACGGCCGTGCTGCATCGGGTGCCGGTTCCGTCATTTGTTCCTCCGACTGCTGGTGAATCGATACCTATTTGCGCAGCTGCTTGGCGATCGCCTCCGGTGTCGCAGGCGCCGGGTTGAAGGCGAACGGCGCCGGCCATTGCAGGACATCGTCCAAGATCAATCCCGGGTCGCGCGCCTCAACGGCGAGCGCGAGTACGGCTCGCAGGATACGACTCTGCGTGGCCACGTCTCCCGCCGCACCGAAATTGTTGCCCATCGGCGCGTTGACGAAGTAGCTGCGTGGCGGCCGCACCAGCGCGGTGATGTCGCGGCCCGTCGACACGCATACCGTCGGGACGCCGGCTTCCTCTACAACTCGACAGACCAGACCCACGGTCTGGTGGTCAAGCGGTCAAGCCGGGATGGCGACGAACAGATCGACCTTGTCCCGCTTCAACTCCAGAGCGAGCGCCGGCGCCTTGTCCTCCAGCACCGCCTGGCGCTTGTAGATACGGCCCATGAACCCACTCCACAGTCGCGGCGCGACCGCGCCGATCTCGCCCTCGCTGGCCATCTCGCGCAGGCGATCTATGGGAAAGATGCAGTTGAGATCGCGATCGGCGTCGCTGTGGTCGTAGTAGCTGTCGTGGATCTGGAAATCGCCGGACGGGGCGTCGGCCTCCACGGTGTCCAGACGCAAGTCATTGCGCGCCTCGGGATTAAAGGGCGGCATGGCGCAGCGCGACACACCTCCGCTGGTCAGCATGCTGACCGTGCACTGCGACAACGTTTTCGTGAGTGGCGTGAATGGCGCGTCGTCGTAGCGGCTCCAATCGTAGGGAGGGAAGCCCATAGCACCATACTTGGCGATCAGCGCGTCGACGTAGCGGATGGGCTGCATATCGATTTACCTTCCCAGCGTTTGCAAAAACGTAACATCGCTGCCGACAGGCAACAAGCGCCGGTGTGGAGCGGCATCCTGCGGCACGGCCCGGACGCCAGGATGCGCGATGTGTTATGATAGAAGACGGTTGAAATGCGCCAGCGTGCGCTGCCGCGC
>CALDNT010000115.1 GCA_937915145.1 uncultured Reyranella sp.
GAGGCGGGCCAGACCTGGATCCAGCGCGTGGCCGATACCTACCGCAGCATGGTCTGGCTCAACCCGGTGCCGGAACGGCACTGGAGCTACACGCCGTCGATCCAGCTCCTGCAGCAACTCTCGAGCAACCGCATGTTCCCGCTCACCCTGGGCGGTCTCGACAGTGCGATGAAGGAACTGAACAAGTAAGACACTTTGTCATCCTGAGCGAAGCGAAGGATCCTTCGCTTCGCTCAGGATGACGCCATCCCATGGGGAGAAAACAATGAAGACCGGTCCCGCAGTCGCGGAAATCCTCAAGCGCGAGGGCGTCGAGTATCTCTTCGCCTACCCGGTCAACCATCTGATCGAGCATTGCGCGGCGATCGACATCCGCCCGATCATCGTGCGCCAGGAGCGCATCGGCCTGCACATGGCCGACGCCATGTCGCGGCTGACCAAGGGCCGCAAGATGGGCGTGTTCTGCATGCAGAGCGGCCCGGGCTCGGAGAACGCCTACGGCGGCGTGGCCCAGGCGTTTGGCGAATCGGTGCCGCTGCTGGTCATCCCGGCAGGCTATCCGCGGCGCATCGCCCATGTGCCGCCGAATTTCAACTCCACCATCACCATGGCGCATGTCGCCAAGCACGCCGAACCGATCACCTCGGGCGCCGACATCGAGAACGTCATGCGCCGGGCCTTCAGCCTGCTGCGCAACGGCCGCGGCTCGCCGGTCATCATCGAGTTCCCGGCCGAGGCCAATGCCGAGGATGCGCCCGATCCGCTGACCTACCAGCCGGTCGTCGCCACCAAGTACGGGCCCGATCCCGCGGCGGTGAAGGAAGCGGCCAAGGTGCTGGTCGGCGCCAAACGTCCGGTGATCTATGCCGGTCACGGCGTGCACTGGGCCGAGGCCTATGACGAACTGAAGGAGCTGGCCGAGCTTCTGGCCATTCCCGTCTGCACCTCGCTGCAGGGCAAGAGCAGCTTCGACGAGACCCATCCGCTGTCGCTCGGGTCGGGCGGGCGCGCCTATCCGAAACAGGTCCGCCACTTCCTCGACAATTGCGACGTGCTGTTCGGCATCGGCTGTTCCTTCACCGAGACCAACTTCGGCATCTCGATGCCGAAGGGCAAGACGGTGATCCACACGACGCTGGATCCCGACCATCTCAACAAGGATGTGCGCGCGCAGTACGGCCTGATCGGCGATGCCAAGCTGGCCTTGCGCGCCATGATCGACGAGTGCGGCAAGCTGGTCGGCGGAAAGAAGCGCGACTCAGGCCCGGTCGTGGCCGAGATCAAGCCGATGGCCGACGCGTGGCTCAAGGAGTGGATGCCCAAGCTCACCAACAACGAGGCGCCGCTCAATCCCTATCGCGTGCTGTGGGATCTCCAGAACACGGTCGACAAGGCCAACACCATCATCACCCACGACGCTGGCAGCCCGCGCGACCAGCTCTCGCCGTTCTGGAAGACGACGGCGCCGCACACCTACATCGGCTGGGGCAAGACGACCCAGCTCGGCTATGGCCTCGGCCTTGCCATGGGTGCCAAGCTCGCCTGCCCGGACAAGCTCTGCATCAACGTCTGGGGCGATGCCGCGATCGGCTTCACCGGCATGGACTTCGAGACCGCGGTGCGCGAGCGCATCCCGATCATGTCGATCCTGCTCAACAATTTCTCGATGGCGATCGAACTTCACATCATGAAGGTCTCGACCGAGAAATATCGCTCGACCGACATCTCCGGCGACTATGCCGCCATGGCCCGCGCCTTCGGCGGCTACGGCGAGCGGGTGACCAAGCCCGAGGACATCATCCCCGCGATCAAGCGCGGTATCGAGCAGACGAAAAAGGGCGTGCCGGTGCTGCTGGAGTTCATCACCTCCAAGGAAGTAACGATCTCGGTGCCGAAGTGACACCCGCGACGCGGGTGTCATCCTGAGGCCAAAGGCCGAAGGATCCTTCGGCTGCAGAAGGATCGCTCGCCGCGCTAGTGCCCTGATTTGGATTAGTGCGGAATTCTATCGATGCGCCTGCGCGCGTCCTCGACCCTGCGGTGGATCGCTTCTTCCTCCGGCTTGGGCGGACGAATTCGTTTCGTGAGCCATAAGACGACAGGCAGGGCCAGTGCGGCAATGAAGAATGCGCCGATCAACATCACCACATACATCGGCATCTCCGGGTCCTGATCATCGACTTTCCGGTTTGCTATGACGTTCCGCCACTATAGCCGAACGAATGGCATCCAGTGGCGGTCCAATGTCATCCAAATGCGGCCCGGCCGTTCCACCGTGTTGGCCTTCAACCGCCGGGTTGAGTTGGGCGACGCCAACTTCCATCGGCTCGCCTCCGCCACGCCGATCACGCGCCCTTGCGTCCCGGGACCCTCGCTGCGCTCGGGGTGACAAAGTGAGTTCGTTCCGACTATCGTGGACGCATGACAAAAATCCTCACCCCGGCCGACCAGTTCGAAGTCGCGACCCGCGACGGCCTCTGGATGAGCGCCGCCGATGCCCTGCGTGTGACCGGGTTTGCACTGAAACCCGAAGGCATGTGCCGCGACGAGATCTGCGTGCCGATGTCCGCCGGGTCGGTAAAGGGCGCCGAAATCGATGTCGAGGCGTTCTGGAAGAAGCTTGGTGGCCCGGTGATCGCCAGCGACGCCGGCGACGTGTGGGCCCTGGGCGCGCCGGCCGACGAGCGCAACGCCGCCCTGGAAGGCCTGCAGGCGCCGGACTTCACCCTGCCCGATATCGACGGCACGCCGCGCTCGCTCTCGGAACTGCGCGGTCGCAAGGTGTTCGTTGCGACCTGGGCCAGTTGGTGAGGCTGCAAGCTTGACTTGCCCGTGTGGCAGTCCCTCTACGCCGAACTGAAGGACAAGGGCTTCATGGTGGTGGCCGTGGCCGAGGAGAGCCGCGGTGCCGATCATGCCCGGCCGTGGATCGAACAGGCCAAGTCGGAATACTGGCAGCTCATCGACACCGAGCACCGTCTGGAAGACCTCTACAATCTCTCGAACGTGCCCCAGGCGATCTGGATTGACGAGCAGGGCAGGATCGTGCGCCCGCCCGAGACCGCGGGCTCGACCGACCATTTCCGCCGCATGGATCTCAAGACCAGGACCATGACGCCGGAGGATCAGGCCGGGCGGCTGGCGGCCCGCCAAGCCTACTTCGATGCGGTGCGCGACTGGGTCAACACCGGCAAGCACGCGCTGCCGGCCGACGATGCCCGGGCGAGGCTGCCCAAGGTCACGCCCCGGATCGCCGAGGCACGCACCCGGTTCCGGCTCGGGGTCTGGCTGCGGGCGCACGGCAGCACGGCGGAAGGCGACCGCCAGATGAACGAGGCGAGCACCCTGCACCCCGAGTCGTGGAGCATGTGGCGGCAGGCGGCCGACCTCGACGAGGTCGGCAAGGCGTCGGGGCCGGATTTCTGGAAGCGCGTGCAGGCCCTGGGTGAAAGGCCCTATTATCCGCCTCCCAAACTCTAGGGAGAGACGATGCGCCTGTCCTGGCGCGACCTCGGAAGGCCGCGTGCCGACAATGCCGATGGAAAATCCGTCGAGATCGCGGGCTTTGCACTCACGTCGCTCTCGACGGGGACTGCCGATCAATTTGTGATGATGGCCGAGCCCGGATGCTGTCAGGGCTGCGTGCCTGCCAACCGATGGGCTGTGGTCGAGGTTTTTGCCGACGCGCCATTGAAGGTCGGCAGCGGCCCCTTGCGATTGCGCGGCACCTGGGCGGTATCGTCCGATCCCGACGGGTGGCGCTACCAACTGCGCGGGGCGGAATTGGCGCCTGGCATCACCCGCCGTTCGTTGATGGCGGCAAGCCCGCTCTTCTGCCTGCCGGTGCCGGCGATGGCGCAAGCCGACGAAGGGATGGCGGTCGACATCCACAGTCATTCGGGCAACATCATTCGGCTGAGCTTCGGCTCCAACTACACCGCGCCTGTTGCCGAGCCGATGCGCCGGGGCGGTATGGCGGCGATCTGCCTCGCGGTTGTTTCGGACTCGCCGATCATCAGGCTCACCGGTGGGCGGCTGCGGCCGAGTCGCGACCCGAAACCCGGCGAACTCTACGATTTCACCCAAGGTGCCTTCGCAGCGCTCCATACTCTCGTGCGTGATCAAGACATGCCGATCATCCGCACCTCCGCGGAACTGCGCGCGCCGCGCGCCGCTCGTCCCTCGGTCATCGTCTCGTCGGAGGGTGCAGACTTCCTCGAAGGCCGGATCGAGCGTCTCGACGAGGCGTACCAGCGCTGGGCGCTGCGCCACCTCCAGCTCACGCACTACCGGCCGAACGAGCTTGGCGACATCCAGACCGAACCCAGTGAGCATGGCGGTTTGACGGCCTTCGGCGCCGAGGTGATCCGCCGCTGCAATCAAATGGGCATCGTGGTCGACGTGGCGCACGGCACCTACGAACTCGTGAAGAAGGCAGCGTCGGTGACTTCCAAGCCACTGGTTCTGTCGCATACGTCGTTGATCGAAAGGCCGGCCGCCTGGACCCGGCGTGTCCTGCCCGACCACGCCCGAGCCGTCGCCGCGACCGGCGGTGTCATCGGCATCTGGCCGGTCACGGCCTTTTTTCCGAACATCGTTTCCTATGCCACGGATGGCTTCGCGCGCATGGTCGACGTGGTCGGTATCGACCATGTCGGCCTCGGCACCGACCAAATGGGCCTGCCCGGCGGCAGCGCGCTGCCGGGCTACGCCGACATGCCGCAGCTCGTGATGGCCTTGCGGACGCGCTTCAATGCCGACGAGACGGCAAAGCTGCTTGGCGGCAACTATCGGCGGGTCTTCGAGGCGAGCGTCGGCTAGGATCAGACCCTCGGGCGTTTGACAGAAATCCTATCTATTCCTATATACTCCTATCTGACCGGCCTGCCGTACGGTCGGGTAGAGGCGCTTCACGGTGGGGGATAAAGAGCGAAAAAATGTCCCACTTCGTTTCCCACGCCCGTTGCGAATAGACATTGGGAATCAGGGCCTTGAGGCGATAAAAGCGGCGCAGGATAGGAAGGCTTTTCGGCGTTTTGACTCGCCGGCCCGGCGTGCAGGCGTGGCCGGGTCACAATAGTCGACGTCATCGGGTTGGGCGCGCCGTCGGCCATCACACCTCCGTGAGAACGTCGCGCGTGCTAGGTGGCCGTAGGCCGCTGGGATAGGATTTGGCGCAATTCATTGCAATCAGGAGTCAGCGATGGCTGTCCTCAATGTCAACGGCAAGTCGCTCAATACGACGGCCGATCCGCGCACGCCGCTGCTCTGGGTTCTGCGCGAACAACTGGGACTCACCGGTACCAAGTATGGCTGCGGCATCGCGCAATGCGGCGCTTGCACCGTCCATATCGGCGGTGTCGCGACCCGTTCGTGCCAGGTGCCGCTGAATTCGGTCGGCAACCGCAAGGTCGTCACCATCGAGGGGCTGGCCGCCAACGGCACCCTGAACAGGATCCAGCAGGCCTGGGTCGAACTCGACGTTCCCCAGTGCGGTTACTGCCAGAGCGGCATGGTCATGGCGGCCACCGCACTGCTTGCCGCCAAGCCCCAGCCGACCGATGCCGACATCGACGCGGCCATGACCAACATCTGCCGCTGCGGCACCTACCAGCAGGTCCGCGAGGCGATCCACGCCGCGGCCAAGGCCTGAGGGGAGGACGCACCATGACGATCCAGACTTCTCTCGGTCGCACGTCTCTTGGTCGCACGCCGCTTCGACGTCGCGGCTTCCTGGTCAGCGGCGCGGCGGTGGCCGGCGGTTTCTCGCTCGGCTTCAGCGTTCCGTTCGGCGACGGCGCGGCGCACGCCGCCGAGGTCAAGGAAATCAATGCCTGGGTGGTGATCCAGCCCGACGACAAGGTGGTGATCCGCATCGCGCGCTCCGAGATGGGGCAGGGGACGCTGACCGGCCTCGCCCAGCTGGTGGCCGAGGAACTCGAGTGCGACTGGAAGAAGGTCACGACCGAGTATCCGACGCCCGCCGAAAATCTCCGACGCGGC
>CALDNT010000116.1 GCA_937915145.1 uncultured Reyranella sp.
GTCCACGCAGCCTCGCCGACTTCCACGGCAGGGTCGTGCTGCTCAACATCTGGGCGACACGGTGCGTGCCGTGCCGCAAGGAAATGCCGACGCTCGACCGGTTGCAGGCAGCGCTCGGCGGCGCCTCGTTCGAGGTCGTCGCCCTGTCGATCGACCGCGGCGGTCTTGAGGTGGTCGGCAAATTCTATCGCGAAGTCGGTATCTCGTATCTCGCCACTTATGTCGACAATACCGGCAAGGCGGCGCGTGAACTGGCCGCCGTGGGTTTGCCGACGACGCTGCTGATCGATCGTGCCGGGCGCGAGATCGGACGCCTGGTCGGCCCCTCCGAATGGGACGCACCGGACATGATGGCTTTCATCCAACGCCAACTGAAATGACATCGACTCAAGGAGCATTTCCATGACTCCGCCCAGCACTGCTCGAACGACCGAAACACCGCTGACCCGTGATCTTTTCGATATCGCCCGATATTACCTTTTCGGGCGGCGGGGACTCCTCGTCATGGCCGTGGTTGCCGTGGCTGTCGGCCTCGCCTTCAATTGGAGCTGGATGGTGGCTGCGGGCATCGCCCCGTTGCTTCTGTCGGCGCTGCCTTGTGTGGCGATGTGTGCACTCGGGCTCTGCATGCGCGGCATGGGCGGGCGCTCGTGTTCGGCGGATACCACCGCTCAGCAGATGCCTGACTCCACGACGACAATCGATCGCATCTCAGATGTGCCCGCGAGCGATCCGGCGGCGCAGACAAACGTTCATCTCGAAACCCCGCAGGAAAGGAAGCACGAAGATGCGTAAGTCCATATTCGGCATGAGCATCGCCACCGCGCTCGCCGTGGCATTTCTGACCTCGCCGGCGCTTTACGCCCAGCATGCCGGAGGAGAGCCGCACGGCGCCGAGGCCCCCAAGTCGGCCCCGGGAATGATGAACATGATGGGTCGGACGACCGGAATGATGGAGCACTGCAGCCAGATGATGGGCGGTGACCAGGCCGACAGCGGCAAGCCCAACGAGCAGTGGCGCGACGGCGCACCGTCGATGAGCGGCCAGACCGAACAGAAAAAGTGATGCGGTCTGGCTCCGCCGCACGCTCCGGCATCGTGATCTGTGCCTCGACACATCGGGAGTGAACATGCGCTCAATCGTCGGCTGGTTCGTTATCCTGGCAACCGCAATGCTTGTCGCGGGCACCGCGCGCGCCCACTCGATCGAGGAGCTTCAGGCGATGCTTCTCAAGAGCGAGGAATACTTCCAGCCCGTCGATGAGCTGGCGCCTGGGTTCATGCTCGCCGACGCTGCGGGAAATACCGTCCGGCTCGCGGATTTCCGCGGCAAGGTTGTTGTTCTTCATTTCATCTATGCGAGTTGTCCCGACGTCTGCCCACTGCATGCCGACCGGATCGCGGAGATCCAGGCGATGGTCAACCGGACGCCGATGAAGGACCGGGTGCAGTTCATCAGCATCTCGACCGATCCGGAACACGACACTCCCGAAATTCTGGGTGGCTATGGGCCGGTTCACAGACTCAACAGTGCCAATTGGGTTTTCCTTACGACCGCGCCGGACCAGCCAGCCGACCTCACACGGCGGCTTGTAGAGGCCTACGGCCACAAGTTCGCCAGGACCGAGAGCGGCATGCTTGTCCATGGCGTCGTTACCCACGTGATCGACAAGGAGGGGCAGTTGCGGGGAAATTTCTACGGTTTGGAGTTCGCCCCCACCAACATGACGATATTCATCAACGCGCTGACGAATGACGTTCAACACCCTCATTTCCACAAGGAGAGAAGCCTGTGGGACAAGCTGCGCGATTTCTTTTGATCGCGAGCGATGGCTTTGTCGCCGATCGCCGCGTGGAGGCAGGACATGCAATCGAAACTTCGAGACACCTTGCTTCGAGCCGGCAAGTGGATCGTACCGCCTTTGGCCGTGCTCGGCGCCATCACGGCGTGGTTTGCGCTTGATCCGGGATTCGGCCGAAGCAAGTCGGATGTCGCCACGTCGATGCCGCCGGATGCGTTCGAGCGGCGGGTTCGCGACTACCTGCTTAAGAACCCCGAAGTGATTGTCGAGGCCGTTCAGCGCTTAGAAGCCCGCCGATATGCCACGGAGGAGAGTGAGGTCCAGGCGGTGCTGAAGTCGCGCGCCGACGAGGTCTTCCGCGATCCAGCGAGCCCGGTCGTCGGCAATCCGGATGGCGATGTCACGGTGGTGGAATTCTTCGACTACAATTGCCCCTACTGCCGCAAGGTGGCGGGCGTTGTGCAGGAAGTCGAAGCCGGCGATTCGCAGTTGCGCTTCGTCTACAAGGAGTTCCCGATCCTCGGCCCGAACTCGGTTTTCGCGGCCAAGGCGGCGCTGGCGGCCCATCGACAGGGCCGTTATGCCGAATTCCACAAAGCGTTGATGCAGGCACGCGGTGCGGCAGACCAAACCAGTGTCGTGCGCATGGCGGCTGAGCTTGGACTCGACGAAACGCGACTGAAGGCCGACATGGCGGATCCGGCAATCCAGTCGGCACTCGACCGCAATCTGGATTTGGCGCGAGCCCTGCGCATCGCGGGTACGCCGGGCTTCGTGGTCGGCGACGAAATCCTGCGGGGTGCGACCGATGTCGGCACTCTGCGCAAGCTCGTCGACAAGGCCCGGAACAAGCCATAGCCATGGCCGACATCGCGACCATCGGGATGGCGACGGCGTTTGTCGCGGGGCTCATCTCGTTCCTGTCGCCCTGCGTGCTGCCGCTCGTTCCGGGTTACGTCTCCTACATCGCCGGGTCGTCGGCCGTCGGGACGGTCCCGGGTGGGATCCTTGCGCGGAGGCTGCCGGCGGTCGGCCTCAGCCTCTGCTTCGTGCTCGGCTTCTCGACAGTGTTCATCCTGCTCGGCGCCAGCGCGACCGCCCTCGGCCGGCTCCTCCTGTCCTATCGCGAGGAGTTCAACATCGCGGGTGGAACACTCGTTGTCCTCTTCGGCCTTTTCATGCTCGGTCTGGCGCGCCTTCCCTGGCTGCAGCGGGAGTATCGTGCCCATCCGGCAATTGCCGGCGGCCATCCGATGTCTGCCTACGTGCTGGGCCTTGCCTTCGCTTTTGGATGGACGCCTTGCATCGGACCGGTGCTGGGTGCGGTGCTGACCGTCAGCGCCGCATCCGCGACGGTCGCCGGCGGCGTGACTCTCCTCGGCATCTACTCGTTTGGGCTCGGCGTGCCCTTCGTGCTGGCGGCCGTGTTTACCGACGGTCTGGCCGCACGGCTGAAGGCGGTCGGCAGGCTCGGCCGCATCCTTCAGGTCGTCGCGGGCAGTCTTCTGGTCCTGATGGGTATTGCGATGATCACGGGCCAGCTCTCGGCTTTCGCCTACTGGCTGCTTGACGTTTTTCCGGTGCTGGCGAACGTCGGCTGAAGGGACTTTGTCACGAGCCGAAATGGCCTTGCCTTGTAAGGAGATGAAGGAGGACGGTCCATGTGGGACATTGGTATCGGCACGTTTCTGGAAGGAATCTGGATTGTGTTTCTGCTTCTGTCGACTTCGGGCACGCTCGTCGTGATCCTTGGTGCGGCCTACTTTGTCGGTCGCTGGAATGGTCGCCATCGCAGATAGTTGCCCGGAACCACCCGGGGCCGGTTCGGTTCGACGTCAGAGTGCCTGCACCGGGACCTTGGCCGGCCTATATATAGGATATTGACGAACAAGAGGAAATCCTATAGTCCTCTTCCTGCTTGATTCCACGGGAGGAAGGACATGGACTGGAGCCGTTGCCCGATCGAAGAGGTTCCCGCCGAGGTGCTGGCGGAAAAGCCGCCGGCGCCGCGCAGGCGGACGCTGGCGCGCAAGAAGCGCGATTACGAACGCCACCTCATGCGCTGGGGTTGCCACCTCGATGCCGCGGCGCGGGCCGGCGTCGATCCGCGCACGGCGCGGCGCTGGCGCGAGGCCGATCCGGTGTTTGCGCGACGCTGCGACCTGTCGCTCGCGCTCTACATCGAGAAGGTCGAGGAAGAGGCCGAAATCCGCGCGACGACGCCGCAGTTCCGCGCCACCTGGTATCGCGGCCGCCAGGTCGGCCACGTGCGCCGCGTCAACGACATGATGCTGGTGCGGCTGCTGCGCCGTCTGCCGCTGAAGTCGGAACGAAATCGATGAAGTCGATTTCCACGATGCCCGCACATGACGGACATTTCGGGCGATCTGGGTGCGGGCAAATCGTCCGCGCGATCAAAGCCTTGGCGCCGGCAAGCCGGGTACACGCACGGCACCGGTCGAGTTTCCTTTTCGCCCGCCCCTGCGGCGGACATTTTTCACGCCAGCGAATCGATGAACTTCGCCAGCGCCACGTCCTTGTCGCTCACGCCCCCGGCATCGTGGGTCGAGAGCACGATCTCGACCTTGTTGTAGACGTTGGACCATTCGGGATGGTGGTCGGCCTTCTCGGCGGCCAGCGCGACGCGCGTCATGAATCCCCAGGCCTGGTTGAAGTCGGCGAACTTGAAACTGCGCCCAATCGCATCGCGGCCCGGGACTTCCGTCCATTCCTTGAGCGATGCAAGCGCATCGCTGCGGGCTTTGCCGGCAAGTTTGGCGGTCATGGCGTGATTCCTTTCCGCAAGTGGCAGTTGGCGCGAAGCTTGCCTCATTGTGGGCCAGCAGCCTAGGCTCGACCGAACAAACAGGAGTTTCCGTTGAAAATCACCCGCCGATCCGCGCTTCTTTCCACGACGGCCGTGCTCGGCGTGGCCGCTGCACCGTCCGTTTTTGCCCAGAAAGCCGCCGATACGCTGCGCATCAACTTCACCGATGCTGTGCCCAACGTCGACATGTACTTCAACAGTCAGCGCACCGGACTGATCATCGCCCATCAGGTCTGGGACATGCTGGTGCACCGCGATCCTGCGACCTTCGAGATCAAGCCGTCGCTCGCCACCGACTGGAAATTCACCGACGACAAGACGCTCGATCTCACCATCCGCCAGGGCGTGAAGTTCCACGACGGCAGCGCGCTCACCCCCGATGACGTCGTCTACACCATCAACGCGGCGGCCAACCCCGCCACCAAGGTGGCGACGCCGTCGAACTACGCCTGGATCGACAAGGCCGAGAAGACCGGCGACTGGACCGTGCGCATCCACATGAAGAAGCCGACGCCAGCGGCGCTCGAATATCTCGCGATGGTGACGCCGATCAAGCCCAAGGCCTACAGCGAAAAGGTCGGGCCCGAGGGCTTCGCGGCCAAGCCGGTGGGCGCCGGTCCCTACAAGATTGTCAAGAACGAGCAGGGCAAGGAAGTCGTGCTCGAGCGCTTCGAGGACTACTGGGCGGGCTCGCCCAAGGGCAAGCCAGCGATCAAGACTTTGCATGTGCGCTTCGTGCCCGATCTCGCGACCTCGGTGACCGAGCTGCTCGCCCAGCGCACCGACTGGATCTGGAACATCAATCCCGACCAGGCGGGCAGCATCAACAACATGCCGTTCCTCCAGGCCGTGCGTCAGGAATCGATGCGCGTCGGCTATCTGCAGATCGACGCTGCCGGACGCACCGGCGCCGACAATCCGCTGACCAAGCTCAAGGTGCGCCAGGCGATCTGGCACGCCGTCGACCGCAAGCAGTTCGCCGACAAGCTGGTGAGCGGCGGCAGCCGCGTGCCGCCGGCACCCTGCTTCCCGACCCAGTTCGGCTGCGATGGCGATGCCGCGGTGAAGTACGACTACGATCCGGCCAAGGCCAAGGCACTGCTGGCCGAGGCGGGCTTTCCCAACGGCTTCGACGTCGAGTTCGTGACTTACGTCCAGCCGACCACGTGGCCGGCGTCGGTACAGAGCTACCTGCAGGCCGTCGGCATCCGCGCCAAGATCACCCAGCTCCAGGTGGCGCCCGCGATCCAGAAATCGCACAAGGGCGAGGCGCCGCTCTACATGGGAAGCTGGGGAAGCTACTCGATCAACGACGTGTCGGCGATCATGCCGGTGATGTTCGGCGCCGGCGCGCTCGACAACTACTCGAAGGATCCGGAACTCGAGAAGCTGGTCGCCGAGGGCGGCGCGACGGCCGATCCGGCGGCGCGCAAGAAGGCTTATTCGGCCGCCATCAAGATCGCGACCGAGAAGGCCTACTGGATGCCGATCAACACCTACGTGAACACCTACGCCTTCGCCAAGGCGCTCGACTTCAAGACCTTCCCGGACGAGCTGCCGCGCTTCTACCTCGCGAAGTGGAAGTGACGCGCCGCGTCGCCTAGGAAACGAGAAGACACTCCACGCCGCCGCCGGGCCGAGGCCTGAGCGGCGGCGTTTGCGTTGAGCAGCGCGGCTCGGCGATCGGGCAGCGCGGATGGAAGCGGCAGCCGGGCGGGATGTTGGCCGGGTCGGGCAGGATGTCGCCCAGGCCGACGTCGGGCACGCCGAGACCGGGCTCGGGCGTCAACACCGAAGCCAGCAGCGCCTTGGTGTAGGGATGCTCGGGCTGATGGAACAGCGCCTGGGTTGGCCGGCGTTCGACGATGCGGCCGAGATACATCACCGCCACCTCGCTCGCGACATGCTCGACCACGGCGAGGTTGTGGCTGATGAAGAGATAGGTGAGTCCGAGCTCGCGGCGCAGCTCGGCCAGCAGGTTCAGGATCTGCGCCTGCACCGAGACGTCGAGCGCCGACGTCGGCTCGTCGCACACCACGATGCGCGGGCGCAGCACCAGCGCGCGGGCGATGGCCACCCGCTGGCGCTGGCCGCCCGAGAGTTCGGTCGGCAGGCGC
>CALDNT010000117.1 GCA_937915145.1 uncultured Reyranella sp.
CGACACCGCGGCGAATGCGCTCGCTCAGTCGCGCGGCGGCGAGGCAGGCGCCGCGGTCGTTGAACAGGCGCACCAGGTCGCCCGCGGCGATGCCGCGGGCGGCGGCATCGTCGGGATGCATGGTCACCGGCTGGCGCCCCTTGATCTTGGTGGCGCGCGCATGCGGACTATGGTCGAGCTGGCTGTGCAGCTTGTCGGTCGGCTGGTCCGAAAGCATGTGCAGGGGGTAACGCTCGGCGGCTTTCGAACCCAGCCATTCGATCGGTTCCAGCCACATCGCGTGCGGCGGACAATCGTCGTATCCGAACGAGGCGATCTTCTCGGAGTAGATTTCGATCTTGCCCGACGGTGTCTTGAGCCGGTGGGCCTCGGGGTCGGCGCGGAAGGCGGCCAACATCACGGGGTCGCGGCTTTCGCCTTTGGCTTCGGCAAGACCTGCATCCCAGAAATCCTGGTACGGAGGCAGGGTGACCCCGGCCTTGGCCGATTTCACGCGCGCTTCCTCGTAAAGATGCGACAGCCATTCCTGTGTCGTTGCGCGACCGTCGGAATGGTGTTCACCGACACCCAGGCGCTGTGCCAGGGCGTTGAAGATGGCGTAGTCGTCGCGAGCCTCGCCAACCGGGTCGCGCGCCTTCTTCATGGCGATGACATAGGGTTCGCGGCTGCCGTAACCGATATCGTCGCGTTCCAGGCTGGTCGTCGCCGGCAGGACGATGTCGGCCATCTTGGCGGCCGGCGTCCAGAACTGCTCGTGGAACACGATGGTGTCGGGTTTGCGCCACGCCTGGCGCAGGCGGTTGAGGTCCTGATGATGGTGATAGGGATTGCCGCCGGCCCAGTAGACCAGCTTGATGTCGGGGTAGGCGTGCTGCTGGCCGTTGTAGTCGAAGCGCTCGCCGGGGTGGAGCAGCATGTCGGTGAAGCGCGCCACCGGGATGAAATCGGTGACGGCATTGACGCCCTGCGGCAAGGTCGGACCCGAATAGCGCGGGTGCGAACTGCCCATCAGGTTGACCGGGCCGTAGCCTACGCCGAAGCCGCCGCCCGGCAGACCGATCTGGCCCAGCATGCACGCCAGTGTGATCAGCGCCCAGAACGGCTGCTCGCCGTGGTGCGATCGCTGCAGCGACCAGCCGATGCTGATCGTGGTGCGGGTCGCGGCCATCTCGCGGGCCAGGCCGACTATGCGCGCAGCGCCGATGCCGGTGATCTTTTCGGCCCACGCCGCGTCCTTCGGCTGGCCGTCCCGCGCGCCGGTGAGGTATGGCTCGAGCCTGTCGAAACCCACGGTGCAGCGATCGAGAAAGGCGCGGTCGTGCAGGCTCTCGACCAGCAGTGTGTGGCAGAGCGCCAGCATCAGGGCGGCGTCGGTATTGGGCCTGATCGCCAGCCATTCGACCGCGCCGCCGGTGTCGAGATCCTCGGCGGTCGGTGTGACATTGACGAAGCGCACGCCGCGCTCACGCATCGTGTAGAGGCCGCCCTTGACATGATGCAGGGTGGCGCCACCGGCGTTGATCTGGGCGTTCTTGTGCGGCACGCCGCCGAACGTCACGAACAGCTTGCAGTCGCGTGCCAGCACGTCCCAGCCAGTATGCATGGACATGAGTTCTTCCATGCTGGCGACGATATGCGGCATCAGCACGCGTGCTGCGCCCAGGCTGTAGGAATCCTGGTGTCGCACGAAGCCGCCGAAGGAATTGAGGAAGCGGCGAACCTGGCTCTGGGCATGGTGGAAGCGGCCGGCGCTCGACCAACCGTAGGAACCGCCGAAGATCGCGCGGTTCGAGTAGGCGGCCTTCACCCGCTTGAGTTCGTTGGCCACGAGATCGAGGGCCTCGTCCCACGGCACCTCGACGAACGGCTCCTGGCCGCGCATCTCCGGCGCCGCGCCCGGGCCGCGCTCGAGCCAGCTCTTGCGGATCGCTGGCCGGCGCACCCGCAGGCGCGCGACCTCGTCGGACAGCATATGCAATCCGATCGGCGACGGATCGGGATCCTTGGAGAAGGGATGCAGGCGCACGGCATGGCCGTCGTCATCGTACTCGACCTCGTAGACGCCCCAGTGGGCGGCGGTAAGGGTGCGCTGGTGGGTCATTTGTGCCTCAGGCCGCTTTGGCGATGGAGAGGAACCGATCGACGTCGGTGGGCAAGGTATTGAACGCCGTAACCAGCCGGAAGGCACGCTCGCCGAGGCGGTCGGACGTCCAGGGATGATACTGTGCGCCGGCGGCCTGCAACGCATCGTGGATGCGCATGGGCAGGGCAACGAATATCTCGTTGGCATCGACCGGGTAGAGAAGCTGCGTGCCCTTGAGCGCGGTCAGGCCGGCAACGAGGCGGCGCGCCATCGCATTGGCGTGACGGGCGTTGGCGAGCCACAGCCCGTCAGTCAGGTAGGCATCGAACTGCGCCGACAGGAACCGCATCTTGGACAAGAGGTGCCCGCCGCGTTTGCGGCGGAACTCGAAATCGTGGGCCAGATCCGAATCGAAAAAGATTACGGCCTCGGCGGCAAGCGCGCCGTTCTTGGTGGCGCCGAAGCTCATCACGTCGACGCCCGCCCTCCACGACAATTCAGCTGGCGTGCAGCCGACGAACGACAGCGCGTTGGCGAAGCGGGCACCGTCCATATGGAGCTTGAGCCCGTGGCGGTGGGCCGACGCAGCCAGGCCGGCGACTTCCTCGGGCGCGTAGACGGTGCCGCATTCGGTCGCCTGGGTGATGCTGACGGCGGCGGGCTGGGGATGATGCACGACGCCGTAGACCGGCTGAGCGAGCGCGGCGGCGAGCTTGCGGGCGTCGATCTTGCCCGCCGGCCCGCCGATCGGACAGAGCTTGGCACCAGCCGTGAAGAATTCCGGCGCATTGGCCTCGTCGACCATGATGTGCGCGTCGGGATGGCAGTAGATGGCGCCCCAGGGCGGCGTGCAGCAGGCCAGTGCAAGCACATTGGCGGCCGTTCCGGTGGCGACCGGGAAGGCGATCAGGTCGGGCTTCTCGAACAGATCGCGCAGGCGTCGTTCCACTCGATGCGTCCAGTCGTCGTCGCCGTAGGAGGGCGCGGCGCCGCCGGAAAAGGCGCGGCTCACGGCCTCGATGATGCTGCTGTGTGCGCCGACTTCGTTATCGCTGCGGAAGTTCATGCCGTGTCCTCGGGCTGGTGCGTGACGGCTTCGAGGCGATTGCCGTCCGGATCACGCACGAACGCTCCGTAGTAGTCCGGGTCGTAGGTCGGTCTGAGACCGGGCGATCCGTCGTCGGTGCCGCCACTCCTGAGGGCGGCGGCGTGAAACGCCCGGACTGCTGCTCGGGTTTGTGCCCGAAAGGCCCAGTGGCGGTTGTCCGGCGACAACGAACCTGTGGACAGATAGACGGAGATATAGGGGGCGCATCGGGCCCGCGCTCGCGTTCACCATAGCCGATGGCATCGATGCGGCGGTTGACCCGCGGACAGCCGAGGGCACCCAATGCCGCATCATAGAAAGCCTGGGCCCGGTCGAGGTCGGTGGTCGTGATAGACAGATGATCGATCATCGCTAGCGGCCCGCGCCGGGTGGGAATTCGACGGTACCGAGCAGGGCGCCGTTGCGCGGATCGACGATATAGGCTGCCGCCGGTCCGCCCTGGGTTTCGACATGGACGACCAAGCGGTCGCCGACGGCGTTCATCGAGACCACGCGGGCACCCGACGGCAGGGCGATGCGCTCGGTGAACGCGGTGGACGCGGCTGGCGGCCGGCCAGCGTTGGGCGTAGACATGCGGCGGGCGATTTCGGCCGCGATGACGACGAAACCGGCCACGATCAGCAGGCCCATCACGATAACCAGCACCTTCAGCCAGAGCGGTGCGGAGGCCTGAGCAGGAGACGCCAAGTAAACTCCATGAGCGATGCCGGCCGCCACTTCGTGACCTTCGATGATAGCGCTTCCGGCGAGCGGCTGGACCGCGCACTGACGGCCGCCTTGCCGGCCCTCACGCGAAGCCGCGTAAAAGCACTGATCGAAAGCCGCCGGGTGGCGCTGGCTGACGGTCCGACGATAGAAGAGCCGTCACGCAAGGTCAAAAAGGGCGAATGCTTCGTGGTCGACATTCCCGAGCCCGAACCCGCGATCCCTCTGCCTCAGGCCCTGGCGCTCGACATCCTGCATGAGGATTCCGACCTGCTGGTGCTGAACAAGCCGGCCGGGCTGGTCGTCCATCCGGCGCCCGGCAACCCCGACCATACGCTCGTCAACGCCCTGCTGGCCCATTGCGGCGACAGCCTGTCGGGGATCGGTGGCGTCAGGCGCCCCGGCATCGTGCACCGCCTCGACAAGAACACCTCCGGCGTCATGGTGGTGGCCAAGAATGACCGGACCCACCAGGCGCTGTCCAAGCTGTTCGCCGCCCATGACCTCACCCGGGTCTATCGGGCGCTGGTCTGGGGCAAGCCGATGCCGCCAGTTGGCACTATCGACGCCGCCATCGGCCGCCATCCCATCGATCGCAAGCGCATGGCGGTTCGCAAGACCAGCGGTCGGCGGGCCGTCACTGAATACTGGCTGGAGAGCCATTTTGGGCCCGCCCTTCGCCCGCTGGCGAGCCTGGTCGGTGCCAAGCTCGAAACCGGCCGGACGCACCAGGTACGCGTCCATCTGGCCCATATCGGCTGCCCGGTCGTCGGTGATCCGGTCTACGGCCGCAAACCCCGCAACGCCTCGGCTCCGGAGGCGCTGACGACTTTCCCGCGTCAGGCGTTACATGCAGCGGTCCTGGCATTTCGCCATCCTGGCACCCGCGAAGAGATGAACTTCGCCACAGAATTGCCTCAAGATTTCAAGAAGTTAATTGTGGACCTGTCTGTCTCCAGCAGGTTACCTTAAATACCTGAGGCATCCGGTCGGAATTATATTGACCTTGAAGCTTCCCGACCTCTAGAGTCGGTTTTAGCAGTCGACGGGTGAGAGTGCTAAACGCCCGTTCATGACCAGTATGGAGTACGAAAGAGAGCCGCCAATGAGTGCAGCCACCGCCAACCTTCCCGCCCTGCCGCCGTCGTTGACGCCGGAAGGCAACCTCAGCCGCTATCTGCAGGATATCCGGAAGTTTCCCCTGCTCGAGCCGCAGCAGGAATTCATGCTCGCCAAGAGCTGGCGCGAGCACGGCGACACCAAGGCCGCCCATCAGCTCGTGACGAGCCATCTGCGCCTCGTGGCCAAGATCGCCATGGGTTATCGCGGGTATGGCCTGCCCGTTGCCGAGCTGATTTCCGAGGGCAACGTCGGCATGATGCAGGCGGTGAAGCGGTTCGATCCGGACCGCGGGTTCCGGCTGGCTACTTATGCCATGTGGTGGATACGCGCCTCGATCCAGGAATACATCCTGCACAGCTGGTCGCTGGTGAAAATGGGCACCACGGCGGCGCAGAAGAAGCTGTTCTTCAATCTGCGCAAGCTCAAGGGTCAGATGCAGGCCATCGAGGAGGGCGATCTGTCGCCCGAGCAGGTGACCAAGATCGCGACCCGTCTCGGCGTGCCCGAGGCCGAGGTGGTCAATATGAACCGCCGGCTCGCCGGGCCGGATTCTTCGCTCAACGCCCCGGTCAAGGCCGAAGGCGACATGGAGTGGCAGGACTGGCTGATCGACGATAGCCCGAACCAGGAGACGCGTCTGGGCGAGAGCCAGGAACTCAACCAGCGCAAGCACATGCTGGCGGCAGCCCTGAAGCAGCTCACCGACCGCGAGAAGCACATCATCGTAGAGCGCCGCCTGGTCGAAGAACCCAAGACTCTCGAGGATCTGTCGGCCAGGTACGGCATCAGCCGCGAGCGTGTGCGCCAGATCGAGGTGCGCGCCTTCGACAAGCTGCAGAAGGCGATGAAGAACATGGTGGTGGAAGCCGCCGCCAAGCCCACCACCCAGCCGGCCCCCGCGCACGGCTGACGTGCGCGGCTGAGCGACGCGACCTGTCCGATACGGTAGGCTCCCAAACCAGCCGGGAGCCTGCCATGACGACCTCGCCCATTCTCTACGAGACACTGCCGAGCGGCATCGCCCGCATCGTCCTCAATCGCCCGGAGACGCGTAACGCCCAGGATACGGCGTTCCTCTATGCCTTGAACGAGGCCTTCGACCGTGCCGCTCATGACGACACCGTGAAGGTGATCGTACTGTCGGCCAACGGACCGCATTTCTCCTCCGGCCACGACCTGCGCGAGGCCGACGGTCACGGCAACATGGCCAGGCACGAAACGGTCGGCACCTGGGGCGGCTTCGGCAAGCCCGGTGCCGAGGCGCAGTATGCGCGCGAGCAGGAGATCTACCTCGGCTTCAGCGAGCGCTGGCGCAACATCCCCAAGCCGACTCTGGCCCTCGTCCACGGCAAGGTGATGATCGGCGGCCTGATGCTGATGTGGCCCTGCGACCTCATCGTCTGTTCGGAGGACGCCGAGTTCCTCGATCATTCGGTGGCGATGGGCGTGGGCGGCGCGGAATTCTTCGCCCATCCCTGGGAGATGGGCATCCGCAAAGCCAAGGAATTCCTGTTCACCGCCGACTGGATCGGCGCTCAAGAGGCGCACCGGCTCGGCATGGTGAATCATGTCGTGCCGCGTGCGGAGCTGGAGGCGTTCGGCATGGCGATGGCCGAGCGTATCGCGCAGAAGCCGCTATTTGCGCTCCGGTTGGTCAAGCAGGCGATCAATGCCGCCCAGGATGCACAGGGCCGCGTCGGCGCCATGCAGACCTCGTTCGCGCTCCATCACCTGGCCCATGCGCACAACATGCTGGCGCACGGCAAGCTGGTCGATCCGACCGGACTGATGCCGGCCATCAAGAAGCACGAAAAAGCCGCCGAGTAGGCCAGCCCGTCAGCTCTTGACCATCACCTCGATCAGCGTCGGTCCGTTCGTCCGGGCTAACGCCTTGTCGAGTGCTGCATCGAAGCCTGATGCCGTGTCGACACGCTCGGCGGCGAGGCCGAAGCCGCGGGCGATGGCGGCAATGTCCATCGGTGGGTCGTTGAAATCCATGCCGATCGGCGTGTCGTTGCCGTGGAACAACTTCAGTCGGTTCTTCAGGATCTGGTAACCCTCGTTGTTGGTGATGATGAAGATCACCGGCAGTTTCTGGTTGGCCGCCGTCCACAGCGCCGTGATGGAATACATGGCGCTGCCATCGCCGATTACCGCCACGACCCGGCGCTTCGGTTCGGCGATCTGCACGCCCACGGCCGCCGCGATGCCCCAGCCGATGCCGCCGCTCACGTTGCCGAAGAAGCTGTTGCGGTCGCGGAACGGGAAGTAATTCATCAGCGTCGCCGTGCTGGTGAGGCCTTCCTCGACCAGGATGGCGTCTTTGGGCAGCTTGTCGGTCATGCGCATCATCGCCCACTCGGCCTGCAGCGGCTTTTCGCTGGCGGGTGCAGTGAGCTTGGCCGTGCGGGCCTTGCGCTGGGCGCTCCAGTTGCGCGGTGCGATCTCGGCCAGCGACGCCGTGGCGTGCTCGGCAAGCTTGGCGCCGCCCAGCTTCTTGAGGAGCGGGACGAGTACTTTCAAGGTCTCCTTCACGTCGGCGCGCAGCGCGATTTCAGCCGGGAAATTCTTGCCCATTTCCCAGTCGCGCAGACCCACCATCGCCACCGCCGTGGTCTCCGGCAGCGGCTCGGTCTCGCTCCACACCGACATCTTGAGGACGTCGGCGCCGACGCAGAACATCAGGTCGTAGTCCGAAAGAACACGGCGTACGTACTTCTGGTCACGGTTGAGCGCGCCAAGGTAGCAGGGGTGTTCGGACGGGAAATGTGCACCCCAGGCCACGGTCTGCTGCAGCACCGGCGCGCCCAGCACCTCGGCCAGCGCCGTGGCCTCGGCGAAGGCATCTGCCGTTGCGATCTCGTGGCCGGCCAGGATCACCGGCTTCTTGGCCGCGAGCAGACGCTTGGCGAGATGTTCGAGCGCGGCATCCGACGGCCGTACCGCGGTGTCGACCCTCGTCACCTCGCCCATGTCGATGGCGGCCTCGTTGTTCAGAATGTCGCCCGGAAGGGAGATGAACACCGGACCGGTCGGCGCCGTGGTCGCGACCTTGGCGGCGCGCCGCAGGATGCGCGGCAGGTCTTCTATGCGGCTCACTTCCGTTGCCCATTTCACCACCGGCGTGGCGATCGGCACCAGCGGCGCATAGAGCAGGGGTTCGGTGAGCCCATGGCCCTGTTCCTGCTGGCCGGCCGTCACGATCATCGGCGTTCCAGACATCATCGATGTATAGATCGAGCCGATGGCATTGCCGAGCCCGGGTGCGACGTGGACGTTGCACGACACGAGCTTGCCCGAAGCGCGGGCGTAGCCGTCGGCCATGGCGATGACTACGGCTTCCTGCAGGGCGAGGACGTATCCCATCTCGGGCGCCGAACTGAGCGCGTGCATGATCGGCAGCTCGGTGGTGCCGGGATTGCCGAACATTTTCACGACGCCTTCGTCGCTCAGCACGCGGAGAAAGGCGTCGCGGCCGGTGATGGTGTTGGTGACGGCCTGCTTGGAGATAGGGGCGTCGGGCATTGTGTCCTCCCTGGAAGGGGCGAGGGTAGCGCGCCCACGCCTCGCGTGGAATGATTGTGTCGGGGAGGCACGCGCGATGCGAAAGGATGGCCTGAAGAGCAAGCTCGCGCACCTGGTCTGCTGGCGCGGCCCGGTGGTCCTGAAACCGCTCAAGGGCGGCCTTACCAACCTTTCCTATGTCGCCGACGATGGTCGGGAGAAGTTCGTCGTCCGTTGCGGCGACGACATTCCCGTGCATCACGTCTTCCGCGACCGCGAGCGCGCCGCCTCCATCGCGGCGTTCGAGAGCGGTCTTTCGCCCGAAGTCGTCCATGCCGAACCGGGCATCCTGGTGCTGCGCTTCATCGGCGGGCGCACGTTGGGTGAAACCGACCTTGCCGCCAACATCGGTCGTATCGTGCCGCTGCTGAAAACCTGCCATGCCGAGGTCGGCCGGCGCGTGCGCGGACCGGTCAATGCTTTCTGGGCGTTCCAGGTCATCCGCGACTATGTGCAGTTGCTGGATGCTGATCCCAAGTACGTCGCGCTGGCCGACAGGTTGGAGCGGGCGCAGGTGCCGCTGCTGATGGTCTTCGGCCATCACGATCTGCTGCCGGGCAACTTCATCGACGATGGCAAGAGGCTTTGGCTGATCGATTGGGAATATGGCGGCTTCGGCACGGCGATGTTCGATCTAGCCAATTTATCGTCGAACGGCGGTTTTTCGGATGCCGATGACGCCCGTCTGCTCGGCCTCTATTTTGGGCAAACGCCGATGGCGGAACTAGTGCGGGCGTTCCGCGCCATGAAGGTCGCTAGCGCCCTGCGTGAGGCCTTATGGGCGATGGTTTCAGATACTTATCTCAAGACACCGGGCATCGACTATGCAGCGCACGCCCGCGACTACCTCGCTCGTGTTGATGAAGCGGTGCGCAGTCTGAATTGATTGGTCGGCGCTAAGCCGACTAACCCATCACCATCTTGGGCAGCCAGAGCGCGACCGACGGCCAAAGCATCAATAACCCGATCAGGGCCATCATCAGGCCGACAAAGGGCGCCGAGCCCCAGATCACGTCGGCGATGGAACCGCGTTCTCGCATGCCTTGTACGACATAGAGATTGAGCCCGACAGGCGGCGTGATCAGTGCCGCCTCGATCAGTATGGTCAGTACGATTCCCCACCAGATCGGATCCCAGCCGAGGTTCTCGATGATCGGGAAGATGAAAGGCGTCGTCAGGATCATCATGGAAATCGTTTCCATGAAGCAGCCGAGCACCAGGTAGAAGATCACGATCAACACCAGTGTGCCGTACTTACCGAGGCCGAGGCCTTCGATCGCCTTGCCCATGCCGTCGGTCAGCCCGATCGCGGCCAGCACAAAATTCAGGAATTGCGCGGCCATGATGATCAGCATGATCAAGGCCGTGGTGCGCATGGTGCTTTCCAGTACCGCCCGCATCACCGCCAGGCTCAACCTGCGTTCCCAGGCCGCGAGCAGCAGCGCGGCGAGCACGCCGAGCGAGGCGGCCTCCGTCGGTGTCGCCCAGCCGGCATAAATCGATCCGACCACGACCAAAAAGATGAACAGCGGCGCGACCAGATCCTTGAGCGAGTAGAGCCGTTTGCGCCACGTCGTCTGCAACTTCAGTCCGCCCTGACTGGGCGTGATGAGGCATTTCACCAGAACGTAGAGCATGAAAAGGCTGGCCAGAATGATGCCCGGCACCATGCCGGCAAGATAGAGGCGCGGCACCGAGGTGTTGGTCAGCAGACCGTACAGGATGAAATTGATCGACGGCGGCACCAGGATGCCGAGCGTGCCGCCGGCCGCCAATGTGCCCAGGAACAACCGCTCATCGTACTTGCGCTGCTCGATCTGCGGTAGCGCAACGAGGCCGACCGTGGCCGCCGTGGCAACACTGGAGCCAGACGTCGCCGCGAACATGGCGCAGGTGCCGATATTGGCATGCATCAGTCCGCCGGGCAGCCATGATAGCCATTGTGCGATCGCGTTGTAGACGCGCTCGGCGATGCCGGAACGCAGCAGGATTTCCCCCAGCATGACGAAGAGAGGGATCGCGATCAGGATATATTCGGAGTTCGAGTTCCACAGGATTTCCCCCATCGCCCGGTATAGCGGCATTGAGGAGTAGAACTGGTTGAGCGCGAGACCCAGAACGCCCATCACTGCGGCGATGGGCACGCTGATGGCGAGCAGTACGACCAGCATGAGAAGTGCGGAAACGAGCAAGGAAGCTACCTTTTGTTGCTGGTCTCTGGGGGAGGTTGGCTTGCGCCTCGCCGGCGGCCGAAGGCGATGCCGAGGGCGGCGAGTTCGCTTTCGATCTCCTCGTCTTGCGAGACCACACCCGCCGTCTGGTTGGCGGTGACGTAGTCGCCGCGGCGCAATGCAGTCAGGGTGCGCAACAAGGCGACTGCGATGGAAAAGAAAAAAAGTCCCAAGCCGAACAGCCATGGAATCTGTGGCAGCGCCAGCGGCGTGCGCAGCGGCGTATTGGCCCGGTTGCCTTCGATGAAATTCGCATACACGAGATCGAAACCGCCATCCAGCAGAGTGAACGCGACGATTCCCAATGTTAAAAGCGCCAGAATATCGAAAGCCGCACGCATGCGCAGAGGCAGGCGGCCGTACAAGGCGTCGATGCGCACATGGCCGCGCGTCACGAGGGCATACGCCAGCGACCAGGTTGTGCCGACCGCAAACAGGTAGGCGGCCACTTCGTCCGAACCCGAGTAGACGACGGTCAGCATTTTCCGCGAGACGACTTCAGTCGATACCAGGCCAGCCGCCACGAGCAGCAGCACGCCGCCAAGACAGGCAAAAATGCGCGCGATCCTCGAGGTCGCGTTCCAGAGAGTTTCCATGGGAACCAGATAGACCCCGGCATTCGCGAATGCCGGGGTCCTTTCTCCTGATTGGTGTGGCGGCGCTAGTTGGCTTTCGCCGTCATGCCGATTTTCTTTCCGACCATCTCGTTCCATTTCTTGACACAGTCGGTGCCGCAACGGGCCGCCCAAGACGGCAGCACGACGTCGACCAGTACCTTGTCGCGCGCCGCGAGATCGGCCTCGGATGGCAGAACGAGCTTGAGCTTACCCGGCGCGCCGGCGGAGCATGCCCCAGTACCGGTCGTGCAGGCGACGCCTTCATTGGTCTCCGCTTCGACCGCCTTCCAGGACTTTTCGGTCAGCCGGTCGATTTCCTTCTTCAGCAGCGCCTGCGTGGCTGGATTCAATGAATTCCAGGTCTTCAGATTGACCGCCCAGATCGAGGCGGTGAAACCAACCGGCAGCCGGAACAGCGTGTCGGTGACCTCGTACCACTTCGCCTTGTAGGCAGGCATGGTGCCGGTGATGCCGCAATCGACGACACCCTTCTCGAGCGCCGGCACGACCTCGGAGAACGGCAGGGTTACGGCGGATCCGCCGAAGCCCTTCACGAGGTCGGCTTGCGACGTGCCCTGGACGCGTACCTTCTTGCCTTTGAGGTCGGCGACGCTCTTGATATCGCCGCGGCAGTAAAAGTTCTGCTCCGGCCAGGTGAAGGTGCCGAGCACCATCGCGCCGTGCCGTTCCTTCATGACGGCCTGCATTTCCGGCATCCAGGCGTCGATGATCTCGCGGCTCATCTTGAAGGTCTTGGCGACGCCCGCGACGTCCACCGCTTCCACGATCGCGGCGCCGTCCTCGACGTAGATGGGGAGGGCGGCGGCGAAGTCGAACACGCCCGTCTTCAACAAGCGCAGCACTTCGGTACCCTTGAGGTTCAGTTCGGTGATCGACTTGAGGTTGGCGGTAAGCTTGCCGCCCGACGCCTTGGGCAACTCCTCGGTCCAGAACGGAACCTCCAGATCCTTCCAGTTGGTCAGGAAGTTCCAGGTTCCAACGACGTTGAACTTCTTCTGATCGATCGTCTGCGCCTGCACGGTCGCGCCGGCACCCAGCGTTGCGGCCATGGTAAGAGCCGCGATTAATCTACGCATTGTCGCCTCCCAATTTTTTTATGTAAGCCAAACCCTGTCGAAGTATGACCATTCCCTAACTCGGACCTGCACGCAAGGCCAAGTGGGCAGGAGGCCCAGGGAATGGCGTTTGAAAATTTGGGCATTTGGCGTGCACGTTGCCCCACTCAGGGCAGATTGAAGCTGAACCGCTCGCGGTGGGTGTGGAATCTCGCGGTGAGTGCGGAATGAAGTGCCGGCAAATTGCCTGCACCTGGTAACTCGGGCCGTCTAAATAGGCCTATTGACATATCCTATCATCCCGATAATCCTGTCGGCCGCCCATCGATTCACAGGATGACTGGACATGACCGCAACGACCGCTCCCGGGATTCGAGTGGCCTCTGGCGACGCCGCCTCGCGGTCGCGACTCTATCGTGGCGTGGTCGTCAGGTGCCGGTTCGTCGTGATCGATCCGCGACGTGAAACGAGTCATCCGGCGTCCCATGTCCCGGTCCTCAAGACACGGAATCGCCGAACGAAAACAAGGATTTGGTCGGGGTGGCGTGAGGTGCCGGCGACGTCAATCGGTGTCCCACGCCGGTGCTCCCGCGAGCCGTGGGTGCGCGTCCGGTGACAGGCGATCGGGAAACGCTCTCAGTCGCGGAACGGGTCCGTCATCAGGATGGTGTCCTCGCGCTGCGGGCTGGTGCTGAGCAGCGCCACCGGGCAACCGACCAACTCCTCGACGCGGCGCACGTACTTGATGCAGGTCGCCGGCAGTTCGGCGAAGGAGCGTGCGCCTTGTGTGCTTTCGCTCCAGCCCTCGAACTCTTCCCAGATCGGCTTCAGGCTGGCCTGCGCACCCATGGTGAAGGGGAAGCGCTCGATGCGTTTGCCGCCGAGCTCGTAGCCGACGCAGACCTTGATGATCTTCTCGCCGTCGAGCACATCGAGCTTGGTGAGCGCGATGCCGTCGATGCCGTTCAGCTTCACCGCCTGGCGCACCATCACCGCGTCGAACCAGCCGCAGCGCCGCCGCCGGCCGGTGTTGGTGCCGAATTCCTTGCCGCGATCGCCCAGTCCCTGGCCGATCGCGTCGGTCAGCTCGGTCGGGAAGGGGCCGTCGCCGACG
>CALDNT010000118.1 GCA_937915145.1 uncultured Reyranella sp.
GGGCAAGTGACCCGGGCGGCCCGCGCTTTACGCACGTCGTGGCAACGATATCAGAAATATAGCACGGAACCTGCTGATCTTGCAATTTCAAAATTGCTTGCACTTTGCCAGCAGTCGCCGGTGCGCGGGCCTATGGCCGGGAGCGGGCCAGTCGTCGAGGGTGCGCGACTGTTTGGCGAAAGAGGAAGTGCGGCTTCCCTACATTCCAGGGTAGATTTCGCCCGGCGCCGCGCGGAAACGGGTCGGAATCACGCCTGATCGCCGACCTCCGCAGGCCTTTTGTTTCGAAGACGACACCTCCGCTGGCCCGCTCCCGGCCGGCGGTCCTTGCTTTGGGTCAAGGCCCCAAGGCGCTCATTGCCGTTCAATCGTAGGCGATAGCGGCGTTCTCGGGGGTCTGGGCAGAAAGGCTGGCCGGCGTGTCACCTGACAGATCGGGCGTTGAGCCCACGGAAACCTCGACGGCTTCAGAGCCCAAACGGTCGGCGGGAACGGTGCTTGCTGTCCGCGGTGCAGTCGTCGATGTCGGCTTCGAGGGCATCGGCGAGGGACCTCGCGAGGGGGCAGAGCTGCCACGCCTGGAAGAGGCGTTGATCGTCGAATGGGACCGGCCGGAGACGCTGATCCTCGAGGTCCAGGCTCATCTCGACCGGACTTCGGTACGCGGGGTGGCGTTGCAGGCGACGGCGGGGCTGCGACGCGGCGCGCCGGTGCGCGCGACCGGCCACCCGGTCTCCGTGCCGGTCGGCGATGCCGTTCTCGGCCGGCTGCTCGATGTCGTGGGCAATGTGCGCGACAACGGCGCGCCGCTGCCGGCCGACACGCCGCGCGCGCCCATCCACCACCCGGCGCCGCCGCTCGGCACGCGCAGCCAGGCCACCGAGGTGTTCGAGACCGGCATCAAGGTCATCGACCTTCTGGCACCGCTCGCCCAAGGCGGAAAGGCCGGCATGTTCGGCGGTGCCGGCGTTGGCAAGACGGTCGTGGTCATGGAACTCATTCGCGCCATGGTCACGAGCTATCAGGGCATTTCGGTGTTCGCGGGAATCGGCGAACGCTCGCGCGAGGGCCACGAACTGCTGATGGAAATGCGGCGGTCCAAGGTGCTGGACCGGAGCGTGCTGGTCTACGGCCAGATGAACGAACCGCCCGGCGCACGCTGGCGGATCGGACTGACGGCACTCACGATCGCGGAATATTTCCGCGACGGGCAACGCAAGAACGTTCTGCTTCTCATGGACAACGTGTTTCGCTTCGTCCAGGCCGGCAGCGAGGTCTCGGGCCTGCTCGGCCATCTCGCGTCCCGGGTCGGCTACCAGCCGACGCTCGCCACCGAGGTCGCCGCGCTGCAGGAACGGATCGCCTCGGTGTCCGGCGTTTCGGTCACGGCGATCGAGGCGGTCTATGTGCCGGCCGACGACTTCACCGATCCGGCGGTGACCGCCATCTCAGGTCATCTCGACAGCATGATCGTGCTGTCGCGGTCGATGGCCGCCGAAGGCATGTATCCCGCCGTCGATCCGCTCGGTTCCTCCTCGATCCTGCTCGACCCCAGCGTCGTCGGCGAGGACCACTACCGTGTCGCCGAACAGGTGCGTCAGACGATCGCGCACTACAAGGAATTGCAGGACATCATCTCGCTCCTCGGCATCGAGGAGTTGAGCCCGGCCGACCGGCTCACCGTCGGCCGGGCGCGCCGCCTGCAGCGTTTCCTCACCCAGCCCTTCGCGGTGACGGAAGAATTCACGGGTATTCCTGGACAATCCGTGCCGTTGCCTGAAACGCTCAAGGGGTGCCAGGCCATCCTCGACGGGACCTGCGACAAGTGGGCCGAGAGTTCCTTCTACATGGTCGGAACGATCGACGACGCCAAGGCCAAGGAAGCCGCGGCGCAGCAGCCAGCGGCGGCGGCGGCATGAGACTGTTGATCACGACCCCGACCCGTGTGGTCATCGACGATCCCGAAGTCACAGCACTGCGTGCCGAAGACGGAAGCGGCGGCTTCGGTATTCTCGATGGGCATGCCGACTTCCTGACGGCGTTGACGGTATCGGTCGTGAGCTGGCGCGCCGCCGACGGTGGTCAAAGATTCTGTGCCGTGCGCCGCGGCGTGCTGTCGGCGACCGGGGGCCGTGAGGTCGCGATCGCGACCCGCCAGGCCCTCGTCGGCGACGATCTCGATCACCTCGAACAGGTGGTGCTGGCGGAATTCCGGCAGGAGATCGAGGCCGAGAGGACGGCCCGGGCGGAAAGCCTCCAGCTGCAGATGAAGGCGATCCGGCAGATCGTGCGTTTCCTCCGCCCCGAAGCACCGAACATCTCGGGAGGGGGACCGTGAACGACGACAGGCCCACGCCGGTACCGGGCGCGCCGGACGAGATGGCTGACGCGGTTCGCCGGCAGAGCGATCGCCAGCGGCGTTGGCTCCTTGAAGGCCAACCGTCCATGGTCCGCTTCGTCGGTCAGATCGGAATCCTGGGCTGGATGATCGTGGCTCCCGCCCTGATGGGTGTGTTTGCCGGCCGATGGCTCGACGCGAAGTTCGGCAGCGGGATCTTCTGGAGCGCACCGCTGCTGATGCTCGGGGTTGCGATCGGATTCTGGTCGGCATGGCGATGGATGCACAGGCAATGACCGCGTTCAATCTTCCGCTGCAGGATCTGATACCTCTGCTGCTGGCGAGCGGCGCCTGGCTGACGGCCGGAGCCGCGATCGGCGTCCTCTACTTCCTCGCCCTTCGATGGAACGTGCAGATCTTCGCGACCGGTCGATCTGTCCTTCTCGCCGTGGCGCTCCAGTTCGCCCGCTTCGCGGTGATGGCCGGCTTGCTGACCATTGTCGCCCTGGAATTCGGCGCCCTGCCGCTGCTCGCAGCAACTGGCGGTATCCTCATGGCGCGGACGATGTTGCTTCGATGGGGAGCTCCCCCGTAATGGAGTCACCGCTCGTCACCAAAGTCCTGTTCAGTATCGGCCCCGTTCCGATCACTGAGACCGTCGTTGTGACCTGGTGCATGATCGTCGCGCTCGCGCTCGCCGCCTTCGTGACTGGCCGTGCCCTCAAGCTCGCCCCGTCGCGCACCCAGGCGGTCCTCGAGGCCTTCGTCGGCGCCCTCGACGACCAGATCCGTGACACCATGCGGGTCGCACCGGCCCCCTACGCGCCGCTGCTGGGCACGATCTTCATCTTCATCTTCGTGGCCAACTGGTCCTCGCTCATTCCCGGTATCGATCCGCCGACGGCACACATCGAGACCGACGCGGCGCTGGCGCTGATCGTCTTCCTGGCCGTCATCCATTTCGGCATTCGCACCCGTGGTATCGGCGGCTACCTGAAGACCTTCGCCGAGCCCAGCTTCGTGATGATCCCGCTCAACATCATCGAGACCTTTACCCGCATTTTCTCGTTGATCGTCCGATTGTTCGGCAACGTCATGAGCGGCGTCTTCATCATCGGCATTGTTCTGTCGCTCGCCGGCCTGCTCGTCCCGATACCGCTGATGGCACTCGAGCTGCTGACCGGCGCCGTGCAGGCCTACATCTTTACCGTACTCGCCATGGTCTTCATCGGCGGCGCGGTGAGCGACGGACATGGCGCAGATCGCCAGAAGGAGAAGAAGTCATGAACCTGATCGAGATCGTCAGCATCTTCGCGGCCGCCATGGCGGTGTCGATCGGGGCCATCGGTCCCGCGCTCGCCGAGGGCCGGGCCGTCGCCGCCGCCATGGACGCGATCGCCCGCCAGCCTGAGGCCGCCGGCACCATCTCGCGCACGCTCTTCGTCGGGCTGGCGATGATCGAGACCACGGCAATCTACTGCCTGGTCATCGCCCTGCTGGTCCTGTTCGCCAACCCCTTCATCCATTGAGACCATGCATATCGATTGGTGGACGTTGGCGCTGCAGACCGTCAACGTCCTTGTTCTTCTGTGGATCCTCAGCCGATTCTTCTTCCGCCCGGTGATGGACATCGTCGCCAGGCGGCAGGCGGAAGCCAACAAGCTTTTGTCGGACGCGGCCGCGACCAGCGCCCAGGCAACGACGGCACGCGCCGCCGCCGAAAAGGCGATCGCCGATGTCGCCGCCGACCGCGACCGTGCGATTGCCGAGGCGCACAGCGCCGCCGAGATGGAAAAGACGGAATTGCTGGCCCAGTCCAGTCGCGAGGTCACCCGACTCCACAGCGAAGCCGAGGCCACCATCGCCCGCGACCGGGCGGCGTCGGCCAAGGCGGTTGTGGCGCACGCGCGCGAACTGTCCGTCGATATCGCGCGGCGACTGCTGGGACGCCTGCCACCCACCGTCTCGTTCGTGGCGTTTCTCGACGGCCTTTGCCGGGAGGTGAAGGCGCTGCCGGCCGAGTCGAGGGCAAGCCTCGCCGCCAGCGCGGGCGATGCCATCGAAATCGTGACGGCGGCGCCGTTGTCGGCGGAAGACACCGGCCGGACGCGCGATGCCCTCCATCAGGCGTTGGGGGCGCAGCCGGCCATCGAATTCCGTGTCGATCCGGCGCTGATCGCCGGCCTCGAACTGCGAAGCCGCGGCATCATCGTGCGCAACAACTGGCGGGCCGATCTCGAGCGGATCGGCGAAGAATTGGGTCGTGATGAACGCCGCGCCTGATCTTGAAGCCTGGCTGAAGGACGCGAAACGGCGCGTTGGCGCGACGACACTGGCGCCCGATGTCGAACGCGTGGGACGGGTCGAGGCGATCGCCGACGGGCTAGCGCACGTGTCGGGCCTCGACGGCGTGCGGCTGGACGAGCTGGTCCGCTTCGAGGGCGGCCAGTTCGGCTTTGCCCTCACGCTGGATCGTGACTCGGTGGGATGCGTACTCCTCGACGAGCCCGGGAAGATCGCCTCGGGTGATCTTGTTCGCGGCATCGGAGAGGTGGTCCGCGTGCCGGTGGGACCGGCTCTTCTGGGCCGCGTCGTCGATCCGCTCGGCCGCCCGCTCGACGGCGGCGGCGCGATCGATGCCGACCATTACGCTCCCATCGAGCGGCCCGCGCCTTCCATCATCGAGCGCGATTTCGTCAGCGAGCCGGTCCAGACAGGATCGCTGGTCGTCGATTCCATGTTCGCCCTCGGACGCGGCCAGCGCGAATTGATCATCGGATCGCGGGCGATCGGCAAGACCGCGATCGCCGTCGATTGCATCATCAATCAGAAGGCCAGCGACATCATCTGCGTCTACATCGCTGTCGGCCAGAAATCGTCGGCGGTCAGGCGGGCCATCAGCGCGATCCGGGCCCACGGCGCGCCCGGGCGCTGCATTTTCGTCGTCGCCAGCGCATCGACCGTCCCAGGCCTGCAATGGGTCGCGCCCTATGCCGGCTTCACGATGGCGGAGTATTTCCGCGATCGCGGCCAGCATGCCCTCGTCGTCATCGACGACATGACGAAGCACGCTGCGACGCACCGTGAGATCGCGCTCCTCACCCGCCAACCGCCGGGGCGCGAGGCCTACCCCGGCGACGTCTTCTATATACATGCGCGGCTTCTCGAGCGCGCCGCGAAGCTCTCAAAGGCCGCCGGAGGCGGCTCTCTGACGGCGCTGCCGATCGCCGAACTGGATGCCGGCAACCTCAGCGCCTATATCCCGACCAATCTGATCTCGATCACCGATGGCCAGATCGTTCTCAACGAGCGGCTGTTCCATGAGGGCCACAAGCCTGCGGTCGACGTCGGCACCAGCGTCAGTCGTGTCGGCGGCAAGGCCCAGGCCCCTGCCCTGAGAAAGGCGGCGGATACCCTGCGGCTGGACTACGCCCAGTTCCTCGAGCTGGAAATCTTCACGCGGTTCGGCGGCGTCACCGACGTCCAGGTCAAGGACAAGATCAATCGCGGCAAGCGGATCCGCGCCTGCCTTTCGCAGCTCCAATACGCGCCTCTGCGGCTGGCCGACCAGGTGGCGCTTGTGCTCGCCCTGCAGTCGGGCATCCTCGATCGCGTGCCGCTCGAGCAGATCGGCGCCTTCCGGACAGCCCTTCCCGCATGGCTCGACACCAACGCACGCCAGATCGTTGAAGACATCGGGCGCACGGGACGTCTCGATGATGCCGGCACCGGCGGGCTGAAGACCGTCCTCGCTGGACTGGCGACGCATCTGGCGCCACCCGCGGCGCCCAAGACCGGGGCCGCGTGATGGCCGCGCGGCTCGCCGACAGCGTTGCCCAGATCGAGAATGTGCGCCAGCTCGAGACGGTTGTCGCGGCCATGCGGGGAATTGCGGCGTCGCGTGCGCAGAAGGGGCGTGCGCTTCTCGCCGGCGTCGACGCCTACAGCAACGTGGTCTCCCGGGCCATCGGCCAGGCACTGGCAATTCTGCCGGCGGACCGGCGCCCGGCACCGCCGGTCCAGGGTGCCCGGTCCTGCATCATCCTGTTTTGTGCGGAGCAGGGCTTCGCCGGTGCCTTCAGCGAGCGCGTGCTCGACGCCGCGGCGCGCGACCTCGACGGCGCCGTTGTCCTGCTGGTCGGGACGCGCGGCGCGACTGTGGCGCGGGAACGTGGCCTGAAGCCCGCCCAGGTAACGCCCATGGCCACTCACGTCGAGGCGATCCCAACCTTCGCCAACCGCCTCGCCGAAGACCTGTTCGGTTATGTCGCCGCCGATGCCATCGCCAAGGTCGATATTCTCTTTTCCCGCTCCATCGCCGGGCGGGGGATCGACGTCGACAGGCATTCCCTGCTGCCGATCGACTTCACGCGGTTCGCACGTCCGGTCGAGCCGCTGGCGCCCATGATCACGCTTGGACCCCGACAGCTGATCGAAAGCCTCGCCGAGGAATACGTCTATGCCCAACTCTGCGAAGCGGCATTGCACGCTTTCGAGGCGGAGAACCAGGCCCGCATGATGGCCATGGCCGCCGCCAAGACGAATATCGAGACCAAGCTCGCCGAGTTGGTGCAGCACCAACATCAGCTCCGTCAGGACGAGATCACCACCGAGATCATCGAGCTTGCCGCCGGTGCCGAAGCCTCGAAGGGTTGAGGCCTCGGGCCTTCACTTTGTCAGCGCCACTGGCGCCGCGTCTGGCCGCAACTGCCGCCACGACAGCCGCCGCACTGCATCGCGCCCGACCAGCAGGGCGTCGTAGTCGCCGGGGAAGAGCTGCGCGATTGCTGGATCTAGGGCGTTGAGGCCGCCGGCGTAGGCGCCGAAGGCGGGCAGGATCAGCCGTTGGCCGTCGGTCAGGAAGCAGCGCCGTCGAAAGCCACGGCCCCTGACCGTCAGTGCAGCCACGGGGTGGAAATGACCGGACACTTCGCCCCGTACCGGTCCGAAATGCGCCTCGTGACGAAACGCCAGCGAGCCCTCGTCGATTTCTTCCGCAATCTCACCCCATCCCACCGGTGGCGGCGCGGGATCGTGATTGCCGGCGATCCACACGAAACGCGCGCGCGCGGCCAGGCGCTCGACCTCGTCGCGGTCATCCCGGGACAGGCGCGCGACGGCGTCGCGGTCGTGAAAGGAATCGCCCAGGCACACCACCGTCGCCGGCTGCAGCGCATCGATCAACGCCGAAAGGGCCGTGAGCGTCGCGCGCGTATCATGGCGCGGCAGCAGCTTGCGCGCATGGACGGCGTAGGAGGAACCTTTCTCGAAATGCAGGTCGGCCACGGCCAGCAATCGCCGCGCCGGCCAGTAGAGCGCACCCTGGGGCAGCGCCTGCAGGGTCTCGCCGGCGCATTCGAGGGTGAGCGCCCCCTTCATGGATGGATCACCACGCGCGCGCCGGTCGGCACCAGCGACCATATCTCGCGCATCTCGGCGTCGGTGACCGCCACGCAGCCCGTGGTCCAGTCTTTTCCGGGATGACCGACCAGCCACTTGCGCGGTCCGTTGGGCTGGCCGTGGATGTAGATGTCACCGCCCGGCGGCACACCCAGCGTCTCGGCGCGGGCCTTGTCTTTGTCGTCCGGATAGGAGACGCGCAGCGAGAGATGAAACGCGCTCCGAGGATTGCGAGCATCAACGCTATAGGCGCCTTCGGGCGTGCGGCCGTCGCCCTCGCGCTCCTTGTGCCGCTCCGGCGCAAACCCCAGGGCCACGCGATAGGTTTTGAGCACCCTGCCCTCACGTTTCAGCTCCAGCCGGCGCCCGGCTTTGAAGATTTCTACCAGGTCGGCCTGTTGCTCCGGCGCGACCGGCTCAGGCGAATTCCCGCGCCGGCGCCAAAATCCCGCCACAAGTTGCCGCCAAGTCATGGCGCGCACGATTGACCGGCCCGGACCCCGTGCGCAAGGTGCCGCCATGCGTTCCGTTGTGAGTTTCCTCTTCGCCACCGCGGTGCTGTCACCGCTGGCAGCAGCCGCCCAAGTCCAGCCACACCGCGCCGAGTACACCCTGCGCCTGGGTGCGGCCGCCAACGCGCCGCGTATCGGCACGGCCGTGCATGATCTCACCCAGGATTGCGCAGGCTGGCACCTCAAGCGCGACATCAAGACCGAGATCGCGCTCACCGCGTCGTGGAAAATGACCCTGGCCTCAAAGCTCGACAGCGAGGAGACGCGCAACGCCTTCCGCTACGGCGTCGTGCAGACCCAGAACGGCAGCCCGCGCGAGATCAAGGGCAAGGTCCAGCGCCAGGCGGGCGAGATGCGCGCTGAGATCGTTCATGCCGGCAGCCCGCCTGACCAATTCGTCCTGCCGCCCCCCACCCTGATGCCGGTGGCGGCAATCGGCCATCTGATCGAACGGCTGGGCGCCGGGGCCGCGTCCTTCCCCGCCCTGATGTTCGACGCCGAAGTGATCGGCGATGCCTTCCTGATCGAGGTCACGGAGCAGAATCGGGCCGCGGTTCGCAGTGCCCGTCCCGCCGACCGGCCGGTGGCGATGCCCGCGGGAAAATCCTGGCCGGTGTTCATGAGCTTCACGCGCGGCAGGAACCAGAGCCAGAAGCCATTGTTCACGGTCAATGCATTGGTATTCGACAATGGCGTGCTGGACCGCCTGACGGTCGACACCGGCCTGCTGTCGGTCACCGCCGACCTGGCGAACCTCGAAATGCACAAAGTGCCGGTGTGTCCAAGATCATAACGATTTCTTGATCCATGCATCCGTCTCGGACGTCACGGCGTATCTGGGGAGGATGTCAGGGAGATCTTGGAAATGAAAGTCGCCGTCATTGGGGCCGGCGTCGCCGGTCTGGGCGCCGCGTGGTTGTTGAGCAGGAAGCACGACGTCGTGATCTACGAACGTGAGGATCGCTTCGGCGGCCATTCGTGCACCGTCGATGCGCCAGCGCCGGGCGGCACGCGGCCCGTCGATGTCGGCTTCATCGTGTTCAACGAGCGCAACTATCCCAATCTGGTGGCCCTGTTCGACCACCTCGGCGTTACGACCGAGGCCTCCGACATGTCGTTTGCCGCCAGCCTCGACAATGGTCGCTTCGAGTACGGAAGCTCATTCTCGGGATATTTCGCGCAACGTCGAAATGTCATGCGGCCGGCGTTCCTGCGCATGACGCACGACATCTTGCGCTTCAACCGCCTCGCCCCGCGACTCCTCGATAGATCCGAGAATCTCGACTTCACCATCGGCAACTTCATCGACGACGCCGGGCTGAGCGATGCCTTCCGCGACCGCTATCTTGTCCCGATGGCTGCCTGCATCTGGTCGACTCCGCTCTGCAGCGTGCTCGATTATCCCGCGCAAAGCTTCGTACGCTTCTTCAACAACCACGGCCTGCTGACGATCGGGCCGCACTTGCAGTGGCGCACGGTGAGCGGCGGCAGCCGGTCCTATGTCGAGCGCATCGCCACGCCGCTGCGACAGCGGGCGCGGCTGGCCACGCCGGCACGGGCGATCCGCCGCGGCCCGCTTGGCCCGGAGGTCCGCGACGGGTCAGGTCACTGGGACCGCTTCGACAAGATCGTACTGGCCTGCCACGCCGATCAGGCGCTGGCGTTGCTGGAGGATGCCGACGGCCACGAATACGACCTGCTCGGCCGCTTCGCTTATTCGTCGAACGAGGTCTGGCTGCATGCCGATACCTCCCTGATGCCGCGCCGGCGCGGTGTCTGGTCGAGCTGGAACTACGTCGCCGACGGCCACTCCGCGATGTCTCCTGTCAGCGTGACCTACTGGATGAACCGGCTGCAGAACCTGGCCGACGCGGCACCGCTGTTCGTCTCGGTCAATCCCGGCCGTGCGCCGCGGCCGGCGACTGCCCACGCGCGCTTCAGTTTCGAACATCCGATGTACGATGCCGCGGCGATCCGCGCCCAACGCGATCTGCACAAGATCCAGGGCGTGCGTGACACGTACTATTGCGGCAGCTACTGCGGCTACGGCTTCCATGAGGATGCGCTGTCCGCCGGGCTCGACGTCGCCGAGCAGCTCGACGTGCGCCGCCCCTGGCCGAAGCCGAACGAACACCGCCGTATCGGCGACCCGCCGCGCGTTGTTGCGGACCGCCCAAGCCTCAACCCGATCCCGCTGCCCGCCGCGGCGCGGATCGCGACAGGCATGCCGTGAGCGGCATGACCGCCCACACCATCGTCGACGCCGTGGTCACCCATCGGCGGCTGCGGCCGCGCAACAATGCGTTTCGCTATCGTGTCTCCTACCTTTGCCTCGCGCTTGATGCCATCGACGCTGCAGCCGGGCGCTGGCTGAAGGTTGATCGTGCAGGCCTCGTCTCCTTCCGGCGTGGCGATCATGGCGGGCGCGACGGCAGCGACATCAGGATCTGGCTGCGCGGCATTCTCGCCGAACACGGCCTCGGCGAGGTCTGTAACGGCGAAGTGATGCTGATGACCATGCCGCGCATGCTGGGCTATCTGTTCAATCCGGTGAGTTTCTGGTTTTGTCGCGATCGCACCGGCGCGGTCCGGGCGGTGCTCTGCCAGGTCAGCAACACCTTCGGCGAGAGCCACTGCTATCTGGTTCACCACGACGATCGCCGCCCGATTCTGGCCGATGCGTGGCTGGATGGCCGCAAGGTCTTCCATGTGTCGCCTTTCCTGCCGGTCGAAGGCGACTATCGCTTCCGCTTCCGCCTCGACGACCGGATTGCCCATATCGACATCAACTATCACGACGCCGATGGCCTGATGCTCGCCACGTCTGTGGCGGGCCGGCGGGAACCGCTCGCCGATCGGTCAGTGCTGCGCCGCTTCCTCGGCAATCCGACCATGACCCTTGGCGTTGTATTGAGAATCCACTGGCAGGCCTTGCAACTCTGGCGGAAGCAGGCGAGATTTTACCGCAAGCCTGACCCGCCTTCGCAGCTCGTGAGCCGTTGACCTCATGTCATTTGCCGCCCGCTTTGTCCTGAAGTCGCTCGCCCGCCTCTCGGCCGGCCGGCTGACCGTTCGGCTGCCGGACGGCACGATCTGCCACTTTGGCCCCGACCGCGCGGAGCGCCAGGCCGAGATCGAGATCAAGGACTGGCGCTTCTTCCGACAGGTGCTGCTCGAGGGCGATATCGGCTTCGCCGAGTCCTACATGGATGGCCTCTGCGACTCGCCCGACCTGCCGGGACTCCTGTCGCTGCTCACCGACAACGAAAAATCCCTGGGACGCGTCACGCGCACCAACGCTTATAAGAACATGCTTCTGAAACTGCTGCATCGCCGGCACGACAATTCGCGCGAGGGTTCGAAGCGCAACATCCATGCCCACTACGACCTCGGCAACGAATTCTACGGGCTGTGGCTCGACCGAACGATGACCTACTCCTCCGCACTTTACGAGGGTGCGGAAAGCAAGGCGCTCGAAGCGGCGCAGACCGCCAAGTACGAGCGCATCCTGGCCCAGCTCGGCGCCCGCCAGGGCGACAGCATCCTGGAGATCGGCTGCGGCTGGGGCGGATTCGCCGAGGCGGCGGCACGCCGCGGCATGAAGGTGACCGGCGTCACGATTTCGCGTCAGCAGCTCGAGTTCGCCCGTGAGCGACTGCACCGGGCCGGGCTCGCCGACCGTGCCGATCTTCAGTTCCGCGACTACCGCGACATCGAGGGCCGTTACGACCACATCGTCTCGATCGAGATGATCGAAGCGGTGGGAGAGCGTTACTGGCCGGACTATTTCGCCGCGCTCAAGCGCCATTCCGTTCCGGGCGGTTCGGCGATCGTCCAGGCGATCGTGATCGCCGACGAATTCTTCGAGGGTTACCGCCGCCATCCCGATTTCATACAAACCTACGTATTCCCGGGAGGCATGCTGCTGTCGCCCTCGACCGTGCGCGAACAGTGCCGTCAGGCCGGGCTGAAGATATCCGAACTCTACAGTTTCGGACTGGACTATGCGCGTACCCTGGAAACCTGGCTGGGGCGCTTCGACCGGGTGGCCGACCAGGTGGCAAAACTGGGATTTGACGAAAGATTCCAGAGAATGTGGCGGTATTACCTCGCTTATTGCGCCGCCGGTTTCTCGACCCGCCGGACTGACGTATTGCAGGCACACTTCAAGCATATATAACCGTCGGCAACAAAATCAGGCCGCCACGAGCGCGCCGGACAGGAAGGCTTACGGGTGAACGCAGGATCGACCGGGCACGGCGCTACTACCGCGCCGGCGCGCATCAGGTTTGACCGTCTGGTCGCCTACTCAACCCTGCAACTACCGCTCGCCATGGCGGCGCTGCCGGTGGTGCTGAACGTCAGCCACTTCTACGGCGAAGTCGTGAAGCTCTCATTCGGCATCATGGGAGCGATCTTCATTTTCGCCCGCATCGTCGATGCCATCCAGGATCCGGTCATCGGCCTGATCAGCGACCGCTTCACGCACCGCGGCCGTCGCGGCCGGCTCGCCTTCGTCGGCCTGATGACTCCGTTCCTGGCCGGCGGCTTCTACATGCTCTTCGACCCGCCGGACTCGATCCTCGGTGACCATAACCTCATGGCGATCTGGCTGCTTGCCGCCCTATTGCTGGTCCATCTCGGCTATTCCGGCGTGTCGATCAGCTACCACGCCCACGGCGCCGAGTTGACCGACGACTACAACGAACGCACCAAGGTGACGGTCGGCCGCGAGGTCTTCGGCCTGCTCGGCATGACGCTTGCCGTGGTGCTGCCGACTTTTCTCACCGCGAAGCTGGGCGAGGCCAACGGTTACGCCATGCTCGGGCTGGTGTTCCTGCCCATCGTCGTGATCTTCGCCTTGCCGACGATGATATGGGGCGGACCGTCGGTCCACCCGCCGGTAGTTCATGCCAACCGCAACATCTTCGTCACCTTCTTCGCGCCGTTGAAGAACCGGCTGTTCCGCCGGCTGCTGCTCGTCTTCATCGTGAACGGAGCGGCGCTCGGCGTCGCCGTGACTGTGATGCTGTTCTACGTCGAGCACGTCCTGCAGGGCGGCAAGCTGCAGGCCGGTATCATCCTGCTGGTTTATTTTGCGGCCGGCGCGGCCAGCGTGCCGGCCTGGCTGCTGCTGTCCCGCCGTCTCGGCAAGGCGGCCGCGTGGTTTGTCGGCATGGTTTTGACGATCATCGCGATGGCCCTGGCGATATTCGTCGGCCCCGGCGATTTCGGCTGGTTCCTGGCGATATCGGTGGTGACGGGGTTCGGCATCGGTGCCGACTATGGTCTGCCGCCATCGATCCTGGCCGATGTCATCAATTCGGAGGAAGGCGGCGACACCAAGGGCAAGACC
>CALDNT010000119.1 GCA_937915145.1 uncultured Reyranella sp.
CCGCACCTAAACCGTCCATCGCCTGGCGCTTCCATGTGCTCACCTGGTTCGGGTGGCCGTGCGGCCCGGCAGGGCTGATCAGCGTGCCACAGCAGACAGGCTGACGAGGGGATCGTCGCTCATCTGGCTGATGGTTTCCAGCGTTACGTATCTGGCGCGCCGGACGGCCCATTCATCGTTCTGTTAGAGCAGCAGCGCGCCGACGAGACAGACGATGGAGTCGTCGTTGGGAAAGGTGCCGCGACGTCGGCCCTACGCTTGATCTCATCGCTAAGGCGCTCGATTGGGTTGGTTGAGTGCAGCTTAGCGCGATGCTCCTTCGGGAAGATCATGTAGATCGGCGTCTGGGGTCTTCTCCACGAGCGCACGCAGGGTCACCCGGCGGCGCCTTATGGATAGCACCGAACCGGCGGCCGACGGCTTCCGGGCGACGGCATCGTCAAGACCAAGCGGTCTTTATATCAACGGGTGGTTGCTAATTGGTTGCTAGGTACTTTTTCAACAGCCGCCAAAATTAGCTAACCCGTTGAAAAGAATGGTGGGCGCGACAGGGATTGAACCTGTGACCCCTGCCGTGTGAAGGCAGTGCTCTCCCGCTGAGCTACGCGCCCCTCCGTGGGGACCAGAGTGGGTCCTCAATTGGGACCGGACCTATAGGGCGACCGGTTCGCAGGTGTCAAGTTGCGCGCCGGCTGTCCATTGAGATTCCGTCTCCCGCCTCATCCTTGCCTCAATCGCACCGGACCCTATGATCCACGCGTTCGGTAATCAGGAGATTCCCATGAAATTCAGTCTGTTTGCATGTGTCGGTCTTGTGGCCGCGATTCTTCTGCCGGTGCCGCATTCGGCGACGGCCCAGTCGACCAGCGTTGCGCGCCCGGACGATCGCGTCGGGCAGATCTTCAGTGATCTGGAAAAGCGGATCATCCGCGAGGTCCTCGCGGAAACCGGGATCGTGACGCCCGACGAACAGACCAAGCGCGAGGACGAGGTCAAGGGATCGGCGAAGGGCCGCAAAGGTGGCCTGCCGCCAGGGTTGGCGAAGCGCGACCGGCTTCCGCCCGGGCTCCAGAAGCAGTTGGATCGAAACGGCCGTCTGCCGCTGGGGCTGGATCGCCGCGCGTTGCCGGCCGATCTTGAAAACCGCCTGCCCGAGCGGACGGACACCACGCGCGTCATCGTCGACAATGATGTGGTGCTAATTCAGAAAGGAACCGATCTGGTTCTCGACGTGATCCGCGACGTGGTCTTGCCAAAGACCGGCGCATCCCAATAGCGGATTGGCGGTCGGCGGGACGTCGTACCATTGTTGAGTTCATGATGTCCCTCGGCTTAGATGGTTCCATGATCCGGCGAATTCCAGCGCAGACCATTCTTGCCGCCGTGACGATAATTGCGGCGATGACGGGTGCCACACCTGCAGTTGCTGCGGACGGCGAGCAGGCGATGGCGCCGGCTGATGCAGCTCTGCAGAACGCCGCCGAAGGTTTCGCGTTGACCTATGACGTCTATACCGGCGGCCTGCGTGCCATCCGGTTTGACTTCGAGGTGGACCTGGCCGACCCCGGGTATGAAACCCGGATCCGGTTGCACACGTCGGGAATCATTGGCGCGCTGTTCAACTGGAGCCTCGAGGCCTCAAGCACGGGTGACTGGCGTGACGGCGAGATTGCGCCCGAAAAGTACCGAACCGCGAACATCTGGCGCAGTCGCCAGCGCAGGGTGGCGATCGACTATGCAGCGGATGGCGCGCGGACGGTGACGGCCGAGCCGCCCTACGGCGAAGAGGACATCAAGCGCGTCGACCCGGCGCTGATCCCGGGTTCGGTCGATCCGACGACCGCAGTGACGGCGCTGGTGCTCACCAGTGCGATAAACGGTGCATGCCGCCCGCGCACGGCCGTCTATGACGGCCGGCGGCGGTATGACGCGAATCTCGAGGTGTTGCCGCAACGCGATCTCAAGCCCAGCTCTGCCGCGCCGTTCGAGGGCAGCGTCGAGGGATGTCGCCTGACCTTCGAGCGCATCGCCGGCTTCAAGCCCGGCCGCAAGCGGCTGCAGGATCTCGAAGTCGTGATCTGGCTCGCCGATATCGGTGTCGAGCCCGGGCAGGTGCCGGTGCGGCTCGAACTGTCGACGCCCTGGGGCGATGGCTTCGCCCATCTGGTGCGTGCGCGAACGGCCGACGGCACGCTGGTGTTCGGCGTGCCGGACGAAGACGAGGATGACGGCTGACAGTGCGCCGGGCCCTTGCACTCCTGCCTGCACGAAGCCGAATCGACTTCGCTTCGGCGAAGGCACTTTCGCAGGCTCAGTGTGAGGGCCATCGGATCACCTTATCCTGAGCTTGTCGAAGGATGGGGTCGAACCCCGACCGTGGATTTTGCACGAAACATTCGGGCACAATTCGTGACTTGGTGCGATTCACGGCGCTGTGGCAAGTTCCGCGCGGATTTCTGTGGATTTCTGTGGATTTCTGTGGATTTCTGCGGATTCGGCATGCCGGCTTCGCCCCCCTTCTACCCGTCCCAATCCGGCATATGAAACGATGACCGATACTCCTTTAGCCATAGTGGTACTTGCTGCCGGGAAAGGGACGCGTATGCGTTCCGATCTGCCCAAGGTGATGCACGCGCTCGCCGGCCGTCCGATGATCGCCCACCTGCTCGATACGGCAGCTGAACTGTCACCCGAGCGGGTCGTCGTCGTTGTCGGGCCGGACATGGACGTGGTGGCTGATGCCGTCGCGCCCCATCGCACTTGCGTGCAAGCCGACCGGAACGGCACCGGCGGTGCGGTGAAGGCCGCGCGCGATGCGCTTGAAGGGTTCACCGGCACGGTGCTGGTTCTCTACGGCGACACCCCGCTGGTGAGCGCCGACACGATGCGCCGGGCGGCGGCGGCCTGTGCCGACGGTGCCGCAGTTTCCGTGCTTGGGTTCCGGCCAAGCCATTTTCATCAGTACGGCCGCCTGATCACCGATGGGGACGGCGCGTTGACCGCCATCGTCGAGGCGCGCGACGCGACGCCGGATCAGCTCGATGTGAACCTCTGTAACTCCGGCGTCATGGCGTTCGACGGGCGGCACCTGTTCGGCCTGCTCGACAAGATCGGTACCGACAATTCCAAGGGCGAGTATTATCTGACGGATATGGTCGCACTGGCCCGCGCCGACGGGCATAGCGCCGCCGTGGTCGAGGGCGAGGAAGACGAATTGATGGGTGTGAACGCGCGCGCCGATCTGGCCATGGCCGAAGCTGTGGTGCAGGACGCGCTGCGCGCCCGCGCGATGGAGGGCGGGGCGACCCTGGTCGACCCGGGCACGGTCTGGTTCCACCACGACACGCAGCTCGGCCGCGACGTGGTCGTGCAGCCGAATGTGGTCTTCGGACCGGGCGTGCGTGTCGCCGACGGCGTGAACATCCGCGCGTTCAGCCATCTCGAAGGTGCCGAGGTCGAGAGCGGCGCCGTTATCGGCCCCTACGCGCGGTTGCGGCCGGGCGCGAAGATCGGCGCCGGGGCGCGGGTCGGGAATTTCGTTGAAATCAAGAATGCTGATCTCGGCGCGGGCGCCAAGGCCAACCATCTCTCTTATGTGGGCGATGCCCATGTGGGCGCCGGGGCCAACATCGGCGCGGGCACGATCACTTGCAACTATGACGGCTTCGGCAAATACGAAACCAATATCGGTGAGGGGGCGTTTATCGGCTCCAACTCGGCGCTGGTCGCACCGGTGACCGTGGGAGACGGCGCCATCGTCGCGGCGGGCAGCACCATCTCTGGCGATGTCGAGGCCGGCGCGCTGGCCATAGAGCGCGCCGAGCAGGTCAGGAAGCCCGGCTGGGCCGCCCGGTTCCGCAAACTGAAGTCGAAGGACAAGAGTTGATGTGGATAGATGCTGGGTTGCGCACCCTCACGGACCTCACCCTTCGTCAAGCTCAGGGTGAGATCCTCATGCTGAGCCTGTCGAAGTATGAGGACCTGCCCGGTTGGTTGGAGACGATCTGACATGTGCGGCATCATCGGCATATTGGGCTCCGACGACGCAGTCCCGCGCCTGATCGAGGGGCTGAAACGTCTCGAATATCGTGGCTATGATTCCGCCGGGATCGCGACACTGGTGAACGGCTCGATCCATCGCCGCCGCGCTCAGGGCAAGCTGGCCAACCTGGCGGCGATCCTCGAGGACGACCCGATCGATGGTGATGTCGGGATCGGCCACACCCGCTGGGCCACCCACGGCGTGCCGAACGAGTCCAACGCGCACCCCCATGCGACCGCGCGCGTCGCGGTGGTCCATAACGGGATCATCGAGAATTTCCAGGAGCTGCGCGCGGAACTCGCGGCGGCCGGGCATCATTTCGAGAGCGACACGGACACCGAGGCCATCGCCGCGCTGCTGACCCAGCTGCTCGACGGGGGGGCATCACCGCGCGAGGCCGTCGCGCAGACCCTGCCGCGCCTGCAGGGTGCCTTCGCGCTCGCGATTATATTCGCCGGCGAGCATGATCTGATGGTCGGTGCGCGACGTGGCAGCCCGCTGGCAATCGGCTATGGCGAGGGCGAGATGTTCATCGGCTCCGACGCCCTGGCGCTGGCGC
>CALDNT010000120.1 GCA_937915145.1 uncultured Reyranella sp.
CTCGAACGCCTCGGACTCGACCGAGATCTATGCCGAGGGTCTGCGCATCGCGCCAATGAAACTCTACGACAGGGGCGTCCTCAACAGGACCATTATGACGTTCATCGAAAAGAACGTTCGCCTACCGGTCCAGCTGTTCGGCGACCTGCGTGCCCAGCTCGCGGCCTGTCACATCGGCGAGAAGCAATTCGCCGAGCTGGTCGCCCGCCACGGGCCCGGGCAGACGACGTGCTATCTCAACGAGGTCATCGACTACGCCGAGCGGCTGACGCGCGCCGCGATCGCCGAGTTGCCCGATGGTCAATGGAGTTTCGAGGACTGGATCGACGATGACGGCGTCGACTATGGCAAGCCGATCCGCCTCTTCGTCACCATCACCAAGAAGGGCGGTCACATGGTAGTCGACTGGACGGGCACCAACCCGCAGGTGAAGGGCGCGATCAACAACACGCTCTCCTTCACCAAGGCCGCCTCCTATACAGGCGTGCGCTCCGTCCTGCCGCCGGGCATTCCCAACAACGAAGGCGTCTTTCGCGCCATCGAAGTGATCTGCCCACCCGGCACGGTGGGCAACGGCATACTGCCGGCAGCCTGTGCCGCGCGCGGTCTGACCGGCTTTCGCATGACCGACTGCATGTTCGGCGCGCTCGCCATGATGCTGCCCGACCGGGTGAAGGCGGCGGGCGACGGTGGCAACACCGGTATCTCGATCGGCGGCTACGATGCTGCCCGCAAGCCCTTCGTCTATGTCGACTTCACCTGCGGCGCCTGGGGCGCTAGGCCCTTCGCCGACGGGCTCGACGGCAACTCGCACATGTTCGCCAACATGGCCTCGCACTCGATCGAGGTCACCGAGGCCGAGCAGCCGATCCAGCTGCTGGCCTACGAATTCGTGGCCGACAAGGCGGGCGCCGGAAAGTATCGTGGCGGCGTGCCGTTCCTGCGTGACTACAAGTTCCTCGAAGCCGAAGGCACGCTGCAGGTTCGCTCCGACCGGCGCGACCACCGGCCGTTCGGCCTCTATGGCGGCAGTCCCGGCGGGCCGTCGGAGAATTATCTCAATCCGGACGGCGAGAACCGGCTGCTGCCGTCGAAGCTCACCATGACCATCAAGAACGGCGAGGTCTTCCGCCATGTTCTGGCTGGCGCGGGCGGCTGGGGCGATCCGCTGGAGCGCGATCCCGCCGCTGTCCTGCGCGACGTGCGTAACGAGCTGCTATCACCCGCAAAGGCGCTGGCCGACTACGGCGTTGTGATCGACGTCAAGGGCTGGAAGGTCGACGACACCGCCACGACGTATCGCCGTGGCGAAATCGCCAAGGCGCGCGGCTGGACCGAGGTGCCAAGGGTTCAGTGGCACGATCCGGTGCTTCTAGCCCACGCTGCGGAATAGCGCGCTATGACCGTCACCTACCGCGTCGGTGTCGACATCGGCGGCACTTTTACCGATATCGTGCTGCTCGGATCGGATGGCGCCATCCATACTAAGAAGATCTCGTCGAGTGTGGGCAACTACGCTCAAGCCATTGTCGATGGGCTGACTGCGATTTTTTGCGAGACCGGCCTCGACGGTGGCGCCATCGAGGAGATCCGCCACGGCACAACCGTCGCCTCCAATGCGATCCTTGAGCACAAGGGGGCGCGGGTCGGGTTAATCACCACCAAGGGATTCCGCGATGTGCTCGAAATCCGCACTCTGCGCATGCCCAAGCTCTACGATCTGACATGGACCAAGCCGCCACCTCTGGTCGAGCGCTACCTGCGCAAGGTGGTGGATGAACGCATTGACCATGCCGGCAACGTTGACCGTGCGCTGGACTCGACGGACGCCGAACGCACCGTCGATGCCCTGCTGGCCGAGAAAGTCGAAGCGATCGCGATCTGCCTGCTGAATTCTTTTGCCAATCCGGTGCACGAGGCGATGCTGCGCGACATTGTCAAAGCAAAGGCGCCGCACCTGCCGCTCAGCGTCTCGTTTGAAGTTCTGCCCGAGATCAAGGAGTACGAACGCACCTCGACTACGGTCATCAACGCCTATGTGATGCCGATCGTCACCACCTATTTGAGGGCACTACGCCAAGGACTTGATGGCGCGGGCATTCCGGCTCGCCTGCTGCTGATGCAATCGAACGGTGGGCTGACGACCGATGGCGCTGCCGCCGAGCGGCCGATGAACATCATCGAGTCGGGTCCGGCCGGCGGTGTGGTCGGCGCGCAGGCGCTGGCCCGCGCCAAGTCCCTCGAGAAGATCATCACCTTCGATATGGGCGGCACAACCGCCAAGGCGTCGATGGTCGAGGCTGGCGAGATCGCCCGTGCCCAGGAATATGCCGTGGGCGCCGGCATCATGATGGGCTCGCGGCTGATGACGGGCGCCGGCTACACGCTGAAGGTGCCGGCCATCGATCTCGCCGAAGTGGGCGCCGGCGGCGGTTCGCACATATGGATCGATCCTGGTGGCGCGCTGCAGGCGGGTCCCGAGAGCGCCGGCGCCTCGCCCGGGCCGGTCTGCTATGACAAGGGCGGTGAGGTGCCAACCATCACCGACGCCAACGTGCTACTGGGCTATATCAATCCCGGCCACCTCGTCGGCGGCGCGCTGAAGCTCAACGCCGACAAGGCGCGGGTGGCCTTCGCGGACAAGATCGCAAAGCCACTCGGCATGCCGGTCGAACGCGCGGCCTATGGCGCCCACCTGATCGCCGCCTCCAACATGATCCGCGCCATCAAGGCGGTCTCTACCGAGCGCGGCCGAGACCCGCGTGAGTTCGCGCTGTTCGCCTTCGGGGGCAACGGTCCGTTATTCGCCGCCGGCATGGCGGCAGCCCTCGGCATCGGCCGTGTCGTCGTGCCGCCATCGGCCGGCCTGTTCTCCTCGTTCGGATTGCTCTACGCTGACGTCGAGCACCACTATGCACGCACCTTCCGCCGCCTGCTGCGGCAAGCTAATCTCGGTGAGATCGGTACGGCCTGGGAGGCGATGGCGCGGCAGGCCAACGAACAACTGGCGATCGAGGGCTTCACTGGCGCCGGCGCCCGGCTGAAGCGGTCCGCGGCGCTGCACTACAAGGGCCAGAGCTACGAGCTCACCGTGCCAGTGCCGGATGGCGCGATCGACGCCGGCATGGTCGCGCATCTCGAGGAGGCGTTCGGCCAGGAGCATGAGCAGACCTACGGCCATCGCGCCGGCGCTGACGAACCGGTCGAGCTGGTCGCGATTCAGCTCGTGGGTTCGGGCTTGCGCGCCTCGGAGTTGAATGGGAGCGGCGTCGTGCCCCAGCGCATAACGTCGAGCCGGGTAGAGCCCGCCGCGCAGGCGTCGCGCCGTGCGTATTTTGGCGACACGCTTGGCTGGATGGAGACACCGGTGCTGCCTCGCGCCGCTCTCGCCTCAGGCCGCATGGGCCCTCTGATCGTCGAGGAGTACGACACCACTTGCGTCGTGCCGCCGGGTGCCAGCGCCGAGCACGACGGTGCCGGTAACATCGTGATCACACTCGGTGCCGCCTAGCTCGCCGCCATTGGCGGCAGCTAGGGTGCGGCCTGCGGCCAGATCGACAAGATCACCAGCATCAGCAGCGTCGAAATGACGAAAGGCGACGTGCCGATGATGACGTCGTCAATCTCGCCGCGCTGCGCAGGCCCTGCATTTGCCCTTACCGAAAACACCATCCGCGCTGGCATGACGGATACTCCACACCCGCGTTTTCTCGCGGCGTCGGCTGACAGTTTCACACCTTCCTCCGTCAACTTGGTCTCAGCTTCTTCGCGCCTGATGGTGACAAAATAGACCAATGCCACAATTCGAGCCGCCCGCTCCGCAGGAGACACCGAGGGCCATCGCTTTGCATTGGCCTGGGGCAGGCGGGGCGCTATTTCACGCTCGACTAGCGCTTCCAGTGTTCCGGCGGGTAGTGACGCCTCGCGCGACGCTCCGGGATAAAGCCCGTACATCGCCTCGAACCGATGGCGATGACCGCCGTGCCCCGCGAACATTACGCGTTCGCCTGAACGAGACTGATGGAGCAACAACCGCGCCTTGAACTCACATCAGTCAACCCGACGACGGGAACGCAAGATGCAGCGATTCAAGAGCGGGAATCAGCACAGAGAGTTCTCTCAACCCACGCCGCCGTCTACAATACCTTCAACGTGCAACGCCTTCTGACATCAGGCTCGACCCATCGCAGTTTCCGTGCCGTAGCGATGGATACGAGGCGGGCGGCGGTTGCGTCGGCCTGACAATATGCCGGCTTCAGGCTCTTCGCGGTCTTTGTTCAGCAACGTGACATTGCCCCTACATCCCCTTGAAGTTCCCCTTCCGCTTTTCGACGAACGCGCGACGAGCTTCCTTGGCGTCGGCCGAACTGTTGAGCAGACCGCCGGCGTTCGAGGTCATGACCATGGTTGTCTCGAGCGAGCTGTCGAGAGCGGCGCGCATGATGCGCTTGCCAATCCATTGCACCATCGGTGGCACCGCGATGATGCGCTCGCACAGCGCTCGCGTGGTCTCCTCAAGTTTCTCCGACGGCACGAGGTGATTGAGCATGCCCCACTCGTAGGCGCGCTCGGCGTTGAGGTCGCCGGTATAGGCGAACTCGAGCGCTCGGCCGAGACCGACCATTTTGGGCAGATAGTAGCAGCCGCCGTTCTCGATGATCTGGCCAGCGTGGTGGTAACCCACGAAGCGCGTCTTCTCGCAACCGATCCGAATGTCGCAATGCAGAGCCATGTCCATACCCGACCCGACAGCCGGACCGTTGACCATCGCGATAGTGGGCTTGCGGATCAGTGAGATGTCGCGATGCAAGTCGGTGAAGCCATGGAAGAAGTGCTGACGCGAGGCATCGGGCCCGTCATGGGTGCCACGCGCACCGGGAAAGTCGGGGCCGGTCACGTCTGACCCGTCCGCGTTGCGCAGGTTGAAACCGGCACAAAAGGCGCGCCCGATACCAGTCAGTACGATCACTCGGACATTGGGATCGTCGTCGCCCGCGCGCATGTACTCGCCGACCTTGGCGACGGTAAGCGGCTGCGACTGCCGCCCGTCACGTGTCCATCATCCCGTCGGTTACCAGTCGGCCAGAGGAACCACTACACTGGGGACGCCGTGACAATGCCACGGCACGGCTAGGTCGCCGCATGGCCGATCCTCGACGGACTTCAGAATCAGTATTGACGGATCTAGTTTCTGGTAGGCACGGTTGGCAAATTGCTCTGCAGGCTCGGTGAGATTACCCCGTTCCTATGATCTGAAGGAGAGCAGTCATGACCATTCTCGAGCATAAAGGCGGGGCCGTCGACGCCGAGCGGCGTGTTCCGACCTATCAGGTGCTTGTCGAGGATATCAAGGCGCTTGGTGTCGAGCAGGTATTCGGCCTGATGAGCGATGATACCGCAGTATTTGCCACTGCGCTCGACAGTTTTGGCGTCCGTTTCTACGGAGCGCGGCACGAGAACAACGCAATAGCGATGGCCGAAGGATACGCTTATGCCACTGATGGCCTCGGCGTGGCGGTCATCGGACGAGGCCCGGCCACAGCGAACGGACTGCATGCGGCAACCTATGC
>CALDNT010000121.1 GCA_937915145.1 uncultured Reyranella sp.
ACCACCTTCTTGCCGGGGGCGAAGAGTTCGTCCGTCGTCATCGCCTTGGGGCCTTCGGGCCCCATCATGCGCAACGTCGCGCTGGGTACCTTGTCGCCGACTTTGGCCATTCTTAACGCTCCTTCAAACGCTGCCCCGTCGGGGCAGTCTCTGATCGCTGGAACCTAGGGGAGGGGTCGGGTTTTGTCCATTGCACCAGCCGCTCCCTTGACCTTTGACCGGACAATCCCCATGGATTCAGGAGATCATTGCACCATGTCCGGACCCAGTTCTCCCGCCGCCTCATTGGTCGGCCGTTTCCTGGTCGCCGCGCCGTCCATGCCGGACGAGCGCTTTCGGAAAAGTGTGGTCTTTCTCTGCAAGCATGACGACGACGGGGCGCTGGGCATCATCGTCAACAACAGCGTCGACGACCTGCCGCTTGGCCAGGTCTACAAGCAACTCGGTATCGACGTACCGCCGTCGGAGGCTGCCCGGCCGGTACTGTTCGGAGGGCCAGTGGAGACGTCGCGCGGTCTGGTGCTGCATTCGGCCGACTACAAGCGCGAGGAGACATTGCTGATCGATGGCGGCCTGGCCCTGACCGCATCGCTGGAGATTCTCAAGGACATGGCAGGCGGCAGTGGCCCGCAAAATGCGTGGCTGGCGCTGGGACACTCCGGCTGGGCGCCGGGCCAACTCGACCGCGAAATGCAGGACAATGCGTGGCTGGTGGTCGAGGGCGACGCCGAACTGGTTTTCGACGCCGACTTCGCCGCCAAATGGCAACGCGCACTCGATCGCCTGGGCGGCAAGGGCGGCCCCGGCGGCCGCTTCGATCTGGCGTCGTTCTCGCCTCAATCCGGCCGGGCCTGAAGGGTGCGCCGGATGTGCAGGATACGACCCCTGATTGTGCTTACAATCCCCAGGTGAATTGGCTTATAGCCGACTGACGCCACCGGAACCTCCCTTCGCGGCTGGCGTGCGTACCCGGGACGCCTTCGCTTCCTCCCCAACCCCTTAGGGAGCGGGGGCGTCCCGCAGTTCGCTATTCGGCCGCGGTCGCCTGGACAATCGGACGGCAGTAGGCGGCCAGAAGGCTGGCCTCGCGTTCCTTGGCCGCCTTGACGTTGTTCTCCTTGATATGGCCGAAGCCCCTCATGGTTTCCGGCAGGGCAGCGATCTGAAGCGCAAGGGCGTGATTGTCCTGGTCGAGCGTGGCCAGAAGGCTGTCGACGGTCGCCTGGTACTCGCCGATCAGCTGGCGCTCCATCCGGCGCTCCGCAGTGTAGCCGAAGACATCGAACCTGCCGCCGCGCAGATGCTTCATCGACGCAAGCAGGCGGAACAAGGGCATTACCCAGCCACCATATTCGCGCTTCTTGAGCTGGCCGGTCACCGGATCGCGATCGGCGAACAACGGAGGCGCAAGATGGAAGGTGAGCTTGTAGTCGCCCTCGAACTGGGCGCCGAGTTTCTTCAGGAAATCGCCGTCAGTGTAGAGACGGGCGACCTCATACTCGTCCTTGTAGGCCATCAGCTTGTAGAGCGACTTGGCAACCGCTTCGGCCAATCCACTGCGGCCGCGGGCCTTGTCTTTCTCGGCTGCCGCCACCTTGTCGACAAAGGCCCGATAGCGGTTGGCATAGGCCTTGTCCTGATAGGCCGTCAGCAGATCGACCCGCTTGGCGACGATGTCGGACAGCAGGCGCGCCACCGGCTTCTCGATCCGGAGCGTCGGCTTGGCCGCCGCCTGGACGGTCGCGAGATTGTGGGCGGCGAGCCGACCCCAATCGAAGGTGCGCTTGCTCGACTCGACCGCCACGCCGTTCAGTTCGATGGCGCGCATCAGGGCCTCGAGTGACAGGGGCACCAGGCCCTTCTGCCAGGCATAGCCAAGCATGAAAAGGTTGGTGGCGATCGAATCGCCCAGGATCGCCGTGGCGAGACCCGTGCCGTCGATGAAGGTCGTGGCTTCCTCGCCCGCGGCATCACGGATCGACTTCATCATGGCTTCGGCGCCGAGATCCATGTCGCCGTTGGTGACGAAGGCCGCGACCGGCTGGACGTGGCCGTTGATCACCGCCTTGGTCACACCCTGCTCGATCCGTGACAGCGCCGCCGGCGAACCGGCCACGACCATGTCGCAGCCCAGGACCAGGTTGGCGCCGCCGGCGGCGATGCGCACGGAGTGAAGATCCTCAGGCTTCGGTGCGAGACGAACGTGGCTCATGACGGCACCGTTCTTTTGCGCAAGGCCGGTGAAGTCGAGCACGGTGCAGCCCTTGCCCTCGAGATGGGCTGCCATGCCGATCAGTGCGCCGACCGTGATCACGCCAGTGCCGCCAATGCCGGTGACGAGAATGCCATAGGCCTCGCTGAGTGGCCGCAGCGTCGGCATCGGCAGTGCCGCGAAGGGATTGTCCTGCACGACCTTGAGCTGTGCGCGATTGGATTTACGTACGGCGCCGCCATGCACCGACACGAAACTCGGGCAGAAGCCGTTGATGCACGAGAAATCCTTGTTGCAGTTGCTCTGGTCGATCTGCCGCTTGCGGCCGAGCTCGGTTTCGAGTGGCTTCACTGATACGCAGTTGCTCTTCTCCGAGCAGTCGCCGCAGCCTTCGCACACCGAGTCGTTGATGAACACGCGCTTGGCGGGATCGGGGAAGGTGCCGCGCTTGCGGCGGCGACGCTTCTCGGCAGCGCAGGTCTGGTCGTAGACCAGAACGGTGAGGCCTGGGATCTCGCGCAGTTCTCGCTGAACGGCATCCAGATCGTCGCGATGGCGGACCGTCACGCCCTCGGCGAAACCGGGGTTCATGCCGTACTTGTCGGGTTCGTCGGTCACGACGACGACGCGCTGGGCGCCTTCGGCAGCGACCTGCTTGGTAATCTCGGGGACGTTCAGGGGCCCGTCGTGCGGTTGGCCGCCGGTCATGGCGACGGCATCGTTGAACAGGATCTTGTAGGTGATGTTGACGCCGGCGGCGGCGGCCTGGCGGATCGCCATCAGGCCGGAGTGGTAGTAGGTGCCGTCACCGAGGTTCTGGAAGATGTGTTTGTCGGATGTGAACGGCGCCTGACCGATCCACGCCACACCCTCGCCGCCCATGTGGCTGATCAGGGCGGTCCGGCGTTCGGGCATCCAGATTGCCATGCCGTGGCAGCCGATACCGGCCATGGCACGGCTGCCCTCGGGCACGCGAGTCGATGTGTTGTGCGGGCAGCCCGAGCAGAAAAACGGTGTGCGCGCCACCTTGGGTGGCGGGGCGTTCATCAGCTTTTCCTTGGCTTCGAGACGCGCCAGGCGCTGGTTCAGCTCGGGCGAGTCGCCGCCGTGCTTCATCAGGCGTCCGGCAATCACCATGGCGACACCGGTCGGCGACAGCTCGCCTTCGCTCGGCAGGATGATGCGGCCACTTTCGTCGGTCTTGCCGATCACCAGCGGGCGCCGGTCGGCCGGCATATTGTAGAGCAGGCGGACGAGTTGATCCTCGAGGTTGGAACGTTTCTCCTCGACGACGATCACTTCCTCGAGACCCTCGGCGAAACGCCGTGCCCCTTCGGGCTCCAGCGGCCAGGTGACACCTACCTTGTAGAGGCGGATGCCGAGCGCCCTGGCGCGCTCGTCGCTGATGCCAAGATCTTCCAGCGCCTGACGCGTGTCGAGATAGGCCTTGCCGGTGGTCATGATGCCGATGCGTGCGCGCGGCGTGTCGATCGCCATCTTGTCGAAGCCGTTGGCGCGCACGAACGCGTTCACGGCCGCCATCTTGGGGCCGTGCAGGCGCCGCTCCGCCTCAAGAGGCGGATCGGGGTTGCGGATGCCGAGCCCGTCCGGCGGCAGTTGGAAGTCGGTCGGCAGCACGATCTTGATACGCTCGGGATCGACCCACACCGAAGCACCTGACTCGACGGTCTCGGAAATTGCCTTGAAGCCGACCCAGCAGCCCGAATAGCGCGACAGCGCGAAGCCCAGGATGCCGAAATCGAGGTATTCCTGGACGGTAGCCGGGTTCACGACCGGGATCATGGCGGCGGCGAACACTTGCTCGCTCTGGTGCGGCAGCGTCGAGGACTGGCAGCCATGGTCGTCGCCGGCCAGGGCGATGACCCCGCCGTGCGGCGATGTGCCGGCCGCATTGCCGTGCTTCAGCACATCCATCGAGCGGTCGACACCCGGGCCCTTGCCGTACCAGATCGAGAACACGCCATCGACGGTGGCGCCGGGGAACAGGTTGACCTGCTGGGTGCCCCAGACCGATGTCGCGGCGAGATCCTCGTTGAGCCCGGGCTGGAAGTGGATGTTGTGTTCCTTGAGGTATCGTTTCGCCCCCCACAGCGCGTTGTCGTACATGCCGAGCGGCGAGCCGCGATAGCCCGAGATGAAGCCGCCGGTGTTGAGGCCGGCCGCCAGGTCGCGTTGGCGCTGCATTATCGGCAGTCGGACCAGGGCCTGGATGCCGGTGAGGTAGACGCGGCCCTTGTCGAGCCGGTAGCGGTCTTCCAGCGTGTAGTCGCCGAAAACGAGGGGAACGGGTGTGGCGGTGGTGGTCATAGCGGGAAGCCCTCCGGAGGCGGCGGCGTGAACGGGCGTTTATCCACCGCCAGCATAACGGGCCGGGCCGTCGGCGGGAAAGGCCATGAGGCCCTCCCGTCGATCCAAATTCCGCTGCGGTTTGCGAGACGTCAGTTGGTGGGTTTCTTGCCGGCTTTGTAGTTGGCGACCGCCGCTTTGAGCATGCGGTACTCGGCGCAGCCGAAGACGCAAAGCGAATCGAGGCGCGCCAGATGCTGCTCGGCCTGCGCCGGTTGGTCGAGCATCAGATAGGCCTCGCCGACATATTCATGCGCGCCAAGGTGTTTGGCGTCGATGGCGAGCGCCTGCTGGTAGTATTGCAGCGAGCCACTGGGATTGCCGGACTTGCGCGTAGCGAAGCCCATCAGGTTATAGGCGTCGGCATTCTTGGCATCCTTGGCGACGACCTGCTGCAGGAGCGGCAGTGCGCCGGCGTAATCCCTGGCTTCGATCATGGCCTTGGCGCGCGCGTAGTTGGGATCGGCCGGCTTGGCGGCGGGCTCGCTCGCGGCGCCACCGCCGCCGCCCCCGGCAGCAAAAGCGGTAGCGGCGAGACCGAAGCCCAGAATAGCGACGGCAGCGAGTAGGATCGAGCGCATGGGCAGCCTCCTGTTGTGGTGGATTCTTACCGCGTCGCGGCGCGGAGCAACGAAATTCTTATGACATTGCCGTGAGATCGGTTGCCTTTTTGAGAGCGCGTACGGTGAGCCGGCCCTGGCGGCCGCGAATTTCGACGTCGTGGCGTGGCGCCGACGGGAGATCCATACCGGCGCCATCGAGAAGCTCTTGCGACACCACCAGTTCGGCGCCGAACTCCTTGGAGAGGGCTTCGAGGCGGCTGGCGGTATTGACGGTGTCGCCGATCGCCGTGATCTGCGCGGCGCGCTCATAACCCATTTCACCCACGATCGCCGGTCCGGCATGCAGGCCTATGCCGATGCGCAGCGGGAGATCGAGATCGCCCGACATCGCCTCATTGAGATCGTCGAGTGCCAAGGCCATCCGTCGTGCGGCATCGAGCGCCTGCAGGCAGGCTACTCTGGGCTCGCCGGTGAGGCCGAAGATCGCCATCACGCCGTCGCCAATGAATTTGTCCACGCGTCCGCCGGCCGCCTCGATCGCCTGTCCGGTCGCGCGGAAATACCGGTTGAGCAGGAACACCACATCGTAGGGCAGCTTGCCTTCGGAAATCGACGTAAAGCCGCGAAGGTCGGCGAACAGGATGGCGACATAGTGCTCGCCGCCGTGCGCTTGCGGTTGACGCCGATAGGCTTCGATGGGCCCGACCGAAGCCGGCAGCAGCGGTACAATGCGGTAGCGCCCGGCCGGCGGCCGGAGCTGGCAGGCGAGGCGCACGTTGCCTGGCGCGCCCACTCGGGCAAGCACCTTCTGCTCTTCCGCCGAGGGCGGGGGTAGTTTGGCGTGATCCTCGCTACTCACTCGAACCCTGCAGGTCGAGCAGCGGCCGCGGCCGCCGCACACCGAAGCGTGCGGAATGTCAGCAAGCCGGCTCATCTCGAGAACCGTGAGCCCGGCGGCGTGAGAAACCGTCCGCCGTTCGCCGTAACTGAGCTGGACAACACCGGCGCGACGTTCCCAAAGCGCGCGAAGCGGGCGCGCCGCCAGCAGCGCAGCGAGGAGGCCGAGCGCGGTGTACTGAAGCGCGTCGGCAATTACATAGAGATTTCCGATCTGCGCCGCCGTCGGTACCCGGGCGCGGACGAAAAGTTCGTCGAGGAACCCTGGGCGTTGGGCGAGCTCGGCAACGTCGCGCAGAGCAATGCCCGCGCCGGCAATGCCCGCTATCGGCACCAGCAGGGCGAATGCATAGAGTGCCGGCAACCATGCGGCGTACCAGGGCCTCAAGCGCCAGGCGAAGTGCAGTCCGATACAGGCGTGCAGCCAGACGGCAAGAGGCAGCGCGAACTGACGCGCGATGGAGGTCCAGTCACTGACAAGAAGGGAACCGAGTACCCAGGGATAGCCGGAGTCGACATTGTAGAGTTCGTAAGCGAGCCGTGTGCCGACGACATGGATGGTGCCCAGGGGCACGATCGATGCACCCAGGATCCATTGCGCCCACTCCCAACGCGAAAGCCTCAGCGTCCGGCGGCGATACAGCGACCAAAAGGCCAGGCACAGATGGATGGTCAATGCGCCATAGAGAACAAACTGGCCGATCGGGTTGTGCCAGATGAAAACGAACCACAACCGGCCAGCTTCGAGCACGCGCAACGAGATCAGCCCAAGCGCATGGTTGAGCAGATGCGTGACGACATAGAAGAAAAGGACGTAGCCCGACCAGAGGCGAATTCGCCCGATCATCTGCTATTTCAGCAGCGACAACACCGCCTCGGGCGGCCGGCCGATTGCGGCGCGTGAGCCTGCGGCCACGATGGGGCGCTGCAGCAGGATCGGATGGGTCGCAATCGCCTTGGCGACGTCAGCCTTGCTGAGATCGGCCTTCTTCTTTCCAAGTGCCTTGAATTCCGGTTCGCCGTCACGCAGGAGGTCGCGCGGATCGCCTCCGATAAGATCCATCAATCTCTCGACCTCGGCCTTGCTGGGAGGTGTTTTGAGATATTCCCTGATCGTCGGTTCGACGCCGTTCTTGCGCATCAGGTCGAGCGTCTGGCGGGATTTGCTGCAGCGTGGATTGTGCCAGATGGTGGTCGTCATGGTCGAACCATGGCCGCGCGATCAGGTTTCGTCCAGCGCGTCCGGGCTGACAGCGTCGACCACCTTCCTCGCGACATCGTAGGCGAAGCCGGCGCGGGCCATGGTTGCGAGGTCACGGAGGCGATGGTCCTTGCGCTCCTCGGCCGGGCGATAGGGCCCGAGCCGCCGTCGTCGCGCCAGGGCTGCCGCGGCGCGCTGTTCGCGCTGGGTGGGCGTGACGTCCAGTTCGATATCGAGGCCTTCCAGCGCCTCGTCCAGCGTACCGCCATCGACGCCGGCCATCATGAGCTTCTGGCGCGTCAGCCGGCTCGAAGTGCCGCGCCGGTGCAGCGACCGCGCCTTGGTCTGGGCGAATGCCTTGTCGTCGATCACCCCGGCATCGACGAACTTGGCGACCACGGTTTCGATCGCCTGGCCTACGTTCTCCATCACCGGGGCTTCGAGCATCTTGGCCCTGGCGACCCGCCGGTTCAGGACGCGGCGCAGGCCTTCGGCAGTGCTGGGATAGCGCTCAAGGTAATACGCGGCGGCGTTGTGAAGGTACTTGGCAGTGATCGGACGGGTGACCCGCTTCACCGCTCAGCCTCGCAGGGGAATGCCGACCATCGCTTCCAGTTCGATGATCGCCTGGTCGGGATCGCCAACCTTGATGGTGCGCATGCCCATCGCACGCGCCGGCTTCAGATTGACGCCGAGATCGTCGAGATAGATGCAGCTTTGCGGCTGCACCTTCAGCAGATCGCAGGTGTGACGGTAGATTTGCGGATCAGGCTTGCGCAGTCCGAGCTTGCTCGATTCCACGACATGCTCGAACAGAGTCATGATTTCGCCAACGGCCTTGGCCTTTTCCGGGCTGCGCGCCATGCCCGGACCTTCGCCCGACTTCATGTTGTTGGTGATACAGGCAACCCGAAACGCTGCTCTGCAGCGCCGGAGCGCCTCCACCATCTGCGGCCGAATGTCGCCACTCAAGGCCTGGAGGACGCGCCAACCGTCGATTTCGTGCCCCTGCTGTTTTGCCTCGGCTTCGAACAGGTCGACGAAGCCGCTGAGGGAAACTTCGTTTCGTTCCATCTTCGCCCACGCATTAGCGTCGGGATTGCGTGCATTGAGGCTGCGAATGAAATCTTTGGGAAGTCCCGCGTCAATTTCGTAGCGATTGAAGGATTCGAAAGGGCTGCTGAGAATGACCCCGCCGAAGTCCCATAGGACGGCGCGGAGGGTGGGAGCGTGGCTGGTGTTCATATGGGTGCGACGGTCTTTACCTTGTTCTTGCCTTAGTCGGCCTCTATTCCATTCCTTCAATAGGTGACGGTTTGGGCGTTGACCACCGTTTGCCGCTACCCCAGTTAGGATATCGAATTATGAGCGAAGCAGCGGTTATTCCGCGCGGCAACGCAGTGGCAGGTTTGGAAAAGACGGCCCGTCCCGATGGGCGCAATCGGCGTGCCGTCGAGACACGCCGGAAGGTTATTTCGGCCGCTACCGCGATGATTGCCGAGACCAGCACGGCGCCCACCGTGGTTGCCGTGGCCAGGCGAGCCGATGTTTCAGTCCGGTCGGTTTTCCAACATTTTGGCGACGTTGAGTCACTTTTCGTAACTGTAATGGATTCGGTCCGTCAGGACATCGTCGTGCCGCCGCAAACCTCGCGGGGTCTGCCGCTGACCACGCGCATTGAGTCGGTTGTGCAGAATCTGGCCAAGATCTTCGACAGAATCGTACCTCTGCGCGTCGCCGCCGGGCAGTTCGCTGGTCATCCGGCGCTGATCGAGCGTGGGCTGACGTCCAAGCGGGAGCTGCGTGCCGCCACTTTCGAGGCGTTTGCGGCTGAGTTTGGGGTGCTGGACGAGCGGGCCCGCGAGGAACTGGCCGACGCGATCGGTGCGGCACTTTCGCTTGATGCCTGGATCGTCCTGCGGCGTCGGGACGGCTTGAGCTTCGAGCGTGCGACGGCAATTTGGCGCCTGACCCTGACTGCCCTGCTGGCCCATCGGTTCGCCGCCAGCACCGCAGACTGACCCACAGTAGTAGCCAATTGACTTGGCGATTGGGATCAGTGACTTAGAAGCCCCTGTTCGGACATCTCAACGCGTTGCAAATGGCGACCAGCCAGCTTCATGAGGACTTTTCACGCGAGGAGCACGTCAAGGCGGGCTCCGATCGCGGGTTCGGGTTCGTTTTTGCCGGCTTTTTCGGCATCGTCAGCGCGATTTCGCTGTGGCGAGGCAGCGTGGGCTGGCACTGGGCGCTGCCGCTGGCCGCCGCATTCCTGCTCGTGGCGCTGGTCTATCCGCGCCTGCTGGGTCCGCTCAACCGGCTGTGGCTGAAGTTCGGATTGCTGCTCTATAAGGTCATGAATCCGCTCGTCCTCGGCCTGCTGTTCTTCGTGACAATCATGCCCATCGGCCTGGTCATGCGTGCCTTCGGCAAGGACTTCCTGCGGTTGCGGCTGGACCGCAATGCCAAGAGCTACTGGATCGACCGCACCCCGCCGGGGCCGCCGCCGCAGTCCATGCGTAACCAGTTCTGATATCGAAAGGATCGAGCAAATGGGCTCCATCATCGTCGAACTCTGGGCCTTCATGCGCGAGCGCAAGAAGTTCTGGTTGCTGCCGATCATGGTCATGATGGTGATCTTCGGTGGCCTGATCGTGCTCACCAAGGGCTCGGCGATCGCACCGTTCATCTACACCCTGTTCTAGGCGAAGCGGACGCGTCGCATGCGGGTGCTCGGCATCTCGGCCTTCTATCACGACAGTGCGGCCGCACTCATCGAGGACGGCCGGCTGGTCGGTGCAGCGCAAGAGGAGCGCTTCACGCGCAAGAAGCACGACTCCGGCTTCCCGGAGAAGGCCGTGGAATTCTGTCTCGGCCGTGCCGGCATCAAGATGGCCGACGTCGACTACGTGGCCTTCTACGACAAGCCGTTCCTGAAGTTCGAGCGGTTGCTCGAGACCTATCTCGCCTATGCGCCGCGCGGGTTCACGTCGTTCCGCATGGCCATGCCGCTGTGGCTGAAGGAAAAGCTGTTCCAGAAGACGCTGTTGCGCGACGAGATGAAGAAGTGGCAACCCGACTTCGACTGGCAGAAGCGCCTGCTGTTCGGCGAGCATCACCAGAGCCACGCCGCTTCGGCGTTCTTTCCTTCGCCGTTCGAGGAAGCGGCCGTCCTGACGATGGACGGGGTCGGCGAATGGGCGACCACGTCGCTGGGCTATGGCAAGGGCAACAGCCTGGAGATGCTGAAGGAACTGCACTTCCCGCACTCTCTTGGGCTGCTCTATTCGGCTTTCACCTACTATACCGGCTTCAAGGTCAATTCGGGTGAGTACAAGGTCATGGGCCTGGCGCCCTATGGCGAGCCCCGGTTCAAGGATTTGATCTTCGACAGGATCGTCGACCTCAAGGAAGACGGCACCTTCCGTCTCGACCAGTCCTACTTCGACTATTGCACCGGCCTGCGCATGACGAACGACAAGTTCGCTGATGTGTTCGGCATCAAGACGCGCAAGCCCGAGGAAGAACTGACGCAGGTCCACATGGACCTCGCGGCGTCGGTCCAGGCCGTCACCGAAGAGATCGTGCTCAGGCTTGGCCGTTCGGTGAAGAAGGAGACCGGCGCCACGAACATCTGCCTGGCCGGGGGCGTGGCGCTGAACTGCGTCGCCAACGGCAAGTTGCTGCGCGAGAATGTTTTCGACAACATCTGGGTGCAGCCGGCGGCGGGCGACGCCGGCGGCGCGGTCGGCGCGGCCTTCGCTGCTTATCATGGATTCATGGGCCAGCCGCGCAAGCTAAACGGCCATATGGACGGCATGGCGGGCTCCTACCTTGGCCCCGAATTCAACGATGACGAGATCGCCGAGCGCCTGACGGCAGCCGGCGCCAAACTCACGCGCCTCGACCATGCGCAGATGATCGACCAGACCGCACAGGCACTGGCCGATGCCAAGGCCGTTGGCTGGATGCAGGGCCGCATGGAATTCGGTCCGCGTTCGCTCGGTGCGCGTTCCATTCTGGGGGACGCGCGTTCGCCCTCGATGCAGAAGACGCTGAACCTCAAGGTCAAGTACCGCGAATCGTTCCGGCCTTTCGCGCCGGCAGTGTTGAGTGAGGACGTGTCACGCTATTTCGACATCAAGAGCGACAGCCCGTACATGCTGATGGTCGCCCCGGTGAACGAGGATCGCCGCCGGGCCATGACCGAGGCCGAAGAAGCGCTGTTCGGCATCGACAAGCTGAATGTGCCGCGTTCCGACATTCCGGCCGTCACCCATGTCGACTATTCGGCGCGCATCCAGACCGTGCACAAGGAAACCAATCCGGCCTTTCATGAACTGCTGGAGTCGTTCAAGGCCAAGACCGGCTGCTCCGTGCTGGTGAACACCTCATTCAACGTGCGCGGCGAGCCGATCGTGTGCACGCCCGAGGACGCCTTCCGCTGCTTCATGGGCAGCGAGATCGAGGTGCTGGTCGTCGGCAACTGCCTGCTGCGCAAGGAAGACCAGGATCCGGCGCTCAAGCTCGACTACAAGAACGCGTTCGAACTCGACTAGCCGCGGCATGCGTGCTGTCGTCTGCGATCGCCTCGGCGATCCGTCCGTCCTCAGGATCGAGGAATGCTCGATTCCCGAACCCGGACCGTCCGAGCTGGTCGTCCGGGTCGGTGCGGCGTCCGTCAATTTCCCCGATGTCCTGATGGTGTCCGGCGGCTACCAGCACAAGCCGGAGCTGCCGTTCGTGCCGGGCATGGAAGGTGCCGGAACGATCCACGCCACTGGCTCCGACGTGAAGGCCTGGCGGATCGGCGAGCGCGTGATCTTCGGCGTGAAGCCGGGCGCCTTCGCCGAATATGTCCGCCTTTCCGCCGGTGCGCCCCTGATGCGCCTGCCGGCCGACTGGTCCTACGCCGAGGGTGCGGGATTCCGGGTCGCAGCCCAGACCGCCTATCATTCGCTGGTCCATCGCGCCGGTCTCAAGCGTGGCGAGACGCTGTTGGTGCACGGCGCGTCGGGCGGCGTCGGCCTGGCGGCGGTCCAACTCGGCAAGCATCTCGGCGCCCGGGTCGTTGCCACCGGCAGCGACGATGCGCGACTGGCGGTGGTTCGCCGGAATGGCGCCGATCACGTCGTCAACTATCGCACCAGCGACTTCGTGTCGGCGGTCAAGGCCATTACCGACGGCCGCGGCGCCGATGTGATCTACGATCCGGTCGGCGGCGAGGTGCTGGAGAAGTCGGTGCGCGCCGCGGCCTATGGTGCGCGGCTTCTGGTCGTGGGATTCACCTCCGGCGGGCCGAGCAGGATCATGTCCAACCATGTGCTGATCAAAGGTCTGTCGGTGTTGGGCGTGCGTGCCGGCGAGACGATACTGCGCCATGCGCCCGAGCTTGGCCGCGACTATGTGGAGGAGCTGCCGCGTCTCGCCGGCCTCGGCGTCATGCGCCCGCACATCTCGCACCGCTTTCCGATGGAGCGCGCGGCCGATGCCTTCCGCGCCCTGATCGACCGCAAGGTCGTCGGCAAGGCGGTGATCGAGATGCCCGCCTGATCGGGCAAATCCCGATCTAACGCGAGAAGAAGATCGTCACCTTGCGGTCGGTCACCGAGGCATCTTCCTTGCCCAGGCTCATGTTCCCGAAGGCCTCGGGGTCGGCAACGATATAGATGTGATTGGCTGGAACGCCGTCGCGAATCATCTGTGCGGCAACCGCCTGTGAGCGCGACCGTGCCAGCTTTTCGTTGAACGACTTGTCGCCCAGCTTGTCAGTATGGCCGATCAGGCAGATCGCCGATACCTGGCGTGCCTTGGCCGTGGCTGCGGCCTGGACGATTGTGGATTTTTCGCTGGCCCGGAGTTGGGCGCTGCCGAGCTCGAACAGGACCCGCACTGGCGGCGGCTGGTTGGCGCCACCGCCGCGTGGGCAAGTGCCGACCGTCTGGGCAAAAGCGGGCGTGGCGGCGAAGAGGACGCCGACTGCGGCAAGCACACCGAATTTCTTCACTTGAGTTCTCCCTTGAGGGCCATTTCGACGAAGGGCAGGCGATCGTTGCCGAAGAACATCATATCGCCCACGAAGCTTGTTGGTGCGCCGAAGATGCCGCGCGCCACGGCTTCGTCGGTCGTGGCTTTCAGCCGGTCCTTGACGTCCTGGTCCTGGATACGACTGCCGAATTTTGCGGCATCGAGGCCTGCCGCCGTCAGTACCGCCGCGACCTCATTGATGTCGTTCAGGTTGCGGCCGTCCACCCACATCGCCTTGAAGATGGCAGGGTGGTAGCGCTCGAACAGCCCGTCGATCTGTGCTGCAGCCGCCCCGCGCATCAGGGCCAGCGTGTTCACCGGGAAGAACGGGTTGCGCTGGAATGGTACACCATAATGCTTCGCCCACATCGGCATGTCGAAGCTGCTCCATCTCGATTTCTGCTCGAGCGCCGCCGGCGAGCTGTTGCCGGTCGCCTTGAATACGCCCCCCAGCAACATCGGCTTGCGCACCAACGTGGCACCGGTGCGCCGGGCGATGGTCTCGACCTGGGTGTCGGCCAGATAGCTGTAAGGACTGCCGTAGTCGAAGTAGAATTCCAGTGTGCGGGCCACGTATGTCTCCCTTCTTGTCGCGAGGCGCCGCGCCTTCTAGCCTCGCGCCAACAACAAGCAAGCGGGATGGAACACATGGAGCGGGCGGCAGGCAAGGTCGTTCTGGTGACCGGCGCGGGTTCGGGCATCGGTCGTGCGACGGCCAGGCTGCTGGCCGCCGAAGGCGCCACTGTGATCGTTACCGACGTCAACCGCGCCGGCGGACTCGAAACCGTGCAGCAGATCGGAGACCTTCGGGGTGGAGGAGGGGCCCGTTTCGAGGAGCAGGACACGTCGCGCGAAGCCGACTGGAAACGGGTCATCGACGATATCCTGGCCCGCGAAGGCCGACTGCACGGCCTCGTGAACAACGCCGGCATCGCCGGACCGTTTCCCTCGACCTTCGAAAACGAGACGGTCGAACAGTGGCAGCGTATCCTGTCGGTCAATGTCCAGGGCGTGTTTCTCGGCTGCAAATATGGCGTGCCGGCACTCAGGGGGTCGGGCGGCGGCTCGATCGTGAACCTGTCCTCGCTCGCGGCCTTTCTCGGCACACCCGATCTTTCCGCATATGGCGCCAGCAAGGGGGCGGTGCGGCAGTTTACCAAGACCGTTGCCATGGATTGCGCCCGCAAAGGCTACAAGGTGCGTTGCAATTCGGTTCATCCCGGCGTGATCCTGACGCCGATGGGCGAGGGCATCCTGCCCAGCGACAAGGCCAAGGAACGGATGCGCAAGCACATTCCGGTCGGCGAATTTGGCACGCCGGAAGACATCGCCTATGGCATCCTCTATCTGATTTCCGACGAGTCGCGCTTCGTCACCGGAACCGAACTGGTGATCGATGGCGGCATGAACGCGATCTGACAGCGGAGCAGGCGATGCAGCACACCGACCAGGTGGCCTATATCGAGCGCATGCACGGCATGGCGCGAGCCAACGCGCGCGACGACGGAGAGATCAGCCACACGCCGGTCGAGGAGTATTTCGACACCGATCGCTTCGACCGCGAGAAGGCCGTGCTGTTCCGAAAGTACCCGGTCGTGGTCGCGTTCTCCGCCCAGCTGCGCAAGCCCGGCGACTTCGTCGCCAACAACGACAGCGGTCAGCCGATCCTCGTCACCCGTGGCACCGACGGCAAGCTGCGCGCCTTCCTCAATGTCTGCCGTCACCGCAGCGCCACCGTGGAGCTGAAGCCCTGCGGTTCGAACAAGCGCGCCTTTGTCTGCCCCTATCACGGCTGGAGCTACGACCTTACCGGCAAGCTGGTCGGCATCACCGACGCCGCCTGGTTCGGCGAGGTCGATCGCACGACGCACGGGCTGCGCCCGCTCGCCGTCGCCGAGCGCTGCGGCATGGTCTTCGTGGTGCCGACGGCGCTCGAACCGGGCCAGAGCGCCGACATCGACATGGATGCCTTTCTTGGACCGGTTAAGGCCGATCTTGCGTCCTGGGACATGCAGGACTGGGAGGTGCAAAGCACGACGCCGATCCGCCCGGACATGAACTGGAAGCTCGTGATCGACACCTTCCTCGAACTCTACCATTTCCGTTACCTGCACGGTGCCAGCGTGGCGCCGCTGTTCCTCGACAATATTACCGCCTACGAGCGCCGCGAGCGTCATTCCCGCTTCGCCGTCTGCAAGCCGTCGATCCTCGAGGTGGAGAACCAGCCGCGCGAGACCTGGCAGCTCCGCGACCATGCGGTCGTGCTCTACAACCTCTTCCCCAACACGGTGCTGGCCTACACCCAGGATCATTGCGGCGTCTTCACCAGCTTCCCGGTGTCGCCCGACGAGGCGTTGATCAACGTCTCGGTGCTCGTCGATCCGGTGGAGCGGGCGAAGAAGCCGGAAAGTTATTGGAAGACCAACCAGGACCTGATCCTGGCTGCGCTCGACGAGGATTTCACCGTCGGCGCCAGCATCCAGGCAAATTTCAGGAGCGGCGCCAACCGCGTGCAGACCTTCGGCAAGTTCGAGAAGGCGCTGGGCTGGTATCACCAGGAGATCGATAGGGCGCTCCGCTAACGGGGCGCCGCGCAGTGCAGAAAGAATGGCGATGTCGAAACCCTGCGCCATTCCAACCGTGCGGGCTCTCGCGCTTGATGACAAGCGCTGCCGCCCGCCAGCGCGTATGAACGCGCCTACGCGCCTACTTGACGTTTACCTGATAGGCGAACTTCTCGCCGTCGGTGGCGGTGAGCTGGGTGAAACCCAGCATCTTCAGCAGGTCGAAGAAATTCGCGTCCTCGGCCACGGTGCGTTCCTGGAAGAACGGCGACAGGCGCGACATCGTGGTCATGTTGGCGAGGATTGCCCGGACCCGGTAGATCGAATTCAGCTCACCCGGTTGCAGGCCGACGATGATCAACTTCTCGGCTTTGTCGCCCTTGACGAACACAGCGTAGGGAACGCGGTAGGCCGACTGGATAGTGCCCTGCGAGACGACGGTGACAAACTGAACGCGCTGCTGCCTTTCGGCGCCAGGGATCATCTGCATCGGCGAGGTGTAGTTCTCGATGGTGGCGGGCTTGGGATAGTAATAGCCGACATACTTGTCGTCACCGGCCGGCATCGCCTGCTTGGCGGCCGCTGGCGCGGGCTTGGCCGGTTGCGCCAGCACGGGCGCAGCAGCGAGTGCCAAGGAGACGATCACGCCGGCCGCAATTTTCTTGAACATCTTCAATTCCCCCGAGAGACCACGGACTAGAACAACGTATAGCCACCATCGATAACGAAGTCGCGCCCCGTCGTATAGGCGGTGGCGTCGCTTGCCAGATAGACGGCGATCGGGCCGAAATCGGCGCCAGTGCCCCAGCGACGTTCCGGAATGCGCGGCAGGACGTTGCCGGCAAACTTTTCGTTGCCGAAGGCATTGGCGGTCATTTCGGTCTCGATCCAGCCCGGCAGGATCGAATTGACGGCAATCTTGTAACGCGCCAGCTCGACGGCGAGCGCGCGGACCATGGCGGTGACGCCGCCCTTGCTGGCGCCGTAATGGCTGGACCGGGCGGCACCCTCGATGGCCGCGGTGCTGGCCATGGCGACCAGCGACCCGCCCTTGCCCCGTTCGGCCATATGCCTGGCGGCACTACGGAACGTGAAAAAGACGCCGTCGAGATTGACCCGCATCACGCGGCGCCATTCCTCGGTCGTCATTTCCAGGATGGCGCCCTTGCCGCGGCCCGAGACACCCGAATTGGCGACGCAATTGTCGACATGGCCCATCACCTTCAGCGTCTCGGCGAAACCTGCCTCGACCTGCTTTTCGTCGCCGACATCGACGATCTGGGTATGGACCTTGCGGCCATGGCGCTTCAGCTTTTCCGCGGCGGCCGCGTTCTTGGCGGGGTTGGTGCCCCAGATGCAGATATCGGCACCGGCCTCGGCCAGCGCCTCGGCCATGCCCAGTCCGATACCGCCGTTGCCACCGGTGATCAGCGACACCTTGCCCGTCAGATCGAAACCCTTGTAGGCCATGGACGTTCCCCCCAAACAAACCGGGCGGGATCAAAGCCCGCCCGGTCCACAGCGTCAATTGCAGCCGCGTCAGTTCAGCCTGTCAGTTTCGACCAGCACAATCTCGGCATCCTCAAGCGCGGTGAGCTCGACTTCGTCCTGGTCGGCCGCGGCGGCGCCACTGCCGACAGAGGCAGAACAGCGGTGGGCGAGTGCCTACACCACGGGTACGGAGGAGGCTTCCAAGTCTCCTACCAATTCCTTGCCCTTGGTTTCCGGGCCCAGCAATACGGAGATGATGACGACGACCAGGAATAGATTCGTGCTGATCAGCATGGGCATGGCGAAACCCATGTTCATCTCGATGGCGAAGTAGGTCAGCACTGGGGCGACCAAGCCGCCCCAGATTGCTCCCTGATGATAGACGAAGCCCGAAGCCGTGGCCCGCACTTCGGTCGGGAAGCGCTCTGACAGGTAACTCGGATTCTGGCCGTAGATTGAGCCGCCGAACAGGCCCTGGAGGATGAATCCGCCGATAATCCACATCGGGTCCTGCGTCCAGAGATATAGCGGTGTGACGAAGATCGCGATGGTGGCCGGAATGATGATCGCCCATCGCCGGCCCCATTTGTCAGCCACGAGTCCCCATGCAGCGTTGCCGGCAAAGACCACGATGTTGGCCCAGAAAAGCGGCGTCGCCACCATTTGCGGCGTCCAGTTCAGTTCCTTCTGTAGGTAGCTCGAGAACAGCGCCCAGATCGAGTAGTAGACACAGAACGCGGCGGCCATCCACAAAATGCCCGTCAGTGTGTTGAACAGCAGGTCGCGCCTGAAGATCGAGAGCAAAGGGGCACGCACCTCGGCCTTCTTCTCTTTTTGCAGCCGTTTGTTCTCGACCCAGACCTCGGGCTCCTTCACGTAAATTCGTACCCAGATCACCAAGAACGCAGGCAGGATTCCGATCCACAGCAGACCACGCCAGCCGATGTAGTCGTAAAGGAAGCCGTAGGCCACTGCCGACAGCGCAAAGCCGAGCCCCCAGGATCCCTGCAGAATGCCACTCATGAATCCGCGTGAACGCGTCGGCCAGGACTCCATCGCCAACGCCGCGCCTGCCGGCCATTCCGCACCCATGCCGATACCGAGTAGTGCGCGAAAGAAAAACAGGAAGGCGAAGGTTGGTGAAAAGCCGGCGATAAAGTTGCAGAGCGAATACCAGAGGATCGAGATCATCAGCGGCGTCTTGCGTCCCATCCGGTCGGCCATCCATCCGGCCGCCGTGGCGCCGACCAAGCGCAACCACAATGTGACGGCAAACACCGCCGTCACCGCTGTCAGCGGAACATCGAACTCCTTGGCGATCGGCACCATGATCAGCAAGAAGATCGTGAAATCGAACGCGTCCAGCGTCCACCCGAGCCAGGCGGCGATGTAAGCGTACCATTGATCCTTGGTTGGTTCTTTCCACCACGGGATCGCAGTCCCGTTCGCGCCGGCCATCGCCATGATCCATCTCCCCCGAAGACTGCCGGCTCGTTTCGAGCCATGCATTACTTACGCGGCATCACGCGGCATTACGCAACTTATGCGAGAAAGTTACGCTTGGGGCGGAAGTGAGTCGAGTCTTCTGCGACCCACCGTTTTGCAGTGAATATGAAATAGCGCGGAGGCAGGCGTTGTAGCGTGACTGCAACGCCGGCCCTCTCCGAAGGTCTCTCGTTGACCTGCAAGAATGTTCCGAGACAAAGGAGCGGACAGCAACGAGAAAGGCCGCCTCAGTTCATCCTGTCGGTTTCGACCAGCACAACCTCGGCATCCTCGATTGCCGTAATCTCAATCTCCTCCTGGTCGGCCACGGCGACGCCGTCGCGGGCGTTGGCGGTGACCGGCTTGCCGTCGCTGCCACGCACCTCGACCTTGCCCCTGGCCGGCACGAGATAGGCAGGCTTGCCACCCAGCTTCTGGCGGGTCGTCTGGCCCGCCTTCAGCGTGCCGGCGAACAATGCACCGTCGGCATAGAGTGGGATTGCCCCGCCATGGCCGCGGCCCGACGCCAGTGGCACCAACCTGCCGTCGCGTGCCTCGGCCGGAAATTGCACCGTTTCCCAGCGTGCTGGCACGCCCTGCTGGTTGGGCAGGATCCAGATCTGGAACAGCTCGGTTTCGTCGCTCTCGCGGTTGTATTCGGCGTGCTGGATGCCGCTGCCCGCGCTCATCACCTGGATCTGGCCCGCTTCGGTGCGGCCCTCGTTGCCGAGGTGATCCTGATGGGTGATCGCGCCCCTGATGACATAGGTCACGATCTCCATGTCGCGATGAGGATGCGGCGGAAAGCCTGAGTCCGGCGCGATCCGGTCGTTGTTCCACACCCGGAGTGCGCCCCAATGGACGCGGTCGGGGTTGCGGTATTCGGCGAAGCTGAAATGGAAGTTGGCGTTCAGCCAGCCGTGGTCCGACTTGCCGAGCTTCTCGAAAGGTCTCAGTTCGATCATGGGATCACCTCTTTGACCCCCAAAATGGCGCGAAAAGACCTCGGATCAAGTTTCGGATTGGTAACGGCCGGCAGGCAGAGTTCAGCGACCCTCGCGCCACCATGCGCTGGTGATCGCCATCAGGAAGGCCAAGGCCACCAGAATTCCAGGCAGCAATGGCAGCTGGTTGATGCCGGCGACGGTATAGCCTTCGTTGCGGCGCAAGCCGATCCAGTCCGAGCCACCCGCGGCACGGCCCGGGCGCACCGTGCGGATATCCGGCTCGGGCTGGTCGACCAGCCACAGCAGACCGCCGCCTGCCGCCTCGACCAGCGGCTTCAGTTTGGCGTCGGTTGCGCGCACATCGGAAAATTCCAGCGGATCGGGACTGCCGACGGCTGCCACGGTGCGGAGCGTGCCGTCGTCGAAACGGTAGAGGCCGGGCTTCTCGACATCGACAACGCCGGTTCCGAGACCGGGCGCGGTCTGGCGCAGATCGAGCGTGCGGGTGCTGCCGTCGGGCGAGGTCATTGTGACCGGCGGAAAGGTCGAGGCCAGTGTGCGACGTGTCACCTCAATGCGGCCACCGGCGGCCGTGGCGCGCAACGCTTCTTCCTCGAGGTCGGGTTCCTTCATCAGCCAGTGTGCGATGCGCCGCACGAGTTCCGGCTGCGGACCGCCGCCATCGATGCCGCGGTTCCATAGCCACAGATGGTCGGACAGCAGTTGCGCCACGCGGCCCTCGCCGACGCGGTCGAGAACCACCAGCGGCTTGTCGTCGGCGCCCGACAGGACGGCGTTGCCGCGCTCGGTACGCGAAGTGACGAGGCGGAACCAGCGGCCCCAGGCCGGCTCCTTGTCGGGTTGGCCGGCCTGCGGCAGGTCCGCGGTGACCGGATGGCGTTGGCCGATCTCGCTGACCTTGGGCTTGAAAGGAGTCTCCAGCACGTCGCCTAGGGGCGCCGCCGGCAGGATGGCGCCCAGCGGCGTCCGGTAGAGCGAACGCTGCGTGGCGAACACCGGGCCAACCGAGACCAGAAGGGCACCGCCCTCCTTTACATATTCGGCGATGTTGCGGAAGTAGTCGCGCGTGATCAGGTTTCCCGACTCGTAGCGATCAAAGATGATCAAGTCGAATTCCTTGAGCTTCTGTTCGAACAGTTCGCGCATCGGGAAGACGATCAGCGACAGCTCGCGCACCGGTGTGAAGTCGTCCTTCTGTGGCGTGCGCAGGATCGTGAAGTGAATGAGATCGACCGCGGGATCGCTCTTCAGCAGGTTCCGCCACGCCCGCTCGCCCTGGTAGGGCTCGCCCGACACCAGTAGTACGCGCAATCGGTCGCGCACGCCGTTGATGGTGAACAGCGCCCGGTTGTTGTCGAGCGTCAGCTCGTTGGGACCGGCGGCGACTTCGATTTCGACCACGTTGGCGCCGGGGTTGCCCACTGTAATCGGCAACTCGACCGAGCGGCCGACAGGCACGTCGAGTCGGCGGACCACTTCGCCGCCGACCGAAAGGGTCACCGGAGCGGTGCCTCCGGCCGGGTCCTCGATCCGGAACTTGGTCGTGACCTGACGCCCGACCACGCCGAAGCGCGGCGACTGTTCGACGACGATCAGGCGATCACGCTCGTTCTTCTTGCCGGCGATCAGGCCATGCAGCGGCGCACCACCGAGCTCCGGCGGCAAGCCGGCGGGTATGTCGTGGACCTGGCCGTCAGTCAGCAACACGACGCCGGCCAGTCGCTCGGGGGGCACCTCGACCAGGGCCGAACGCATGGTTTCGATCAGGCGTGTGCCACCGGGCCGTTCGCTTCCGAGCTGGATATGGGCTGGCGGCAGAACGGCCTCGCGGATCTCAAGGCCTTCCTGTTGGCCGAGCTTGCGCTTCAGCGCCTCGCGCGCCGTCTGGACCTGCTGGCGACGCTCGCCAATCGCCATCGAATCGCTGTCGTCGACGACCAGCAGTGCCACGTCGGCAATCGGTTTGCGCTGCTCCTCGATCAAGGCAGGGTTGGCGAGGGCTGCCAGAACGACGACGATCGAGCCGAAGCGCCAGATCGTGCCGCGGGCGCCGGCACGCAGGCCGAGCAGAACCAGCACCAGACCGATGCCGCCCAAGGCCGCGAGCACGGGCCAGGGCAACAGTGGATCGAAGGCGACGGAGACGGCCGATGTCGGGTTCATCGTCTCAGCCTTTGCATGATGTCTGGCAAATGCACCTGGTCATCCTTGTAGTTGCCGGTCAACGCATGCATCACGAGGTTCACGCCGACGCGGAAAGCCATCTCGCGCTGGGTTTCACCCCCCGGGCTGACCGGCAGAAGGCCGCGGCCGCGCTGGTCGGTCGCCCACGCGCCGGCATAGTCGTTGGCGCCGATGATCACGGTGGTGACACCGTCATTGACGCGGCCGCCTCCCGATTCGATCCAGATTTTTCCGCCCTGCCAGCGGCCCGGCATGTCGGACAGCAGATAGAATGAGCGGGTAAGCACATGGTCAGGCGGCATGGCGACAAGCGGCGGTGTCTCGACGCCGGCCAGAAGGCGCTTGAGATCGGGATTGCCGCCGGCGGGCCGGTCGAAGCTGAGTTGCTGGTCGCGGGTGTCGATGAAGATGATACCGCCGGTGCGCAGATAACGGTCGAGCGCCGCCGCGGCACGCGGCGACAGCGCAGGCTGTGTCGAGGTGATCGGCCAGTAGATAAAGGGATAGAGGCGGGGCTCATCGCGTTCGAGGTCGAGGCCTACCGGATCGGCTGGCTCCACCGAGGTACGGTTGCGCAGGATCTCGCTCAGGCCTTCGAGGCCCGCCTTGCTGATGTCGTCGACTTCCTTGTCACCGGTGACAATGTAGGCAAGCCGCATATCGAGCGAGCCTTTGAGCGCCTGTTCGAGGGTGAGCGGCGGCGGGCCGGGCTGACCGTTCGTCGCCTGACCGGCCGGCGCGGGAGACTGTGGTTGCTGCGCGCCGGCGTCAGGGGCGCCACCAAAGGCGGCCCACACCAGCAGCAGTGCCGCCGGTGTGGCGCGGCCGAGCCGCAGGGCACGAGGTAACAGGCCGCGCAACCATAGCGAAATCAGGAGATCGGCCAGCAACAGCAGGAGTGCCGCCAGCAGGAACCAGCGCGACAGATCCGTCTCGCCGCCTTCCGACATTCGGTCGGTCGAGACTCCGGCGGGCAGGACGAGTGGCTTGGGCGTACCGACCCGCCCGCCGATATTGAAAGCGACCTGGGCATTCTCATCGCCGTAGAGGCCGGGCGGCGTGGTCGGCTTCGGCTTGAAGGTCTCGGCGGCGTCGACCGGCAGCGTCTGGGCGCCGGCCGGCGGAGCACCCAGCCGGCCGAACCCGTCGAGAGTCCGCCATGGCTTCAGCGCCTTGTTGACGCCATCGCCGGCGACGCCTCGAGACAATGTGACCAGCCGCTGCAGCATGTTCACAAACAGGCCGGACAGGGACAGGTTGCTCCAGCCGGTGTTCGCCGTTGTATGGATCAGGACGAGATAACCCTGGCCGCGCTTCTCGGCGGTGACCAGTGGCGTGCCATCGGCAAGGCGTGCCCAAGTCTTGTCGGCGAGGTCGGGAGTGGGCTCCGCCAGCACTTGCTGGGAAATACGCACGTCCTTCGGGATCGGAATCCCGACGAAGGGACTGTTGGCGGGAAATTCGGCCAGTGCGCTCGGCTGACCCCAGCTCATGACACCGCCCAGCGCGCGGTCGCCCAGCCTCAACCGGGTCGGCACCAGACTGTCACCGCCGGCGGCGAGATTGGTGCCGGCAAATCGCACGGCCACGCCGCCGCGCTCGATCCATTTGGCGATTTCCTCGCGGTCGTTGGCCGAGGGGATGGCTCCGTCGGGTATCAGCAGAACCGCAGTATTTCGCGTCAGTACCGTTTCGAGATCGCCAATGCTGAGGCTGACATAGGGATCGAGGGCGCGCTCGAGGAAATAGATCTCCTGCAGCAACGGCTGGCCGCCTGCCATGGCGCGCTCGCCCAGGATGGCGACAGGCCGGCGGCGATGGCGCTCGTCCAGCAGCACCGTGCTGCCGGCGCCGCCTTGGGTCTCGATGTCGAGTCGTGCCATGCGGTTGCGCAGTTCGGCTGGCGCCGGCAGAACACCTTCGCCCTGCGTAGCGGTGGCCGCGAAATCGAGGTCGATCCGGGCCACGACGCGGCCTTGTTCATCGGAGGCCTGGACTGCGGCCTTGCGGGGTCCGTCGGCGGCGGGCCTCAGAGCCCTGACCTTCAGATCTCGACCTTCTGTTACCGGCGGCAGCAGCAACAGCGGCGTGGTGGCCTGATCGGGCAGCAGGACCTGCAATCCGTCGAAGCGGCGCAGTCTTTCCGTGAGCCGGGCGGCGCCCTCGTCTTCCAGCCCGTTGCTCAGCCACACCGCGTAGGCGCCGGGGTCGATCTGCATCCTGTCGAGTTCGGCCGCCGCCGCTGCGCGATCGGTCGGCCACGGCTTGGGCCGGAACGCCCGCAGGATGGTACGCGTTTCATCGGGGCGCAGCGCGCCCCGCCGGGTGGCCGACTGGTCGATCGGCACCGGCGCAGTGCCCAGCAACACGACGGGCCGGCCGCCGCGCTCGGCGCGCTGGATCAGGCGCTCGGCGTGGGCAATGCGTGTCGTCCAGCCGGGTGCCGACGACCAGCCGTCGTCGATCACCAGAAGCAGT
>CALDNT010000122.1 GCA_937915145.1 uncultured Reyranella sp.
GAATCTCGTACAGGCGACTTTCTCGCGGCCCTACATTGCCCATGCGTCGCTGGCACCGTCCTGTGCCTTGGCCGAGTTCCGCGATGGCCATCTCACGGTCCGCTCGCATGGCCAGGGCATGCATCCGCTGCGCAAGAACCTGGCAGAGGCGCTCGGCCTGCCGCTCGATGCGATCACCGCGCGACACCTGCACGGCGCCGGGTGCTATGGCCACAACGGCGCCGACGATGCAGCGCTCGACGCAGCGCTGATCGCCATGCGCCTGCCCGGCAAGTGCATCCGCCTGCAGTGGCGCCGAGAGGAAGAGTTCGGTTTCGAACCGGTTGGGCCTGCGATGCTGGTGACGCTGCGTGTCGATCTCGACGCGCGTGGCCGTCCGGCCGACTGGACAACGGAGGTGTGGAGCGGCACCCATGTCCAGCGCCCGGGCAACGGCACCGGTTTCCTGCTGGCGACCGAGGCGTTGGCGAATCCACCGCCCGAGGTGGCACCGTTCGATCCGCCCGAGTCGCGCGGCGGCGGCGGCACGCGCAACGCGTTGCCGATCTACGACGTGCCCGCGCACCGCATTGTCCATCATCTGGTGCTGCGCCCACCGGTCCGTACCTCGGCCCTGCGCGGTCTTGGTGCGTTACCGAACGTCTTTGCCATCGAATCGCTGATCGACGATCTGGCGGCACGCCTAGGCGAAGACCCCGTTGCCTACCGCCTGTCGATCCTGTCGGAACCGCGCGCCCGTCGACTGGTCGAACTGGTGGCCGAGCGGGCCGGCTGGCCGTCGCGTGGACCAGGCGGCACGGGCAAGGGACTCGGTATCGGCTTCGCCCGATACAAGAATCGCGCCGCCTATGCTGCCGTGGTCGCTGCCGTCACCGTAAAAGAGACCGTCAAGGTCGATCGCATCTGGTGCGTCGCAGATGCCGGCCTGGTCGTGAGCCCCGATGGTGCGCGCAATCAGCTCGAAGGCGGCATCGTCCAGGCTGTAAGCTGGACGCTGAAGGAGCAGGTCCGGCTGGACGAAGAGGGCATCGCCTCGCGCGACTGGGACAGCTACCCGATCTTGCGCTTCAGCGAGATCCCCGACATGCAGGTCGAGTTCGTCGAGGCCGCCGGCAATCCCGCGCTGGGTGTCGGCGAATGTACTGTGGGCCCCACTGCGGCGGCGATCGGCAATGCTGTCGCCCATGCACTCGGTGTGCGGATCCATGACATGCCCTTGACGCGCGAACGCATCATGGCGGCACTGCTCAAGACCTAGCGTCTACGCGGCCTGTGCCGCTGTGGGGCCGTCGCCGGCCAGCGTGGTCCGGCGCATGTCGCGCGGCTCGTGCGCCGGGAAGGGGCGGGCACGGTGCATGGTCTGGCGATTGTCCCACATCAACAGGTCATCGATCCGCCACTTGTGGGTATAGACGAATTCGCGCTGGGTGGCGTGTTCGATCAGGTCGCGCAGGAAGGCGCGCGCCTCGGGCATCGGCCAGCCGACGATGCCGCCGGCGTGGGATGCGAGATAGAGCGACTTGCGGCCGGTCACCGGGTGGGTACGGACCATGCATTGGCGGACCGGCCTGAAGCGCTCGCGCTCCTCGTCGGTGAAGTCGGTAAAGCCGATGAGCTGGCGCGAGAACATCTGCGAATGTTCGCAGACAATACCCTCGACCTCCGACTTGGTTTCTTCGTCCAGTGCATCGTAGGCCGCCCGCATGTCGGCGAACTGCGTGTTGCCGCCCTTCGACGGAATGCTGACCGCGTGCAGCAGGGAATACTTTGCCGGTGTGACCTTGAACGAACTGTCGGAATGCCACAGGCGGTTGCCGATGGCGAACAGCCGGCGGCGGTCGTCGCGGGCGTACGGAGCATTGTTCTTGTCGAGATTCGAGACGTCGGCAAAGGTCGTGGGCAGGCGTTGCTCATTGGCAGCGCGCAGGCTGGTGCCGATGGCGTGCTCGATCTCGCCCAGGCTACGGGTAAAGGCGAGTTGCTGGGCATCGTCGATTTTCTGGTCGTGGAACACCAGCACGGCATACTTGTCCATGCCGGCATGGATCGCCGCCACTTCGTCCGGCGTCAGCGGCCGGCGCATGTCGACGCCGTCGACCTCACCTGCGAAGCAGGGTCCGACCTGGCGAATCGTGACCGTCATCGGTGATCCTCCCTCTGCCTAATCGGCGGCTGCAGCCCGTGCCGTCTTGAAAGCCGGCATCACTTCCTTGGCGAAACGGTCCAGCTGCTCCAGCGCCACGGCGAGTGGGGTGCCGAGTGCCATGCCGCAGCTGACGCGTTCGAGGCCGGGGTAGCGTTTCTCCACGGCCTTGAGCGCCTCGATGATGTCGGCGGGCGTGCCCGCAAGAAAGCCGCCGGCCTTTACGGCATCCTCGATCGTCGGCAGCTTGGTGGAGGCGGCGAGGCGCGGATCGCGCATCGCGGCGATCTGTTCGTCGCTGAGCGCCCGCACCAGGCGCAGCTCGCCGAACATTTTCATGTTCTCCTCATAGTATTTTGCCGCCGCGCGCATGGCCGCTTCGCGGCTTTCGCCGATGAAGTACTGATAGCCGAGCGAAAGGCGCTCGCCGAGTGCGAGCTTGATGCCGCGGCGCGCGTAGGCGGCCTGGAAGGCTGTCATATGTCGTTCCACCGCGCCGCCTTCGGCCGACCCGCCGCCGATCACGCCGGAAATGCCATGCTTGGCCATGAAATCGAAGGCGCGCTCGGAGCCGCTCTGGATCGGCTGCCAGCATTCCACCGGCCGGCGCAGCGGGCGCGGCACCAGCGTGATGTCCTTCAGCGTATAGCCGCGATAGGGCACCGCCGGCGGGATGGTGTAGTAGGTGCCCTTGTGAGAGAATCGTTCCTCGTTGAAGGCCTTGAAGACGACATCGACGCCTTCCTCGAACATTTCCCGGTTCGCCGCCTGGTCGGTCAGCGGTGCGCCGAAGCTCTCGACCTCGCGCGTATGATAGCCGCGCGCGACACCGAAGATGACGCGACCGCCGCTCAGGACATCGGCCATCGCATAATCTTCCGCCAGGCGCAGCGGATGCCACATCGGTACGACATTGAAGCCGCAGCCGATCCGAAGATTTTTCGTCACGCCGGTCAGATGCAGCGCCATCATCAGGAGGTTGGGGATGCATTCCGTGCCTTCGGGCTGGAAGTGGTGCTCGGCCATCCAGAAGGAGTCATAGCCCAATGCGTCCATCTTCTTGGCGTAGGCCACTGCCTTGTGCAGGACGCCGGCCAGGTCCTCGTTCGAGTAGCGGCGATCGTTGATCGGCGTGCCGCTGTAGCCGGCGTTCTCGAGGTCGACCGAGCCGACATAGGAACTGTCGAATTTGGTGATCATGATGGGATCCCTTCGCGGCGGAGCAGGCGACGGCGTGGTGACGATATGATCGGCCAGTTCGGCGTTTTTTGCAAAAGTCGCCGTTCCATAGGTGGCTGCGCCGGCCATGGGCAACGTCCAGATCGTTCTGCTAAGCAAACCGGGACTGGGCTGGAAATTCGATAAGAAGGCGATTACCGCGTTCCGGGCCTGACCTGCCGGCCGGAGTTTGTCTTTCGCGGAGCTGAAGCTAAACTCGTCTCCTCGACGTGCATTGCATCTACGATGTGCCGTAGGCGCTTGGAGCCGCGGCGCCCGGTCCAAGGATGGCGTGTGATGGCGACTACAACCCAGGGACGGGCCGGCTCAAACTGGACGTGTTCGGCTACGTTGCCGAAGACGCAGCAGTCGTTCGCTGGTGTCGGCTATCAGGAAATGGTTGGCCGAGCGCGGGCACTTTTGCCAGTGCTTGCCGCCCGGTCGGCGGATTGCGAGCTATTGGGCCGTTTGCCCGAAGAGACCGAGCGCGACCTGCACGCGGCCGGTCTGTTTCGTGTGGTCCAGCCGATGAGGGTCGGCGGTGCCGATCTCGACATCGGCATCCTCGTCGATGTCTGCGCCGAAATCGCAAGAGTGTGCCCATCGACGTCGTGGAACCTCGGCAATCTTGCCAGTCATCACTGGATGTTGGGCTACTTCGCGCCCGAGGCGCAGGATGAATTGTGGAGCCGGTCGCCCGACGTCCTGATCGCCACCTCACTGGCGTTTCCGGCGGGACGCGGCCGTAAGGTCGAAGGCGGCTACGAAATCTCCGGTCGCTGGCCGCTTTCTTCCGGTGTCGATAATTCGGACTGGAACATGCTGGCGGTCACGGTGCGGGATACCGACGAGGGTCCGCCGGTCGACCAGCGTTTCGCTCTGGTTCATCGCTCCGAGTACGATATCCTGGATACTTGGCATGCGATGGGCCTCGCTGGGACCGGTTCGAAGGATGTCGCGACCAAGAACCTGTTCGTGCCGGAGTATCGAACTCTTACGGCGTGGGCGCTAAATGGCAAACCGCACCCCGGTTCGGTGGTCAACACCTCGCCGCTGTTTCGCCTGCCACTCCTGGCGCTTGGCGCCTATGTGCTTTCCGGTGTCATGCTGGGGTGTGCTCGCGGCGCCTACGAGATCACCGTGGAAGCAGCACGCAAGCGCAGCGGCACGACGACCGGAAGTCCTGTTGGCGCGGCCCAGACCGTCCAGATCAAGGTCGCAGAAGCGGGTGCCCGCATCGATGCTGCCGAGCTTGTCATGCGCCGTAGCTGCGAGCATGCCATGAAAGTAGCGCAATCAGGTGCCGAGCCCGCGCTTGCGGACAAGCTGCGCTATCGGCGCGACGCCGCTTTTTCCGTCAGGCTCTGCCTGGAAGCCGTCGATATCATGATGGGGGTAGCCGGTTCGAGCGGCCTTTACCTGAGTGGCCGTATGCAGCGGCTGTTCCGGGATGCCCATGCCGCCAACGCCCATGTGATGTTCTCGCCCGACATGCAGGGCGCGCTCTTTGGCCAGCACGAGTTGGGTGTCGCCGGGCCTCCGCCGTTGTTGTGATCTAAGCGATCTCGGCGCAGAGTGTCGGCTAAGGCGGAAAACCGCCACGCATAAGGGGGGATAGCTGGCGGCATGGACGTCTCGCTCGATCTTCTGGTCAACGCCATCGTTTCCGGACTGCTCCTTGGAGGCTTCTATGCCGCAGTCTCGATCGGCGTGGCGATCTCCTTTGGAATGCTCGACATTGTGAACATCGCCCATCCGGCATTTATCCTGCTGGGCTCTTACGTCGCCTATTTTGCCAATTCCGTGCTGGGGATGGACCCGATCCTGGCAGCCGCGATCGCTCTGCCGGCCTTCTATCTGCTCGGCATGGCGGTCTATCAGGTCTACTACGTGGCGTTCGAGCGGCGGAACGATCAGTCGTTGCGCAGCCTGGCGTTCTTTTTCGGGCTGCTGTTCATCACCGAAGTGGGCCTGGTCCTGGCCTTCGGCGTCGATTACCGGCTTGTCGAGGCCCGTTATATCGGCCCGAGCCTGCATTTCGGCATAATTGATCTGCCGCTGCGCTTGCTGGTGCCCTTCCTTGTGGCGGCTGCGATGGTCGTTGGTCTGCAGGTCTTTTTGTCGCGCAGTTTTCTTGGACGCGCCATCCAGGCCGTGGCGCAGGATCAGCTTGCGCTGCGCCTGATGGCTGCCGACCCGATCCGGATCAAGCGCATTGCCTTCGGCTTGTCCTTCGCGACGGCCGCAGTGGCGGGTGCGATCCTGATCATCGTCCAACCGGTAGAGCCTTCGATCGGACGGGAATACATCGGTCGGGTCTTCGCTATCTGTGTCCTAGGCGGCCTCGGCAGTTTCACCGGCATGGCGATCGCCGCCATCATCCTGGGAATAGTCGAAAGCCTGACCTCGACCTTCTTCGGGCCGTCGTGGGCACCGGCGGTGGCGTTCGGTGTATTGCTGGTGACGCTGGCAGTGCGTCCCAGCGGCCTTATGGGCCGTTAGTCGAGGCGCGCCGACACATGCGGGCAACCCCCTTCATCCTGGTGCTGATCGCCGTCGCCGCCGCGATCTTTGGCATCGCGCGCTGGCTGGACAACAGCTACGCCTTCTTCGCCGGGTATGTCGTCGTTCAGTACATCGTGCTGGGAACCGCGTGGAACATCCTCGGTGGTTACACTGGGTACGTGAACTTCGGCATCACGGCCTTCTTTGCCCTCGGTGCCTACAGCTCGGTGGTGCTGCACAAGCTTGTGCCGACATTGCCGTTGCCGATCATGATCGTGGTCGGCGGCGCGATCGCCGGCCTCGTCGGCCTGGGGACGGGATACCTGACGCTGCGCCTGCGCGGTGTGTTCTTTTCCATTGCCACCCTGGCGCTGGCGGTCGTGGTGCAGACGCTCATCACCAACTGGGATTTCGTCGGGGGCGCGCGTGGTGCCTATGTTCTGCGTCCGCGTACGGCGCCGCTGATCGGCGGCGACTATATGCAGTACCTGTTTCTCATCATGCTAGGCCTTGGTGTTATCGTTCTGGCCACGGCGCGTGCGATCGAAAGATCCTCATTGGGTGTCGGTTTCGCCGCCATCCGCGACGACGAGGCGGCAGCCGAGGCTTCCGGCGTACCGACCCTGAAGCTGAAGCTCGTGGCGACCACCCTATCTGGTGGATTCATGGGCATGGCCGGCGCACCGTTGCCCTTCTACGTGACATATCTCGATCCTGCCTCGGGGTTCAGCCTGAACTACGCGGTGAACGCCATCGCCATGCCGTTGATCGGCGGTACTTCGAGTTGGCTCGGCCCGGTGATCGGGGCAGTGCTGGTCGGTGGGCTGCAAGAATACCTTCGGGTGACGATCTCGTCGGCCGTCAACGTCCTTGTCGCAGGTGTGCTAATGGTGGTGTTCGTGATCGTGGCGCCGCACGGCATCGTCGGTCTGTTCCAGAGGAAACGATGAGCGCGTTGCTACATGTCGAGGGTCTCAGCAAGCGCTTCGGTGGATTTGTCGCGCTGGACGGCATCGAGCTGGAAGTGCAGGACGGTGAACGCTTGGGTTTGATCGGGCCGAACGGTTCGGGGAAGTCGACGCTGGTCAACTGCATCTGCGGCACGCTGCAGAACGAGACGGGCAGCGTGCGCTTTGCCGGCAAAGCGCTGGACGGTCTGTCCTCCCACCAACGCACACGGCGCGGGTTGGCGCGCAGCTTCCAGTTGCCGCGGCCCTTCGCCAGCCTGTCGCTGGCGGAGAACCTGCGCGTTCCCATCCTCTATACCGTCAATGCGCGCGGCGCCGGCGCGCTTGCTGGCGCTGCAGTGGACGCGCGTTGCCGCGACCTTCTGGGCGAAGTCGGATTGGCCGAGAAGGCGGATCGATTGCCGCGCGACCTGACACAGATAGAAATGCGGAAGCTCGAACTCGCCCGTGCGATGGCAGCCGAGCCGAAGCTGCTGATCGCCGACGAGGCGATGGCGGGACTGTCGCATGCCGAGGTGGACGAGATCGTCGCGCTGCTCATCCGGCTGAACGGACAAGGTGTGACCGTGATCATGATCGAGCACATCATGCGTGCGGTAATGGAGTTCTCGCAGCGACTGGCGGTCCTGGTGGCAGGACGGAAGATCGCCGACGGTGCGCCGAAGGACGTGGTGCGGGACGCGGAAGTCGTGAGGGCGTATCTTGGCGAATAGCAGCCTGACTGTCGCCAACATAGACGCCGGTTATGGCGCCGTGCGCGTGCTGGAAGACGTGTCGCTGAGCGTCGGCGCCGGCGAGACGGTGGCTCTGCTTGGCACCAACGGCAATGGCAAATCGACCTTGATGAAATCCATCATGGGCATCGTTTGTCCTTCCTCAGGCAGTATATCGGCCGTGATCGACGGCACGACGCACGAGCTTGTCGGACGTTCGACGGAAGAGATCGTCGACCTCGGCATCGCCTTCGTGCCGGAAGGCCGGCGATTGTTTCCCAAGCAGACCGTGATCGAGAACCTTCTGCTTGGCGCTTTTCGTCCGGCCGCGCGCTCGGCTATCCGACGCAATCTTGATTTCTGCCTGGAGACTTTTCCACGGCTGAAGGAGCGCTCCCGCCAGGTCGCCGGCAGTCTCAGCGGTGGTGAGCAGCAGATGCTGGCACTGGCGCGCGCCCTGATGTCGGCGCCGCGCATCCTGCTGATCGATGAGCCGTCGGTTGGCCTCGCACCACTGCTGGTCAGCCGCACGATCGACAAGATCAAGGAATTGAAAGAGGGCTTCAATCTGACGGTTCTGATGGCGGAGCAGAATTTCACCCAGGCCATTCGTATTGCCGACCGGGGATACGTGATCGTGCATGGTCGCATCGCCTTCGCCGGAGAGTCGGCGGAGGCGCTGAACAACAACGACCTGATCCGGGAATTCTACCTCGGCGCGTAGCCTAATTTTTAGTCGGAGCGTAGGGGTAGATGATCTTCCCGGTCCGGTATTTGTCCGGCCAAAGGATCACTTCTGTCTTGGGATCCCGGAACTGGTCCACACCATTGCCGGTGATGCCCTGGAACTGGACCGCCATGACTTGGGCTTGCGCCCATTCGCCCTGGTCGTTGAAGCGGATATCGCCGACCACGGTTTTGAAGGCGTTCTTGCGCGCATACTCGGCCAGCTTCTCGTCATTGGTGCCGCCGGTGGCCTTCACCGCCTGCTCCACGACCTGCATGAGCGCGTAGGCGAACGGAGGAATATAATAGCCGAGCAGGTCGACGCCGGCAGCGGCAGCCTTGGCCTGATAGGTCTTGAGAAGCGCCCGGCCGTCATCGGTCGCGAAACCGGCCCAAGGCAGCCAGAAGTCGTAGACCACGATCCCGTTCAGCAGTGGTCCAAGCTGCGTCTTGAGCGCCGTTGCCTGCAAACCGACCATGCCACCGCCGAACATTTTCGGCTTGAAGCCAATTTCACTTGAAGCACGGATGAGGCCGACGGAATCCGGTGGATAGGACGCAGCGAAGAAAATATCCGGGTTGGTGGCCGCTACAGCGCGAACGATCGGCGTGTAGTCGGGGGTGCCGGGCGGATAGGTCTTGTCGTAAACAATCTTCAGGCCAGCTCGCTTTGCCACCGCGCGCACGCCGTCCAGTGCATTGCGCGGGAACTCCGCGTCGGCGCCTGTGATGGCGAGGGTCTTGGGCTTGGGAGTCTGCTCCATCGCCACGGCGAAGAAGCCTTCGGCGAACGACTCCTTGGGGCGCGGTCCGCCGGAAGGTACCATCGAGAAATAGCGCTTGTAGTGGAACTCTGAGTTCACCGCCAAACCGAACAGCGAAAAGAAGGTACGATCGTGCTGCATCACGATCGGCATTGCCGGCGCGATCATGTTGGTGGCATAGCCGCTGACGACGATGTCGACCTTGTCGACATCGAGGAGCTTCGTGTAGAGGCCGGGAATGTTGGAAGGGTTGGACGCGTCGTCGTAGTAGACCAGCTTTACCGGCCGACCGAGCAGGCCGCCCTTGGCGTTGGTCTCCTGCTCCCAGATCTGCATCGCCAACAGTGCGGACTTGCCGTTGGGCGCGAGCCCGCCGGTGAGTGCCATGCCGAAGCCGATCGTGATTGGTTTGGCTTGGGCGCTGGCCGGTCCGGCGAGACCAGCCGTGGCGCTGGCGGCAACTGCCAGCTTGCCGAAGGTGCGGCGCAAAATGGGCATGACGTCATCCCTCCCACATCGTTTTTACGATCCTTCTTGTCTTGCATAATGCAGCGCTTTGGCGACTTTGTCACTAAGAGGCCGATTCCGCGTGTTCCGGCCGGCCAGATCTCGCATTAAGCTGGTCGACGGGAACTGGGGTTGCGGCGGAGTTCTGGATGCAATTCGGGCTGTTCGGTGGGGCGCGGACGAAGCGGGGTGACGGCGCGGCCGACAGTCACGCTTACGACGATTTCATCGCGTATGTCGTCGAGGCCGAGCGGCTCGCCTTCCGCAGCGTCTTTCTCGTTGAGCATCATTTCACCGGTGCCGGCCAGATCTCGGCATCGTTGACACTGCTTGCCTATCTTGCCGCCCGCACACGGACCATTCGCCTTGGGACCGCTGTGATCGTTCTGCCGTGGCACAACCCCGTCCTGCTGGCCGAGCAAGCGGCCACGGTCGACCTCCTGTCGGGCGGCCGTCTCGATCTCGGCGTCGGCAAGGGATATCGCGCAAGCGAATTCGCAGGCTTCCATGTTCCCATGAACGAAGCCACGGACCGGTTCGACGAGTCGATCGCCGTCATCCGCAAGGCTTGGACGAGCCCGGACCGCTTTTCTCATCACGGTGAGCGCTGGCATTTCGACGATATCGTCGTCGAGCCGCAACCGCTGCAGGTGCCGCATCCGCCGCTTTGGCTTGCCGCCGGCAGCCCGGACTCCATTCGCCGCGCCGCGCGCGAGGGCTACAACTTGCTGCTCGATCAACTGGGTTCTATCGACCTCACGATTGAGCGCGCCGCGCTCTTTCGCGACGAATGCCAGCGGATTGGCCGCCCCTACAGGCCGACGATGATCGGCGCGACCCGGGCGCTGCAGATCGTGCGCGATGAGGCAGGGCGCCAGGCCGCGTACGAAACCCGCGCCCGCGTCGTGCGTACAATCGGCGACCTCGCGCGGGGTGGTGGGCCGCTCCTTCCGCCCGAGCGCGATGATGCGCCCTTGCTCGGCACGCCCGCGGAGATTGTGTTGCGGCTGCGTCGGCTGCAGGCGGGTGGCATCGAAAATATCCTCCTGGTCGATCCGGCGGCCAGCATTGCGTCGCTGCAGATCTTCGCCAGTGAGATCATGCCGGCCTTGAGTGGCGTCTACGCAGAGGCGAGTCAGGCCTAGATCCCGGAAAGCAGGCAGTGCCGCGATGCGGGCCTAATGATGAGCAAGCGGTACCCGGTTGTTTGACCTTGCAGGAGGCGGCGCGGATACTTTGACCAAGTGGACACGCCGTGGGCTTACGCAGAATGAAAGCTCGCTCACGATCCGCGGATCGACAAGCGCCGAACCTGGGTAGCCAACCGGGCCGGGATGTAGCCGTCAGGCGCACATTGCGATGGCGCCCCGTCGTCGCGAATTTGCAAAATGCGTTCGGGGGTTGCCCAGGGCTTGGGAACGAGGAGGAAGCCTTATGGATGTCGGCATGATGATGGTGTTCGCCAGCTACGGCTGGGAGAATTGCTCCGATGGTCGCGTGTGGGACGAGGAGATCCAACTGGCTGGGCTTGCTGCCGGGGCAGGCTTCGATTGCCTGTGGTCGGCCGAGCATCACTTCAACGATTACTCGTTCGTCCCCGACAATCTCCACCTCATGACCTACCTGACGGCCCGCCACCCCGACATCGACGTCGGCACCGCGGCGGTCATTCTGCCATGGCACGATCCGCTCCGCGTTGCCGAAAACGCCGCCGTCCTCGACATGCTGAGTAAGGGCAGGCTTCGCCTCGGCATGGGGCGCGGGCTGGCGCGGCGCGAATTCAATGCCTTCCGCCTCAGCATGGACGAATCGCGCGGGCGCTTCGACGAGGCGGCGCCGATGATCATCAATGCCCTCAAGACCGGCTACATGGAAGGCGACGGCAAATACTACAAGCAGCCGCGCGTCGAAATCCGTCCCCGGCCTCAGAACTCCTTCGACGGACGCATCTACGCCGTGGCGTCGAGCGAGGATTCCGTGGATTCGGCGGCGAAACTCGGTGCCCATACGGTGATGTTCGCCGACCGGCCCTGGGAGATGCGGGCGCCGGTGATCGAACACGGGCGGACACTTCATCGCAAGTACCACGGCACCGAGCCACCGCACATCATGCTGACGGAGTTCTGCGTCTGCGGCCCCAACCTCGCCGAGACCGAAGAAGAAGCCCGCAAGTACCAGGGCAAGTTCGTCGAAAGCAATTTTTACCACTACGAATTCCTGGGCGAGCACTTCAAGACGGTGAAGGGCTACGATGCCTATCAGCAGAAGGCCGAGATCGCCCGCAAGGGTGGCATTGAGGGCGCCGTGACTGCCTTCATGCAGGCGGCGTCCTGGGGGACACCCGACAAGATCCTGCGCGGACTCGAGGAACGCCGGAAGGTCGTCGGCGACTTCGAGCTCAATGTCGCCTTCCGCTTCGGCGGCACGCCCTACGACGTCTCGGCGCGGGGCCTGAAGCTTTTTGCCAAAGAAGTACTCCCGGTTCTCAAGTCGTGGGGGCCGGTCAAGGCGGCAAAGGCCGCCTGAGGCCGCAACAATGAAAGCGGGGAAATGAAATGAGCGACATTCGTATTCTGGCGACCGGCTTTGGCTTTCCTGAGGGTCCGGTTGTCATGCCCGATGGGTCGGTGATCCTGACGGAAATCCGCAACAATCGCTGTTCGCGTGTCACCCCCGACGGTCGGGTGTCGTTGTTCTCGGCGGCTGGAGGCGGGCCGAACGGCCTCGCTGCGGGCCCCGATGGCGCGCTCTATCTCTGTAACAATGGCGGTAGCCGTTACGTCGAAGGCCTGTCGATGGGGCAGGGACCTCATCCGGACTACAAGTTCGGTTCGACCCAGAGGCTCGACCGGGCA
>CALDNT010000123.1 GCA_937915145.1 uncultured Reyranella sp.
TCATGGTGGCACTCACACTCTGGAACGCGGGCCACAGGGCCGCGGCTCCGGGAAGCAACGCCCACGCCCAGCCCATAAAGTACCCGACAGCACCGGCAGCGATGAGAAGAAGCAACGTGGCCCCGGCCTTGCGCCGCGCGCCGGCCCTGAACTCGGCCGAGGTCTTGCCGCTCTCCGCCATCTTCGCCGCCAAGGCGTCATGCCAGCCCATCGGCATCCTTTCCGGTCTGAAGCGATTTACTGGGGGGGTACCGATCGACGCTCCCGGACATTGCTATGCAATGTCCTGCCGCTCCTCGGCCAAGCGAAGCTTGGCCACATGCTCGGCCAGATGCCGATGGAAATGTCCGATCGCCTGCTCGTAGTGGCCGAAGGTGAAATGCGTGTTGGCGTTCGAGGCGAGGCCGGCCTGGATGGCGCAGGCGGCGGCGCGGTCCTCGGTCAGGCCGGCGTCCTGCACGAAGCTGGCATCGCGCCGGGCCTCCTCGATGTCGAGCGGCTGGCCATTCTTGATCCGGGGCGCGAGCTGGTAGACCACCCAATGCGTCTCGGTGGGCGACACCGGCTCCAGGATGATCAGCATGGCGTGGCTCGAGAGGAAGCTCACGTGGGTATTGGGGAAGAGCTGGTGCACGTCGGTGATGCGGCCCTGGGTGCTCCATTGCTCGCGTGGCTGCTGGCGCAGCTTCTCGATCCTGCGGAAGGGAAAGACGATGCGCGAGTTGCGGCCGGCGAGTTCGACCACGTTCAGATTGTCGTAGCCGTAGGGATAGAAGCTTTGATTATGCAGCGCCTTGATGTGATAGCCCTCCATCGAGGTCTCGGCGATCAGTTTCCAGTTGGCGCGGTCGTCGAATTCCAGCCTGTTGAACAGCACCCAGTCGGCCGGCAGCAGATCGGGCACGTCGGGCAGCGCGCCGTCGGACAGCGCGGCGTCCTGCGTCACGAAGACGAGTCCGCCCTTTTCGTGCACCGTGACCGGCACCAGCCCGTGCGCGTTTTTGTCGAGGCCGGGGAAACCCTCCTCGCCCGGGATGTGGCGCAGGCTGCCGTCGAGCCCGTAGGTCCAGGCGTGGTAGGGGCAGGCGAAGGCGCGCACACAGCCCTCGCCGTCGGCCACCTTCATGCCGCGGTGGCGGCAGGCGTTGCGGAAGCCGCGCACGATGCCGTCGGTGCCGCGCACCACCAGCAGCGGCGTGCCGACCGAGGTGCGGGCGATGAAGGCGCCGGGCTCGGCCACGGCGGCGGAGGGACAGAAGGCCATCGGCACGCGGCGCAGCACCTCGAGCTCGGCGGCAAAGCGCTCGGGCGAGGTGTAGTTGACGGCGGGTTCGCGCCACACGGTCGTGCCCTTGTCGGTCGACTGGCCGTCGACATGGGCCAGGATGCGGTCGACCAGATCGTGATCGTTGAGGAGGGCGGGCATGGGGGACTTTCGTTATGCGGGATCGAAGGACTTGAGATCGGGCTGTAGGTAGCACCGTTCGACGCTCCCGGTGAAGCTACGCTTGGCGGCTTGTAAACAAGCCGCGGCCTGACGCTAACTGGCCGAGCCTTCGGCTCGGCCACGCACCGCCCTCGCCACTTCGCCCCAGCGGTCGAGCACCTTCGGATCGACGTCGCGCCAGTGCGAGGCGAGGTAGATGACGAGGCGCGAGGCGATGCCGCGATAGCGCTCGATCATGCGGTCCGCGACGTCGTCCCAGCGCGCCACCACGGCGAACTGATCGAGGATCTCCTCGGTGATCAGGGCTTGGCTTTGCGCCTCGTCGCCCGAGCGCAGGCAGTCGCGCAACCTGTCGCGCAGGCCGGTGTGGCCGAGGTCGTCGAACTGGAAGGCATAGTTCGGTGTGGCGCCATAGAAGGCGAGCGTCGTCTTGGCCTCGCGGATCGGCTGGGCGCGCTCCTCGGGCGTGTCGCCCGCCGCCACGATGACCGGGATGATCTTGTCGACCGTCGCGGGGTCGCGGCCGGCCCGCGCCGCGCCCTCGGCCAGGCCCGGCAACAGGCGGTTTTTGATGTAGTGCATGGAATGCATGGGGTGGACGTGCACGCCGTCGGCGACCTCGCCCGCCACGCGCACCATGATCGGGCCGACCGCCGAGATGTCGACCTTGACGTCCTCCCAGTCGTGCCGCGCCGGGGTCCATTGCTCGGTAAGCAGGCTCAGCTTGTAGTAAGGGCCGTCATGCTGCAGCGGGCCGTCGCGGCGGAAAGCCCTTAGGCAGGCCTTTACCGCCAGCACGTAGTCCTTCATCTGCGGCGCCGGTCTGTCGAAGGTGCCGGCGTAGCGCCTCTGGATGTGCGCCTTCACCTGGCTGCCGAGGCCGAGGCGGAACCGGCCCCTTGTGTTGTGCGCCAGCTCCCAGGCGATCTGGGCGCTGACCATCGGGCTGCGGGCAAAGGCGATGGCGATGCCGGTCGAGAAATGGAGCGCGGGCGCCGCCGTCGCCGCGGCGGCGATGTTCATCCACGGCACCTGGTGGCCTTCGGTGAACAGCATGCCGGAAAAGCCCGCCGCCTCGGCACGCCGGGCGAGTGCGGCCGCCTGGTCCCAGGTGGTGGCGCGCGTCATGATGTCGAATTCCATCGTCTCCTCCGCCCAAAGCTCAAGCTGTCGGACGCTAACACGACGGCCAACACCGGCGACAAAGGTTCATTGGAGGAGACCCGTCCCATGTCCCCATCCGACAGACCCCATCCAACATCACCGAGTTCAACGCGGCGGTCGCCGTTGTCCGGGGACAGGCGGACCATGGTTCCTTATGCGGGCCTCGCTTTGCAATGTGACAATGCCTCAGCGTACGCCTCCACACGTGCCGATATGTGTCCGCCATTTGTTCTTAGCCGCAGGAGTTGTGCCGGCTTGCTGCCGGTCGTACACTTCACCTACGAAGAATGCGCCCTTCTCGAGAGGCAGAGATGAGACGACTCTTCCTTTTTTCGGCATGCGCACTGGTATTGGTCACCGCGGGCGCTGCGGCTGTGGCGCAAGCGCCGCCGCCCCATTATCCGGGAACGGTTTGCTATACGCCGGCGTTTTGGTGCTGGTCCCCCCGTCCCGGCCGGGTCGGCGACAAATGCGCCTGCCCCAGCCCCAAGGGATGGATCGGCGGTGTGCTCGGATGAGCGAAGAGCCTACAGATGCCGTCGAGCAACTGGTCGCCGACGCCGAACAGGTCGTCGCTGTCGCCGTAAGACTAGGACGGCTCAAGGATCACGCCATCCTGTCGGATCTGAATCGGGTCAAATTCCGTCCGGCCGGCACAGCCCCCGACCCCGAGAGCGTTGTTGCTCTCCAGACCTCTTTGAATGTCGCGGTCAATGATATCGCGCCCATCTCGGTGCGCGATCTGCGTTCCGGATGGAGTCCCTTTATCACGAAAAAGACAGGGGGCAGCGTGATCTGCATGGGACTGTTTGCGATCGTTCTGATGTGCGTCACGGCCTACATGACATTGCTCTACAATCGTGTGTCGCTCGTTCACACTAATCTTGTCGAACTGCAATCCGCCCGCGCCCCGGAGCAAACAACGCGGCTGTACAACCTGTTCAAGAAGAACGAAGGAGACATGCGCGATGCCCTTCGGCGAGGTGATCGCGATCTCGTTACCGAGGTCTTCTACAAGAACCTGTTCGACCTGCAGAGCACCTACGAGCGCCTGGAGGCCTCCGTTTCGCTGGCGCCGCAGGTCACCGACGAGGCGGCGATCTTTCAGAGGCTGCAGGAACGTCTGGAATCGATCGTGCGATGGGCATCCGGCGCAAGCGACAGGGCCGACCCCGCGGCTGCGGCCGTACAGGAAGAGATCGAGAAACTATCGAGAAACTACGGCAGAATCGGCGTCGGGCCCGCATTAGCCGGCCCAGGCCCGGCTGCAGGTTCCTTGCCGACCGATCCCCCGGACAAGAATGCGGTCGAGGCGTTCTTCTCCAGCCTCACGCAATTCGTCAATATGATCGGGTTGCCCAGGGCGGATCCTCGGGCCGGTGTGCCCTTGTACGACGCGATTTTCCGGTTGCGAGAAGCCCTGAACAGCATCGGATTGTGGTATCTACCTGCCTTGTACGGGATGTTGGGGTCGGTCGTTTTCTATATGCGACGCTTTCTCGATCCCAATGTTCCTAATCCGCCCTGGATCAACACGGCGTACCGGATCTTTCTCGGGGCCTTTGCAGGAATCATCGTTGTCTGGTTCTGGGCGCCGACTCCCCACAAGGGAGGGGAGATGACATTTTCGAACCTGTCGTCCTTCGCCGTGGCCTTTCTCGTCGGCTTCAGTATTGAGATCTTCTTTCAGGCGATGGACAGGTTGGTCACGAACATCGGTCAGGCGGTCAGCAAGTCCTAAACGTTCCGGCGGAATGCTTCACCGATGCGCCGAGCGATGACTTGGCCAACCTTTGACTTGGCCGGTGGCTGGACTGCTCTCGCGCCCCATGATCGGGCCGACCGCCGAGATATCGATCTTGATGTCCTCCCAGTTGTGCCGGACCGAGGCCCATCGCTCGCCGAGCGGGCTCAGCTTGTAGTAGCGGCCGTCACGCTGCAGCGGGCCCTCGCGCCGGAAGGCCGCGAGGCCGGCATTCACCGCCAGCACTTAATCCTTCATCTGCAGCGCCGGCTTGTCGAAGGTGCCGGTGTAGGCCTTTGGATGTGCGCCTTCACCTGGCTGCCGAGGCCGAGACGGCGATGTTCATCCACCGCACCTGGTGGCCTTCGGTGAACAGCATGCCGGAAAAGCCCGCCGCCTCGGCGCGCCGGGCGAGTGGGGCCGCCTGGTCCCAGGTGGTAGCCCGCGTCATGACGTCGAATTCCATCGTCTCCTCCGCCCAAAGCTCAAGCTGTCGGAGGCTAGCACGACCCATTACACTGGCGGCCAGCGCCCATTGGAGGAGACCCCGATATGCCTGCATCCGATATCGCCTACACGCCGATCCTGCCCGAAGGCTGGCCGAGGCCGCGCGGCTTCTCCCATGCCGTGGTCGCCACCGGCACCCGGAGCGTGCGCATCGCGGGCCAGATCGGCCGCGCACCTGGCGAAATCCATATCGCCGCCGGTACCGACGCCGGGACGCAGTGGCGGGTGGCGCTCGGCAATGTCGTGACGGTGCTGAAGGCGGCGGGCGGCGAGCCGCAGCACCTGGTGGCGCTGCGCGCCTATGTGACCGACATCGCCGAGTTCAATGCCGCGGGTGCGGCCATCGGGGCGGCGTGGGGGCAGACGCTGGGCAAGCACTTCCCGGCGATGACGCTGGTCCAGGTCTCGGCCTTGATCGATCCCCATGCCAAGGTCGAGATCGAGGCCGACGCGGTCTTGCCGTAGGGGTGGCGGCGGCGGAAAGCCGTTGTGTGGTCCCGGCGAACTCCTAGGATGAATCCAGGGAGGGCTGCAAAATGAAGAAGACCACGAAGGCCGGGAAGACCAGGAAAGCGACGAAGACGGCAAGAGCGAAGTCGGCGACGAAAGTGAAGAAGGCCACCGCCAAGGTGAAGAAAGCCGCCGTGAAGTCCGGCGTGAAGCGCAAGTCCGCGATCGGCATGCCCGCGACCACGAGTGCGGCACCGGCGGTCAGGCCGATTTCCTTCAAGGGCCGGAGCTTCGATGCGAGCTCCGTCCTGTGTGACGAAGGCCAGCGTTACCCGCACGGCAGCGAGGGCAAGTTCGCGGTCTGCCACTACCTGCCGAACGAGGCCAAGTGGGTGTTTCACCGCACATCGACGCGCGAGTCCGCGGATGCGCGGTTGCGAACGCTGATGAAGCATCCCGACGTTCTCAAGGTGGTGCTGAACGCCGGGCCGCATGCCGGCATCCAGAGCGCCGTCGTCTGGGTGGTGCGCCATGACGGCCAGAACTGGCAGACCGTGATGGAAACGACGGGGGCGATGCAGCATCTGCCCAACTGAATCTGGCCGACTGACGGGACCATGCGCGCTCAGGCGCCGCGCTCCTTCAGGGCGTCGCGCAGCTCGTCGCTCGGCCGCACGTCGAGCACGCGGCTGTAGACGGCGACCGCCACCAGCAGCACCAGACACATGAAACCGAACAGCGTGCGATAGGCCAGTTCGGAGCGGGCACCGTCGGCCAGCGGCGCGAAGGCGCCCAGGATGACACCCGACAGGGTCTGCATGCAGGCGACGCCCAGCATCACGCAGGTGTTCATGGTCGACATGCCGCGGCCGATCAGCCGGTCGGGAAAGATGGCACGGCCGTGGGTCATCACCATGGTGCTCGACGCGCTGAAGAAGCCGATGCCGACGATGGCGGCGATCGCCAGCCAAAGCGGTGCCTCGCTGGCCAGCGCCAGGGTGCCGAGGATAAGGGCGATCACCACGGTGCCGCCGATGGCGATCCACTTGCGGGTATCGAGCAGGCGGTCGAGCGGGCCGAAGGTCAGCATGCCGACCTGGTAGGCCACCACCGCCGACAGCAGGACGTTGCCCGACTGGATGATGGTGAGGCCGTGGACCTCGCGCAGGAACGGCCCGCCCCACAGGCCCTGCACGGTGAAGGTGCAGGCATAGTTGCAGAAATTGAGGGTGAGGATGTAGGGCAGCCGCGGGTTGCGCAGCACCTCGGCGAGGCCGGCCAGCAGCTCGCGCGGACTCTCGACCTTGCGACGGTGGAAGGCATGGCCGGGCGGCGCGTCGCGCACCACCAGCCAGACGGCGACGGCGGCGAGCGCGGTGAATGCAACGACGATGGCGAACACGCCGCGCCAGCCGATCGCCTCGGTACCCCAGGCGAGCGGCGTGGTGGCGAGCAGGTTGCCGAGGAGGCCGATCGACATCACCATCGCCGCCATGGTGGAAAAGCGGTCGGGCGGGAACCAGCGCGAGATCACCACCATGCTGCCGATCAGCATGACGCCGAAGCCCGCCCCCATCAGCGCCCGGCCGGCGAGCAGGATCTCCCAACTCGGCGCCAGAGTGAAGACGGCCGCCCCCGTCACCGCCAGCAGCAGCATGGCGCAGACGGTGCGGCGCGGGCCGAAGCGATCGAAGAAGAAGCCGCAGGGGATCTGCATCGCCGCGAAGCCGAAGAAGAAGGCGCCGGTGAGCGCGCCCAGCGCCTCGGGCCCGATGTGCAGGTCGCGCATCAGCTCGAGGCCGATGGTGACATTGGACGCGCGGAAGAAATGGCTGGCGACGTAGGCGGTGGCCAGGGTGGCCACGATCACCAGCGCCTGGCGCCGCAGCCCGGATGGCGCGGCGGGGCCAGTCGATGCAGGGCCCGTCAAAGCCCCTGCGCGCCCGCCACCGCAATCGCCTGGCCGGTCACCCACGAGGCAAGCGGTGAGGCGAGGAACAGGGCCACGTTGGCGATCTCCTCGGGCGTGCCGAAGCGACCAAACGGGATCGAGGCCAGCGTGCCGTTATAGAGCGCGGGGTTCTCGGTCTTGCGGCGGTCCCAGATGCTGCCGGGAAAATCGACCGAGCCGGGGGCGATGCAGTTCACGCGGATCCTGTCCTTCGCATACATCGCCGCCTGCGTGACGGTGTAGTGGATCGCCGCCGCCTTGATGGCGCCGTAGGGCGGCTGGCGCGCGGCGGGATGTAGCGCCGAGATGGAAGAGATGTTGACGACGCTGCCCTGGGATTTCTTCAGCGCCGGATGCGCCTCCTGGGTGGCGTGCACGATCGCCATCATGTCGACGGCCAAGCTGCTGGTCCAACCTGCCTCGTCGTCCGACGACCCGAAGGCCGAGGCGTTGTTGACCAGCAGATCGACGCCGCCCAGGGCTGCCAGGGCATCGCGCACGTAGCCGCGCACCGCATCGCCCTTGGAAAGATCGGCGCTGGCGGCGTGGGCCTTGCGGCCAAGCTTCGCGATCTCGGCCCGCGTCGCCTCCAACGCTTTGGGATCGCGGGCGCAGATCGAGACATCGCCGCCGGCCGCCGCGAAGCCCAGCGCAATGGCGCGGCCGATGCCCCTGGAGCCGCCGCAGACGATGGCCTTCTTGCCGGTGAAATCGATGTTCATGTCTTCTCTCCCTTGCCGGCGCGCAGCCTATACCGGCTGGCGCTGGCAGGGGACGAAAACCGCTCTCGCCCTGCGATACGTCTTGCTAGAACGGCACGCCTTCGAGGCGGCCCATGCGGCCGCTGGCGTAGTCGCGTTCGGCGCGGGCCAGACGCTCCTGTGTGTCCATCACGAAGGGGCCGGCGAACAGGAACGGCCCCTCGACGGGCGCGCCGCCCAGCAGCGCCATATTGACCGGACCATCGGCGGTAGCGGCCAGCGCCACGCGCGTGCCCGGCGTGAGGATGGCCAGCGTGCCGGCACCGAGCGGCGCCTTCGCGCCCGCCAGCTCGCCATCGAGCACATAGAGGCAGAGGTCCGCAGCAGGATCGACATCGAGCGTCAACGCAGCGGCTGCATCGAGCTGCACATGTGCAAAGACTGTCGGCGTCGCCAGCACCATCGGGCCGGTGGCGCCCTCGATACTGCCGGCGACCACGCGCACGCGCGCACCGGGGCGTTCGAGCAGGGGGATGTCGGCGGCGCGCCACGAGGCATAGGCCGGCTCGGCGAATTTCTCGGCCGGCGGCAGGCTGGTCCACAGCTGCAGCCCGTGGCGGCCACCCTGCGGCTGCTCGGCGTGCAGGATGCCGCGCCCGGCGCGGATCCATTGCGCGTCGCCAGGACCCAGTCGGTCGCGGAAGCCCATGCTGTCGCGATGCTCCACGCCGCCTTCGAGGAGATAGCTCAGCACCTCGATGCCGGCGTGGGGATGCGGCCTATCGCCGATGCCGCGGCGACTCCTGTGGCGGTAGTGATCGACGAAGACGAAGGGGCCGACGGCCGGCCGCTCCGACGCCGGCAGCGCGCGATAGAGCAACATGTCGCCGTCATCGATCACGCGGCGGGCGGCGAGCAGGCTCTCGATGCTGCGGTTCTGGGCTGAATGGACCATGGGCCTCACACTAGACCGGCGCCGCGCCATTGAGCAAAAAAAGAGAGGACAAAAAGATTCCGCGCGATGTGCAACGCAGCGGTTACTGCGATCGTAGTTGGCGAGGCCGATACCGGGCGAAGGTGACGATCGGGAGCGCCCCTCAGATCGCCAGGTACTCGTTGCGCAGTTCGGCGTCGTCGAGCACGGCCTGGGCTGTCCCGTCGAAGACGATGTGGCCCATGTCGAGGATCAGGGCGCGGTTGGCGAGTTCGAGTGCAGCCACCGCGTTCTGCTCGACGATGATGGTGGTGATGCCGAGCTTCTTGATCTCGCGCACGATGCTCTCGATCTCGCGCACGATCACAGGCGCCAGTCCCTCGTAAGGCTCGTCGAGCAGCAGCAGCTTGATATCGCGCGCCAGTGCCCGGGCCACCGCCAGCATCTGCTGCTCGCCACCCGACAGGGTGACACCCTCCTGCCGCCGCCGTTCGGCCAGCCGCGGGAAGTGCTCGTAGATCTGTTCAAGTGGCCAGCCCCGGGGCTCGGCGATCTGGGCGAGCAGGAGGTTTTCCTCGACGGTGAGGCCGGGAATGATGCGGCGATCCTCCTGGACAAGCTGGACGCCACGGCGCGCGGCCTGGAAATCCTTGAGCTTGTGTAGCGCCTCGCCATTCAGCCAGATCTCGCCCCGCTTGAGTTCGGGATCGAGGGCCCGCGCCAGCGTACGCAGGGTCGAGGTCTTGCCGGCGCCGTTGCGGCCCAGCAGAGCCACCACGTCGCCTTCGGCGACCTCGAAGCTGACGCCCTGGACGATGTAGCTCTCGCCATAATAGGCGTGGACGTCGCTGACACTGAAGAAGGCGCGCGCCGCCGGGGCCAGGCTGGAGGCCGGATTGGGCGCGGAGCCATGCATTGGCTTGGCCATCGCATTCATGGATGTGCTCCCCCCAGATAGGCCTCCTGGACCCTGGCGTTGCCCCTGACCTCGTCGGGTGAACCTTCGGCGATGATGCGGCCCTGCGCCAGCACGGTAACGCGATCAGCCAGAGAAAACACGACATGCATGTCGTGCTCGATGATGACCTTGGTCATGCCGCGGCCCTTGAATTTCTTGAGAAGGTCGATCGTCGAATTGGTGTCGTGACGCGACATGCCGGCGGTCGGCTCGTCGAGCAGCAGCAGCCGCGGCTTCTGGACCAGGCCCATGGCAAGTTCGAGGCGGCGCTTGTCGCCGCGCGACAGGCTTCCGGCAACGGCGTCCTTCTGGCCAAGAAGACCGACTTCCTCCAGGCAATGCAGAGCCTCGTCGCGAATGTCGGTGCGCGTCGCGACCGACCGCATGGCGTTCAGCCGGAAGGCGCCGTCGCGCTTGGCGAAAGCCGGGACCATGACGTTCTGCAGCAGATTGAGATCGGAGAAGATCTCCGGCGTCTGGAAGACGCGCACGACGCCCATCTGGTTGATCTCGTGCGGCTGCTTGCCGGTGATCACCTGGCCGTCGAAGACGACGGCACCGGTGTCGGGCGCCAGCCGGCCGATGCAGACGTTCAGCAGCGTCGACTTGCCGGCGCCGTTAGGCCCGATGATGGCATGGGTGGTCCCCTCCTCGACCTGCAGGTCGACATCGGCCAGGGCGTGCAGGCCGCCGAATCTCTTGTGCACGTCGGCGACGTGGAGGACGACATTGCGCGCGGTCATGCCGCTATTCCGCCAGCTGGGTCTGGGCGGCCGGAACCTTGTCGCCGCCGCCGGGGCGGCGGCCGAACAGGCTCCAGATGCGACGCAGCCCCTCCATGAGGCCGCCGGGCAGGAAGATCACGATCAGCATGAAGACGACGCCAAGGGTGAGGTTCCAGCCGTCGCCGACGAACAGCGACAGGAAGGAGACCAGAGGTCGCTCGATGACGTCGGGCAGGAAGCCGAATACGCCCTGCAAGGTCGTGGCGCTGAACGAGGAGAAGATATTCTCGAAATACTTGATGACCGCCGCACCGAGAACCGGGCCGACCAGCGTGCCGGCGCCGCCCAGGATGGTCATCAACACGACCTCACCCGACGCCGTCCACTGCATGCGTTCGGCGCCGACCAGCGGGTCGGTGACGGCCATGAGGCCGCCGGCCAGCCCGGCGTACATGCCGGAGATGACGAAGGCGGCGAGCAGGTAGGGCCGGGTGTTGAAGCCGGTGTAGCGCATGCGGGTCTGGTTGGACTTGATCGCGCGCAGCATCAGGCCGAAGGGCGAGCGGAAGATGCGCAGGGCGATGAAGAAGCAGACGATCAGCGCCGCCGCACAGAGGTAGAAGCCAGCATAGCCGCCGCCGCTGGTATGGAGGCCGAAGAGATTGACCCGCGGCAGGCCGGCCTGCGGCGCGACGAACAGCGCGTCGATAATGCGCGGATCCTGGAGCGAGAGCTGAAGGCCGGTTTCGCCGTTGGTGAGCGGCGTCAGCACCGAATAAGCGAGATTGTAGCTCATCTGGGCGAAAGCCAGCGTCAGGATCGAGAAATAGATACCTGAGCGCTTCAGGCTCACGTAGCCGATGACCAGCGCAAAGACGGCAGCGCAGACGATGGCGAAGACAATGGCCGGGATGGCGTTCATGGTCAGGAGCTTGAACGACCACACCGCGGCGTAGGAACCGACGCCGAGGAAGGCGGCGTGGCCGAAGGAGAGATAGCCGGTCAGGCCGAACAGGATGTTGAAGCCGATGGCGAAGATTCCGAAGATGCAGAACTTCTGCATCAGCGCGGGATAGGCAGCACCGATCGGCTCGAGGATAAGCGGCAAGCAAAGAACGACGAGGCTGAAGCCGGCGAGCAGAATCCAGTCATTGCGGGCGGCGTTGCTCCACATGGTCTCATTCCTCCATGACGCCCTTGCGGCCGAACAGGCCGCGCGGGAGCGTCAGAAGAACGACGACCGCGACCAGGTAGATGATGATGTGGTCGATGCCGGGCACGATGGACTTGACCTCGTTCATGGAAGCGAAGGACTGCAGGATGCCGAGCAGAAAGCCGGCCGCCACCGCGCCACCCAGAGAGCCCATGCCGCCGACCACCACCACCACGAAGGACAGCACCAGAAAGTCCATGCCCATGTGGTAGTCGGGTGGCAGAATCGGCGTGTACATGACGCCAGCCACACCGGCGACCACGGCGGCGAGGCCGAAGACGACGGTGAAGCGGCGCTGGATGTCGATGCCGAGAAAGCCGACGGTCTGGCGGTCGTGCATGCCGGCGCGCACCACCATGCCGTAGGTGGTGAACTGCAGGAAGGCGAACACGGCGCCGATCACCGCGAGCGAAAAGAACATGTAGATGATGCGCCACCACGGGTAGGCCAGCGTCTGACCCATGCCGAAGAGCGCACCGACATAGGCGGTGCCGGCGAAGGCCTGCGGTGCCGGCTGAGGGATCGGGTTGGCACCGAAGAAGTGTTTTATGACCTCCTGGATGACGATCGCCAGGCCGAAGGTCACCAGAATCTGGTCGGCATGGGGGCGCTTGTAGAAATGGCGGATCAGCCCACGCTCCATGACGATGCCGATGACCAGCATGAAGGGAATGGCAAGCAGGATCGACGCCGGCACCGAATAGTCGTGCAGGAACTTGCCGAAATCGCCCAGCCAGGCCTCGACATAGGGCGTGCGGATCTCGAGCTTGCTTCCCCAGGCCGTGGTCTTTTCGGGATCGACGACGACGCTTTCGAGCTTGAGAAGCTTGTCGAAGGTGACGGCGCAGAAGGCGCCCAGCATGAACAGTGCGCCATGCGCGAAGTTCACCACGCCGAGCGTACCGAAAACCAAGGTGAGGCCGAGCGCGATCAACGCATAGGCACCGCCCTTGTCCAGGCCGTTCAGCACCTGCAGGAGGATCGCATCCATCGTCGGCCTACAACTGATCGCCCGTGCCGGTGAGTCGAAGCCGGTCGCCCCGGAGGGCGACCGGCGAACGCTTCATCGGCTCAGCACTGCTTGGCGGTCGACGGCCCAAGCTCCCCGCCGAAGATCTTGGGATCGTACATGAGATCCTCGCGCGGCACGACCTTGACGATTTCCATGAGGTCGAACTTGTCCTTCGGCTTCTCCTTGCCGCGCACGACGAGGCAGGACTTGAAGCACTGGTGGTCGGCAGCGCGGTACAGCGTCTTGCCGTTGCCCATGCCGTCGAACTCGAAGCCTTCCAAGGCCTTGATGACGGCTGGCGCGTAGAAGGTGCCGGCGCGTTCGCAGGCGTCGGCATAGAGCAGCGCCTGGACGTAGCAGGTCTGCGCCGCCTGCGACGGCGGCGTGCCGTACTCGGTGCCGAACGACTTGGTGAAGTTCTTGGTCGCCTCGTCGGGCAACTTCCAGTCCCAGTTGCTGGTGCCGAGGATGCCCTTGACGGCATCGCCGGCGCCTTGCGCCATGAGTTCGGAGAACAGCGGCACGACGATCTCGAATTTCTTGCCGTTGACCATCTTGTCGCGCAGACCGAACTGCACGGCCTGGGTCAGCGAGTTGACCATGTCCTTGCCGTAGTGGTTGAGGATGAGCACGTCGGCACCGGAATTGAGCACCGGCGTGATGTACTGCGAGAAGTCGCCGGCGCCGAGCGGCGTGCGGACGGCTTTGGCTGTCTTCCAGCCGAGCTTCTCGGTGGCGTTCTTGATCGACTCCTCCTGGGTCCAGCCCCAGGTGTAGTCGGCGGTGAGGTGGTAGGCCGTGCGGTCCTTGCCATATTCCTGCGCGAGCACGGGGGCGAGCGCCAGGCCCGACTGGTAGGCGTTGAAGAAGTGACGGAAGCCGTAACGCTTCTTGTCCTTGCCGGTGGTGTCGTTGGAGTGGGTCAGGCCGGCCATGAAGATGATGCCAAGTTCCTGGCAAAGACCCTGCACGGCGACGGCGACGCCCGACGAGGACCCGCCGGAAATCATGATGGCGCCGTCGCGTTCGATCATGCGCTTGGCGCCATCGCGCGAGGCGTCCGACTTGGTCTGCGAATCGCTCTGCACGAAGGCGACCTTCTTGCCGAGCACGCCATTGCCCTTGAGTGCGGTGGGCTTCATCGTCTTGAGCATGCCGCCGTCGCCCTCGCCATTGAGGTGCTTGACGGCCAGTTTGAACGCCTTGAGCTCGTCGTTGCCTTCATCGGCATAGGCGCCGGTCAGCGGGATGTTCCAGCCGAATGTGACGGTCTTGCCTGTGGGCATGTTGCAGGACATGTCGGCGGCATAGGCGCCGCGGACGAAGTGCATCGGGGCGGCGAGGCCCACGCCGGCCACTGCACTGGCCGTTAGGAAGCGGCGGCGGTTGAAGTTGTCGAATTTCATGTGATCCTCCCATGGATGCTGCTTGGCACGCCGCCGGTTTCAAGGCGTTCGCTGCCGAGACCATTGTCCAGCTTGTTTGTCTATAATTCTATAATACCTTGGTATAAATGGATAATTTAGTAAATTTATTAGATGAAATTTAGCGTATATTGTAAATTATTGATATCAGAGTATGTTGGCGAGGGCGGATGGCCAGAAACTTGACGGGTCTGAAAATCAGAGCGCTGCGTCGGCAACGCGATCTAGCACAAGGCGAACTTGCTCGCCGGGTCGGGATATCGGCGTCCTATCTCAACCTCATCGAACTCGACAAACGGGCGATCGCCGGCGGGCTCGTCGACCGCATTGCGGCGGAGCTGGGCGTCGAGCGTTCCGACCTCGACGGCGTGGCCGAGCGACGCGTGGTTGCCAGTCTCGAGGAGATTGCGGCCGATCCGGTGATCGCCAGCGGTGGCGACTACCCCGGTCCGGCGGAGGAATTGGTCGGCCGCAATCCGGCCTGGGCCGCGCTCGTGCTACGGCTGTACCAGGCATGGCTCGACCAGAACCAGGCGGTGCTGGCACTCGCCGACCGTCTTAATCGCGATCCCTTCCTCGGCGACAGCGTGCATCGCATGCTGACCAACGTAACCTCGATCCGGGCCGCAGCCGAGATCCTCGAAGCCGACGATGCGCTGACGCCCGCCGACCGGCGGCGCTTCCTGTCGATCGTGGCGGCCGACGCCCAGAAGCTTTCGGGTACTGCCCATGCTTTGCTCGAGTTTTTCAACAGCGCACACATGCGCGTGCGTTCGGCGACGCCGGCGGAGCACGTCGATGCCTTCATCCTCGCCACCGACAACTACTTCCCCGAGCTGGAGGCGGTGGCGGCGGACTTTCTTGCCACTGGCCGAACTCCCGACGCCGCGGCGGAGAAGCTCCCGGCCGCGTCCCGCCGCTTCTCGGCCGAGGCGACGGTTGCCGAGAGACCCGAGACGCGGCGCTTCCGGCTGCTCAAGGAATCGCTGCAGCCCGTCGTCGCCCAACCCATCCAGGCGCTGATCCAAAACCATGCCGCGCTGGTCTCGGAGGAGTCCCGGACTCTGGCCACGTCGGCGCTGGCAGCCTATGCCGCCGCCGCCGTGTTGATGCCCTATGAACCCTTCCTCGAAGCCGCCGAACGCTGGCGTTACGATCTCGACGCGCTGTCACGGCTGTTCGGCGTCTCGTACGAGCAGGCGGCGCATCGACTGGCGACGCTGCACCGACCGGGTGCCGAAGGCGTGAGGTTCGCCTTCATGCGAACCGACGCCTCGGGATACGTCACCAAGCGGCTGCCACTGCCGCGGCTCTCTCTGCCGCGCTACGGCAACGCCTGCCCGCTGTGGGCGATCCACGCGGCTTTCCAGAACCCGGGCGTGAGCGCACGCGGCTTCGGCGAGCTGCCGTCGGGCGAGCAATTCCTGTTCTTCGCGCGCGCCGTGGAGAAGCGGCCGTCCTCTGCGGCTGCGCCCCGTCACCTTCTGTCGGTGATGCTCGCCTGCGCCGTAGACGATGCCGGCCGCGTCGCCTACGGCGACGGAATCGACCTCGCCAAAGCGATGGCGCCGATCGGCATGATCTGCCGCCTGTGCCCAAGGGAAGTCTGCGGACATCGTCAGGAAGCACCGCTGATCACCTGACCGACACCGGTCAAAAAGCCTGTGTGTGCCCCGACCCAAACCCTATAGGCTGCGGAAAAAGCTCTGGCGGGAAGCGGATCACATGGGCAAAGCGCGCATACTCATCGCCGAGGACGAGCAGAACATCGTCGAGTCGCTGAGTTTCATCCTGAAGCGTGCCGGCTTCGATGTCGACACGGCGGCCGACGGCACAGAGGCGCTCGACCGGGTGCGACGCCTGCCCTTTTCGGCCCTGGTGCTGGACATCATGCTGCCCGGCATGAACGGTTTCGACGTGCTGAGGGCAATCAGGTCGGACCAGAATTTGGCTGCCTTGCCCGTCATCGTGCTGACCGCCAAGGGGCAGGCCGGCGACCGCCGAATGGCGGAGGCGATCGGCGCCAGCGCCTTCATCACCAAGCCGTTCTCCAATGCCGAGGTGGTGGCGCATGTCTCCCGTCTCGCCGGAGGTGTCGCCGGGCGATGAGCCGCTGGTGGGCCAACGCCCAGGCCACGCGCGACGCCGCGACGCTTCTTCCCTTCGCCGCCGCGGCCCTCCTCCTGCCGCCTTTCATCCTGGTCTTTGCCGCGCCGGTGCTCATCGCCGGAGTCCCGCTCATCGTCGTCTACGTGTTCGGTGTCTGGGCTACCGTCATCCTGGCTGCCTGGCTTTTGTCGCGCTGCCACGGCCGGGAGCCGGCCGACGAGAACATCCCTTCGAAATCTGAGGTAGAAGCGGCCGAGCCGGAGCAGCACTGATGCTGCATGCCAATCTCGTCGTCGCGGTCTGCCTCGTCTATGTCGCCATCCTGTTCGGCGTTGCCTTCGCCGGCGACCGCCGGGCGCGAAAGGACCCGACCGGGTGGCTATCGTCACCCCTCGTCTACACGCTGTCGATTTCGATCTACTGCACGTCGTGGACCTTCTTCGGCGCGGTGGGCTCGGCGGCCGCCAACGGCATGGAATTCGTCACCATTTATCTCGGACCGACCATCGTCTTCGCCGGATGGTGGGTATTCCTGCGCAAGCTCGTCACCGTTGGCCGCGTTCACAACATCACCTCCGTCGCCGATCTGATTTCCGCCCGCTTCGGCAAGAACCCCACGTTGGGCGCGATCGTCACGCTGATGGCCCTCATTGCCACCGCACCCTACATCGCGCTGCAGCTCAAGGCGCTGACCGCCAGCTTCCAGGTAATCACCTTCCCGGCAGGAGCCGTCGTCGCCGCCGGTTCGAACCTTGCACCCGACTATGTCGTGGCCTTCTGGGCGGCAGCCGGGCTCTGCGCATTCTCGATCATCTTCGGCGTGCGCAATATCGACGTGAACGAGCGCCATCATGGCGTCATCGCAGCGATTGCCGTGGAAGCGATCGTCAAGCTGCTGGCCCTGCTTGCGGTCGGCTTATGGGTCGTCGTCGAACTCGCAGGAACGCCGGCCGAGGTCTTCGCCAACGCCCCGGTCAGCCTGCTGACGCCCGAAGAGACGTTCGGCGCACGCTGGGTCACACTGTGTTTCCTGGCCGGCGCGGCGGTGATCTGCCTGCCGCGCCAATTCCAGGTCACCGTCGTCGAGAACTCCAGCGAAAGCCAGCTCCGCACCGCATCCTGGCTGTTCCCGCTCTACCTGTTCCTGATCTGCCTCTTCGTCGTGCCCATCGCGGTCGCCGGTCTCAACAGGTTGCCCGCGGGATCTGACCCCGACCTCTACGTACTGACGCTGCCGCTGGGCGCAGAGCAGGACGTCATCGCGTTGTTCGCCTTCCTCGGCGGGTTCTCTTCGGCGACGTCCATGGTCATCGTCTCGTCGATCGCGCTGTCGACCATGATCTCGAACCATATCGTCATGCCGTTGGCGCTGCGCTTTTCGATCCTGCCGTCGGCGAGCGCGCCTAACGTCCGCCGCTTTATCCTCGGTGCGCGCCGGGCAAGCATCGTTTTCATCGTATTTCTCGGCTTCCTCTATTTCCGGCTGAGCGGAACCTCCGATGCCCTTGCGGCTATCGGACTGATCTCCTTTTGCGGCGTCGCGCAATTTCTTCCCAGTCTGGTCGGCGGGCTCTACTGGAGATCCGCCACGCACCGTGGCGCCATCGCCGGCCTCGTCGGAGGCTTCATCGTCTGGGCGTATACGCTGTTTCTGCCGAGCTTCGAGGGATTCTTCCTGATGCCGGCAAGCGTCATCGAGCAGGGCCCCTTCGGCTGGGCCTGGCTAAAGCCATATGCTCTGTTCGGCCTCGCCGATTACGACCCGCTCGTGCATGCCACGTTCTGGAGCATAAGCATCAACCTCGTGCTGTTTGTCGGCGTTTCCATGCTTTCGGAACCGACGCCGCTCGCCCGGCTGCAATCCACGCTCTTCATCGACGTTTTCCGCCGCCAGACCGAAAGCGAACTGCGCGTCATTCGTCGGACAGCGAGAGTGTCCGAATTGCGTCAGATCGCCGACCGCATCCTGGGACCGGCCGAAGCCATCCTGCTTTTCGACGGCAAGGGCGGCGAACATGCCGTCATCGCCAGCGACGAGCTCATATCCTTGGTCGAGCAGCGGCTGGCCGCCCACGTCGGCGCGGCGTCCGCGCGATCACTGGTGTCGAGCGTGGTGACCAGCGAGACGATCAGCGTCGAGGAGTTGAAGCGGCTCGCCGGCGAGGCCGAGCAGATCCGTGCCTACTCGGCCGAACTGGAACGCAAATCGCGCCAGATCGAGGCGACCGCCGCCCAACTCGCCCTGGCGAACCAGCGCCTCCGTGAGATCGACGGCCAAAAGGACGAGTTTCTGAGCCAGGTCAGCCACGAAGTCCGCACTCCGATGACTTCGATCCGCTCGTTCAGCGACATACTGCTCAACAATCGCGACATCGACGAGACCGAGAAACTGCGATTTCTGAGCATTATCCAGAACGAGAGCCTCCGCCTCACCCGGTTGCTCGACGGAATACTCGATCTCAATCAAATGGAAAGCGGCGATCCCGCCTGGAAGGAAACGCCGTTCGATCCCGAAACAGCACTCGACCAGGCGATGGAAAGTTGCGAGGCCTTGGCGCGGGCCGCCGGCGTCACGCTGAAACGATCAAGCCGGGCGCGCAAGGCGTGGGTCTATGGCGATCGCGACAGGTTCGCGCAGGTCTTCATCAACCTGATCTCGAACGCAATAAAATATAATCTGAGCCCCGCCCCGACGGTGACGGTATCGAGCACCGTCCGCAAGGATGTCTATGAGGCTCGGGTCGCTGATAATGGCCCGGGAATTCCCGAGGCAGAACGCGAACGCATTTTCGTCAAGTTTGCGCGCGGGCCGATGCCGCATCCTGCTGGAACAGGCCTCGGCCTGGCCATCAGCCGCCAGATCGTCGAACGGTTCAAAGGCAGCCTGTCGCTCGTTCCCGCCAAACCGCATGGAGCGGAATTCGTAGTGCGTTTGACGACGGCGCGTATCGACAGATAACCGCGGTACATGGCCGCCGACGTCCCTCCGTGCCCAGATCTCGCCTTTGACGACTGGAGCATAGTCGATGATTTTTTTGTCTTGTCGAAACCGCGATGACCCGCCTTGCCGTCCTGCGCTCCGGCGGCAGCGATCCATCCTCGAGGAAGATCGAGCGCCGCTAGGCGTCGTCGATCGCGCGGCGAAAGACGAGCAGGCTCGCGATGCTGCGATTCATCGTGGCGGTCATCGGCGCGGTCGTCGTCTCAGTGCTCCAGATCGAGTTGATCCGGCGCCACGGCAGCCTTGAGGTTCATTCGGCCTTCGTAGACCGGCCGCACGCCGGTGCTGGGGCCGGGATACTGCACGAACAGCACGGTGCCGCCGGTCTCAGTCCGCATCTCGTACTCGACATGTGGATCTTCCATGTAGACCAGGGTGCCGGGGCCGTAGGTCTTTTCGCCCATGCGGAACTCGCCCTCGATGACGTACCAGATCTGGGCGAAGTCGTGCTTGTGCAACGGAAAGCCGGCGCCGGGCTCGTAGCGCAGGAAACCGGCGTTG
>CALDNT010000124.1 GCA_937915145.1 uncultured Reyranella sp.
CGGCCAGGATGCGCCGCGGCAGGCTGTTCACGAGATCGTTCATGGTGACGGGCTGGCTGCACTTGTAGGCGATGTAGGTATTGAAGTGATCGTGCAGGTGGCTGCCGACGCCCGGCATGTCCTTGACGACCGTGATGCCGTGTTGCTGCAGGTGTGCCGCCGGGCCGAGGCCGGACAGCATCAGGAGCTGTGGCGATCCGTAGACGCCGCCCGAGACGATGACCTCGCGCCCGGCCTTTGCGACCTGCAGGCCGGCGGGCGTGCGGTACTCGACGCCGACGGCGCGGCCGTTCTCGATCAGCACCCGGGTGGCGTGCGCCGACGTGGCGATCGTGAGGTTCTTGCGCTGCTTGGCGTCCTTGAGATAGGCCCGCGCGCTCGACCAGCGGCGCGAGTTGTTGATCGTGGTCTGGTAGTAGCCGACCCCTTCCTGGGTGGCGCCATTGAAGTCGGGATTGTCGGGAATGCCGGCTTCGACCGCGGCGTCGTGCATCGCCTTGGCGAGCGTCGGCTTCCACGCATGGTCCTGCACCTTGAGTGGCCCGCCGGTGCCGTGGAAGTCGTCGCCGCCGCGCGCATTGTCCTCGGCCCGCTTGAAGTAGGGCAACACCGAGTCGTAGTCCCAGCCCTCGCAGCCGCGCTGGCGCCATTCGTCATAGTCGGCGGCATTGCCGCGCATATAGACCATGCCGTTGATCGAGCTGGTGCCACCCAGCACCTTGCCGCGCGGCTGGTACATGACGCGATTGTTCAATTCCGGCTCCGGCTCCGAATCGAACATCCAGTTCACCTTCGGGTTATTGAAGGTCTTGTGGTAGCCGAGCGGGACGTGGATCCAGGGATAGGAGTCGCTGGGGCCGGCCTCGAGCAACAGCACGGAGAACCGGCCGTTCTCGCTCAGCCGTCCGGCGACGGCGCAGCCGGCCGAACCCGCGCCGGTCACAATGAAATCGTAGGATGCCTCGCCTTGCATTCCGCCCTCGCTCTTTTGCCTAAGCGTAGAGCGATTCGACCTGGCGTGCTAGAAAAGCTCGATGAAAACCAAACTCCTCGGCCGTACCGGCGTCTCCGTCTCCGAACTCTGCTTCGGCACCATGTCCTTCGGCGGCGATGCCGATGAGGCCACGTCCGCCGCCATGTACAAGGCGGTGCGCGACGCCGGCATCAATTTTTTCGACTGCGCCGACGAGTACAACAAGGGCAGGTCGGAGGAGATCCTTGGCCGCCTGGCGAAAGATCATCGCGACGACCTTGTGCTCACCACCAAGTGTTTCAGCCCGCACAGCGAAGACATCAACGCGCGCGGCAGTTCGCGCCGCCATGTGGTGCGCGCGGTGGAGCGGAGCCTCCGGCACCTGCAGACCGACCGTATCGACGTGCTGTTCCTGCACAAGTTCGACAGCCTGACGCCGATCGAGGAGATGATGCGTGGGCTGGAGGACGTCGTGCGCGCCGGCAAGGTGCTCTATCCCGCCGTCAGCAACTGGTCGGCATGGCAGACGCAACGCGCCGTCGACCTCCAGGAGCATCACGACTGGGCGCGACTGCAGGTGATCCAGCCGATGTACAATCTGGTGAAGCGTCAGGCCGAGGTCGAAATCCTGCCGATGGCTCAGGCCAACGGCATCGGCGTCATTCCCTACAGCCCCGGCGCCGCCGGACTCCTTTCCGGCAAGTATCTCGGCCAGGCAGCCACGAACGATGTCGGCCGACTGAAGACCAACAAGATGTATGAGGCGCGTTACGGCGAGGCCTGGACGTTCGAGGTCGCGGAGAAGTTCGTTGCCTTCTGCAGGCAGAGAGGCTTGCACCCGGTCAGCGCCGCCATCGCCTGGGTGGGCTCCCATCCCGGCGTCACCGCGCCCATCATCGGCGCGCGCAACCTCGATCAACTCAAGGACTCGCTGGCGTCGGTGAAGATCGACATGACGCCCGCGCTGCGTGCCGAGATCTCCGACCTTTCCCATACCCCGCCGCCCGCCACCGACCGGCTAGAGGAACAGAAGGCGGCGCGAGGCTAGTCTCGCTCAAACCGCATCCAGTCCCCTGGCGCGGAAGGCGGCCTTGGCGGTGGGCGATCGCAGGAAGTCGACCAGCGCCCGTGCGGTTTCGATTCTGGTGCTGTTGGCCGGGATGCCGGCGGCGAACACGGTTACCATGTGCAGATCGCCCGGCAGCGGGCCGATGATGTCGATGCCGGCAACCTGCAGCAATTCCGGCACCTGCTGCACGGCGAGCTGGGCTTCGCCGCTCAGCAGGTAGGTACCGGCATAACCGCTCGGCGGCGGAAAGATCGTCTTCGCCTTCATCTCCGCGGCGATGCCCATGCGTTCCAGCAGCTTGGCGAAATAGATCCCGCTGGCGCCACCGGCCGCTGGATCGGTGTAGGAAACGGCCTTGGCCGCCAGCAGCGTCCGCTTGAGGGCTTCGGGCGTGGAAATGTTTGGCCTGGGCGCGCCGGCCTTGACCGCGAGGGCGGTGGCGGAACCGGCGAGCGTGACGTCGGAGCCGGCGACGAGCCGGCCCGCCGCATTCAGGCTGTCGATGCTGGCGCGATTGAGGATCAGCGCGTCCGCCGTCTCACCGGCTTCGAGCCGCTTCAGGAGCAGAGGGGCGGTAGCCCAGGTGAAGGCGAGTGTGCAGCCGTGGACCTGCTCGAACTGCGGAGCGATTTCCATGACGGCGCCCTGCACCGCGATTGTGCTGAAGACTTTCATCGCCCCACCATCGCGCGACCGCCGGAACCTGTCACGTCGGGCGTATGTGCGGCCAGACACGCGCGCACGGACTCTACGGTCATGTCGAAGCAACCTTGAACTATGGGACGCGGCAACCTAGCGTCACGCCACGTCCGCCGGACGGCGCGAAACCGGAGTCGCACGATCTTCAATCTCTACCTCGCGCTTGGCGCCATGACGGTGCAGCAGGCCTTCGCGACGCTGGGCCGCTCGACGGTGCCGTTGATCGCCGCCGCCATCGTCCTCGATCTCCATGTCGATCCGGCGCTGGTCGGCGTCTATCTCGCCATCGGATCGGTCGCGGGCTTCCTGACGACGCTGGGCTGCGGCGGTTTCATCCTGCGCTACGGGGCGTTGCGCATGACACAGGTCGGGATGGCCGCGCTTGGCGCAGGCCTTGCCATCACTACCGCGGGCTGGCTGCCGCTGTTCGCCGCCGGCGCCTTCATCGGCGGCCTCGGCCAGGCGATCTCGACGCCGTCGAGCTCGCATCTGCTCGGCCGGCTGTCGCCGCGCCACCTGGCGCCGCTGATGTTCTCGATCAAGCAGACCGGCGTGCCGGCCGGCCTTATGCTGGCGGGTGTCGTGGCGCCGGCGCTGGCGGTCGAGGCGGGATGGCGCGCGGCGCTGCTGGTCATCGCCGGTCTCTGCGCCCTCACGGTCGTGGCGCTGCAGCCGCTGCGCGCGCGCTTCGACACCGACCGTAATCCCGCCCAGCCGCTGTCGCCGGCCGATATCCGCGCCAATGTCGCTGGCGTGGTGCGCGACCCGGCGCTGCGCACGCTTTGTGTCGCGATGTTCAGCTTCGTCGGCCTGCAGACGCTCTTCACCGGTTTCTTCGTGCTCTATCTCGTGCGCGGCCTCGGCTACGACCTCGAACGCGCCGGTTACGTGTTCGCCATCGCCGTGGCCGTCGCCGTGCCCGCCCGCATCGGCTGGGGATGGCTCGCCTCCCGTCTGGTGAAGCCGGCCACTCTGCTCGCCCTGCTGGGGGTTGCCATGGCCGGAGCGGCGGTCCTGGCCGCGATCATCGGACCGGGCTGGCCAACCTGGGCGGCCGCCGCCGTCGCCATTGCCTTCAGCGCCACCGCGGTGAGCTGGCATGGCGTGCTGCTGGCCGAGGTGGCCAGGCTCTCGCCCGCCGGCCGCATCGGCGCCACCACCGGCGCGGTGCTGGCGTTCGGCGATGCCGGCGCGCTGATCCTGCCGCTGCTGTTCAGCGCCGCGCTGGCGCTCACCGGCGGCTATGCCACGGGCTTTCTGATCGGCGGGGCGCTGGCGTTGGGCGTCGGGCTGTTCGGTCTGTGGCGGCGGGCCAATCGCGGCACGTGAGGCGCAATCGGGCAACCTCGAATAATCTCACTGATATCCAGTCAGCCACAGCGGCGGAGGCCTCATGACACAAGACAGCAGCACCTTCTGGAAGAAGTCCCGGACCGAACTCAGGGCCGCCGGTTTCGAGCCGGACGCCGCCGCGAAGACCACCGCCGTGGTCACGATCGCCAGCGCCTGGACCAATGCCCATCGCTGCAACAACCGGGTGCGCACGATCAGCGACCTGCTGGTCGAACTCCTGGCCGAGCGCGGCGGGCAGGGACTGGTTGTCGGCGCGCCGGCGGTGTCTGACGCGCTGACGCAAGGCACGCCCACGGCAGGCTACAGCCTGGTGTCGCGCGATGTCGTGGCCGACTGCTTCGAGATCGGCCACTACGCCCACCACGGCGACGCGATGATCGTGATCTCCGGCTGCGACAAGACCGGCGCGGCGGCGCTGATGCCGCTCGCGCGCACCAACGCCTTCGGCCTGGTACTCTATCCCGGCACCAGTTCGCCTGGCCGCGTCTCCTTCGGCGCCTGGGCGGCCAAGGGCAACAACCTCACCATCATGGATTACGTCGAGGGCCGCGCCGCCAACGAGGCCGGCCGCATTTCGGGCGAGGAACTGCTCGAACTCGAGCGTAACGTCATGCCCGGCAGCGGCACCTGCGGCGCAATGTTCACCGCCAACACCATGAGCACCATCGCCGAGGCGATCGGCATGATGCTGCCCCGCGGCGCCTCGCATCCCGCCGACTACGACGCCAAAAGCGACATTCATGCCGACGTCCGCACCCAGGCGCATGCTTCGGTGAATGCGCTCTACCGGCTGATGGAAGCCGGCATCCGGCCGCGCGACATCATGACGGAGCGCGCCTTCGAGAACGCCATCACCACGGTCTATGCCATGGGCGGCTCGACCAACATGTATCTCCACTTGCTGGCCATCGCGCGCGAAGCCGGCGTGCCGATCGGCATCGAACGCATCCAGCAGGTGGGCGAGCGCGTGCCGTTGATCTCCAACCTGCAGCCGCACGGACCCTACGCCATGGTGAGCCTGCACGAGATCGGCGGCGTGCCGGTCGTGATGAAGGAGCTGCTGCGTGCCGGCCTGCTGCATGGCGACGTCATGACCGTTACCGGCCGCACATTGGCGGAAAACCTCGAAGCGGTGCCGACGCTGGACAAGCTCGGTAAGCAGGACATCGTCGTTGCGGTGAAGAAGCCGATCGCCGCGCCCAACAACCACATCAGTGTGCTCAAGGGCAATCTGGCGCCTGAGAGTTGCCTGTTGAAGCTCTCGGGCAAGACCCTGGAGAAGGGCGAGTTCCGGGGAACGGCCAAGGTATTCGAGTCCGAAGCCGACACGATGAAGGCGATCCGGGCGGGCGAAATCAAGCCCGGCACTGTCATCGTGGTGCGCAACGTCGGTCCCGTGGGTGGGCCGGGCATGCCCGAAATGGTGATGCTCACCATCCAGCTTCAGGGACGCGGCCTCGGCGAGAACGTGGCCCTGATCACCGACGGCCGCTTCTCGGGCGTGAGTCACGGCATCCTGATCGGCCACATTTCGCCCGAGGCGGCGCGCGGCGGCCCGATCGCGGCGGTGCGCGACGGCGACACGATCGTGATCGATCCGGGCGCCCGAACGCTCAACCTCGACGTGCCGGATGCAGAGATCGCCAAGCGCATGGCGGCGTGGCGGGCGCCCGACCTCAAGGACCGCGTCCGCCCGGGGTCGGTGCGCGACAAGTACATCCGCCTCGTCTCGTCGGCGCACTACGGCTGCGTGGTGTAGCGCCGGGCCCGGTAGCCGTCCGCGGCCCTCCACCGTCGAGCCGACGCAAGTGCCGATCAGCGCCTCTGCCGTGAGCGCACCACGAATAACATTGCCAGCGGCATCGTCAGCAGCGGCACCACGGTCATCAGGTAGAAGGCGTTGATGTAGCCGATCATGGCCGCCTGGCGCTGGATCTCGGCGGTCAATCGCGCCTCGACCTGGCCGCCGGTTCGGCCGAAGGCGTTGATCCAGGGAGCGATCAGATCCTGCGTGAAGATGGTTATGCCGCTGGCCAGATTGACGTGGGCCTCGGCGTTGGCGTGGGCGAAAACGACCAGGGTCAGGGAAATGAAGAAGCTGCTGCCCAGCATGCGCACCAGGGCGAAGATGGCGTTGCCCTGGGTCAGCAGCGGGCCCGGCATCGTCGAGAAGGCGAGGACGGCCATGGGCGTGTAGCACAGACCGAACCCGAAGCCGTGCATGATATTGGTCCACATCACGTCGTTGGCGGTGAGATTGATGTCGAGCGATGCCATCTGGAAGCCGGCGAAAGCCTGGATGGCCAGTCCGAGGAACAGGCAGAAGCGGGCATTGATCCTGGTAAGTTGGGCCACCACGCAGAACGAGGCGAGATTGCCCAGGCCACGTGCTGCGATCAGGTAGCCGATCGCGGTGTCGGGATAGCCGAGCAGTTCCTGCAGAAGCGGCGGAAACAGCACCATGGGCGTGTACTGCAACATTCCCATGATCAGGGCGACGCCGATGCCGACGCTGAAGTTGCGGTCGCGGAAAGTCGCGACATCGAACAGCGGTGCTCGTGCCGTGGCCATGTGAATGGCGAACATGACCGCGAACAGTGCGGCGATGACGCATTCGGCGACGATTTCGAGCGAGTCGAACCAGTCGTTGCGCTGGCCGCGATCGAACACGAGCTGAACCGCCGCAATCGCAATGGCGATGAAAACATAACCGACATAGTCGAAGCGCTGTGCGGTTCCCTTCTCGCGATCGGACAGGGCCAGCAGCACCGCAATGAGGCTGATGGTACCGAGCGGCAGGATCAGGAAGAACGTCCAGCGCCAGCTCATGTACTCGGCGACCAGCCCGCCGAAGGTCGGTCCGAGGATCGGCCCCATGACCCCGCCGACCCCCCACATCATGATGATGAAAGGATGCTGGCTGCGGGTGAAGCTCGCGAGCAGGATGGTCTGGCCCATCGGAAAGATCGGCGCACCGAACGCCCCCTGAACCACCCGGAGCGCCAGCATCGCTTCCAGCGACTGGACCAGGCCGCACAGCATTGAGGCTGCCGTGAAGCCGACCACCGAGCACGCCATCAGGGTCCGCCAGCCGAGCTTCGCGGCGAGCCAGCCGGTGAGGGGCGTGGCGATCGCCGTTGCGACGAGGTTGAAGGTGAGCACCCAGGATATCTGCTCCTGGGTCGCCGACAGGGCGCCCTTGAGCTGGGGCAGAATGACGGTGACGCTGGTAGCCGTGAGGCCGAAAAGAATCGTTGTGAACTGCACGCACAGAAGGATCAGCCACTGTCGCGCCGTGATGTTGCCCATGTCGCCGAAGCCTGCGCTGCGCCGCCGTCCGCCGTCAACGATCCTGATGACTGCGGCTCGGCGATCCACCAGGCGGTACGGATGTCAGATGCCCATCGCCTCGCGAAGGTCGCGCTCGTCCGTGGTCAGGCGGTGTAGAGCCGCAGCACGCCGTAGGCCACGGTACCGCCGAGCATCACGGCGGCAATGATCGTCAGGGTGACGAGTTGGGCACGACTCATGGACTCACTCCGCCGGTCTCGGCTGCGCTACCGGCCGGAACTTCTGGCTGAGAAGTGCCACGACCAGGATGCCGACACCGATGGCGTCGGTGATCATGTTGGGGTCGATCAGCAGCAGCGCCCCGATAAACAGGGGCACTCTTTCGTACCAGGTCGCCCGGCGCAGGAAATAGCCCTCCAGGCTAGCAGCCAGGGCAATGACGCCTATGGAGCCGGTCACGATCGCCCGCAGAATTTCGTCCCAGCTTCCGATGAACAGCAGCGACGGATTGAAGATGAAGAAATAGGGCACGACGAACCCGGCAGCAGCGAACTTCACGGCATGCAGGCCGGCCATCCACAGGCTGCCGCCGCTGATGGTGACCGCGGCGTAGACCGCCAGTGCAACCGGCGGCGTCACCGCCGACAAGCAGGAAAAGTAGAAGGCGAACATGTGGGCGGCGATAGGCTCGACGCCGAGCTTGACGATTGCCGGGACCAGCAGAGCCGCCTGCATGATGTAGGCCGGGGTGGTCGGCATGCCCATGCCGAGGATGATGCTGGCCATCATCGTGATCATGAGCGCCAGCACGAGCGAGCCTTCGGTGAAATTGACCAGAAATCCGGTGAAACGCAGCGCCAGCCCGGTTTGCAGCACGATGCCGATGACGATTCCGGCGCAGGCGCAGGCCATGGCGACGGGCACGGTGTGGATGGCACCATCGCGGAGCGCTTCCAGGCAGGCCTTGGGGCGCAAGCCGGTGGCAGGGCGCAGCCAGGAAATCGCGATCAGTCCCCCGGTTGCGATGATGGCGCCGTAGGTCGGCGTGAAGCCCATGAAGAGCAGCGCGAGCAGGACGATCACCGGCAGGAAGAGATGCGCCTGCGCGATCATGATGTGGCGCAGGATCGGCAGCTCCTCGCGCGCCAGCCCTCTCAGTCCGCCGCGCGCGGCGTTGAAGTGGATCGCCGCGAACAGCGCGCCGTAATAGAGAAAGGCCGGGATCGCCGCGGCGATCATGACCTCGGTGTAGGTAGCACCCAGAAACTCGGCCATGACGAAGGCCGCGGCGCCCATGATCGGCGGCATGATCTGCCCGCCGGTCGAGGCCACGGCCTCGATGGCGGCCGCCGCCTCCGGCTTGAAGCCGGTCTTCTTCATCAGGGGAATGGTGAGCCAGCCGGTGGTCATGACATTGGCGACCGCCGAGCCGGAAATGGTGCCGAACAGGCTGGACGACACGACCGCCACCTTGCCGGGACCGCCACGCGCGCCGCCGGCGATGGCGTTGGCGAAGTTCATGAAGAACGAGCCGGCGCCGGATTTTTCCAGGAACGCGCCGAAAATGATGAACAGTATGACATAGGTGCCGGCCACACCCAGCGGCACGCCGAACACGCCCTCGGTGGTGAACCAGCTCTGGTCGATCGTGATCTCGGTAGTGAGTCCACGATGATGCAGGAACCCGCCCATCCACTGGCCCAGCAACCCGTAGGCCAGAAATACGACGGCCACGATAGGCAGCGCGGCGCCGATCGTGCGCCGGGTTCCCTCCAGCACCAGCAGGATCCCCACGACGCCCACGGTCATGTCCATGGCCGTCAGGGGATGGGCCGTCGGGAAGCGGTTTACGACATAGTCGTACTTCACGAACATGTAGCCGATGCAGGCCAGCGACACGCCGGTCAGGCCGAGGTCGAGCCAGGGAATGCGATCCGGCGTCGAATCCTTGCGCGCCGGCCACTGCAGGAAGGCGAGCACCAGGCTGAAGGCCAGCGTGATGAACAGCAGGGCGTACTGGTCGGGCGCGTAGATCGTCAGCCGCGCATAGATGTGATAGGCGGACATCGCGACCGCCACCACGCCGACCACGAGGCCGGCATATCCCGTGAGCGCGCGCACGGCCGGCGCTCGCCCCTACTTGAGCAGGCCGGCTTCGCGATAGTACTTCGCTGCCCCCGGGTGATAGGGCATGCCGAAATTCTGCGCCATCTCGGCCGGGGCAATGTCCTTCATCGTCTTGACGACGTTGGCGAATTCACCTCGCCCTTCGATGATCGCCTTGGTGATCTTGTAGACGGTCTCCGGGGAAGTGCGCGACGACGCCATCAGGACCGTCGGCGACTGGAAGGTGAGGACGTCCTGGGTGATGCCCTGTTCCTTGTAGGTGTTGGCCTTGACCGTATGGCGTACGAACCCGGCATTCAGCTTCTTCAGTTCGGCGAACTCCGCGTCGCTGACCTGGATCATGCGCAGCGGCATCGCCGAGCCGAGATCGAGGACGAACGAGGCGGGCACCACCGTGAACCAGCCGCTCGCCACGGCCTGCCGGTTCTTCACCGCATCGGCGTTCGACGAGACCGGGCCGTAGCTCTTCGGCCCGAGATCGGTCAGCGTCATGCCGTTGACCTTGAGCAGGTACTCCCAGCCGGCGGCCAGGCTGGTGTTGCCGCGTGCAGGTAGCGCCACGGGCTTGCCCTTGAGATCCTTGATGCTCTTGATGTCGCTGCTTTCCGGCACCACGAGCTGCCAGACGTTGGGGTAGAAGTTGGCGATGAAGAGTGCCTTGTCGGTCGGCTTGCCGGCGAACTGGCCCTTGCCCTCGCGCGCATCGGCCACGACCGTGGTCATGGACCAGCCGAGGTCGGCCTTGTCCATGCGGATCTTCTCCATGTTCACTAGGGCGGCGCCCGGCTCGACCGCGACGTTCACGTCGGGAACCCGGGAATTGACCACCTGCGACACCGAGGCGGCCAGCGGCGTCCAGCTGCCGCCCGTCGGGCCGGCACTGAAGATGATTTCGGTCTTGGTCTGGGCTTGGGCAAGGCCTGCTGCCGCAAGCGTCAGCCCTGCAGCAAGAAGAACACGCGTGACACACTTCTGACTCGCTGATGCGATCGTCATTGTTGCCTCCCTGTGGTTGCACTGTCCTCGTCGCTGTCAGGCGCCGGGAGTACGTTTTTTTTTGCTTGGGGCAAGGCTACCGGCCGGGCAGGGACGCTGTCAAACGGGGTGGGGCGGTCGCTTCCGCGGCTTGAATGCAGAGTGTCCGGCCTTTAGCCTCATCGCCAATCGAGTGGGAGGAAGTATTCATGCCGACGATCGACGCCCAGGTTCACTGCTACGAGCGCAACCATCCCGGCCGGCCATGGGTCGCGGTGCTCGCCGGACCGCCCGAGGTTACGGCCGACGACATGATCAAGGCGATGGACGCGGTCGGCGTCGACGGCGCGCTGCTGGTCTCGGTCTATACGATGTACCGCTGGGACGAGAGCTATGCCGTCGGGGTGCAGAAGGCGCATCCCGGCCGCTTCGGTGTCATCAAGCCGGTCAATGCCAACGATCCCAAGGTGGCCGACACCATTGCCGCTTGGGCGGCGATGGACGGCACCGTTGCCATCCGCATCATGATGACGCCCGAGGTCTCGACCGATGCGGCCGATCCCGGCATTAACCGCGTGCTGGCGGCGGCGGCCAAGCACGACCTGCCGGTCAACCTGCTGGCGCGCGATCGCATGGAGCAGGTGGCGGAACTCGCCCGTCGCAACCCGAACACGCAGATCGTCATCGACCATCTTGGCCTCGAACAGCCCTTCGTGCCGCCGGTGCCGAAGGACCCGTGGCACGAGTTGCCCAAGGTGCTGGCGGTCGCGGCGCAGAAGAACGTCGCCATCAAGATCACCGGCGCCTGCACCCTCAGCCACGAGAAGTTCCCTTTCAAGGACATCTGGGATCCGCTGGGTCGCATCTTCGATGCCTACGGTCTCGAGCGCTGCATGTGGGGCACCGACTGGACCCGCGCCGTGAACCTGCTCACCTACAAGGAAGGCGTCGAGTCCTTCCGCGTC
>CALDNT010000125.1 GCA_937915145.1 uncultured Reyranella sp.
GTGTAGCGCATGATGGCGTTTTCGAGGAGCGCCAGCTGGCAGTCGAACATGCCGATGTCGACCTTGGTCGATTCGCCGGTCTTGAGGCGATGCACCAGCGCGGCATTGACGGCCACGGCGGTGTAGAGTCCGGCGCCGATGTCGCCGATCGACATGCCGACCCGCGACGGCGGCTGCCCTTCATTGCCGGTGATGCTCATGATGCCGCCCATGCCCTGCATGACCATGTCGTAGGCGGGGTCCTTGGAATTGGGGCCGCTGTGGCCGAAGCCGGATGCCGCGGCATAGATCAGCTTGGGGTATTTCGCATGCAGCGTTTCCCAGCCGTAGCCGAGTTTCTCCATCGTGCCGGGTCGGAAGTTCTCGACCACCACATCGGCCTTGGCGAGAAGCTTCTCGAAGATCGCGCGGTCGGCGTCACTCTTGAGATCGAGCGCGATGCTTTCCTTGCCGCGATTGACCGAGGCGAAATATGTCGACTTGCCCTTGATGAAGGGCCCGTAGGCGCGCGCATCGTCGCCGCCCTTGGGCGGTTCGACCTTGATCACCCGCGCGCCCATCTCGGCCATCAGCAGGGTGCAGTAGGGGCCGGCCAGGATGCGGGAGAGGTCGACGACGACGATGCCCGACAGGGGGCCTTTGGTGCCATTCTGGGTCATATGCGGTTCTTAGCCAGTGGACCGCCACGAATCCAGCCGGACGTTGGTGATGGTTACCGCACCGGCAAGCTGAAGGCCCCGCGCAGGAAGGTCGCAATGTCGGCTTCGGCGCGCGCCAGGGCCGCCGGATCGCCGCCGACCGTCGCGCCGCGCTGCATGCAGGCGCGGAAGTAGGCCGAGATCGCCGCCGGATCGCGCAGCCGCTCGCCGGTGTCGAGTCGCCGCACGGCGCCGTTGTCGACCTCGACTTCGGCGTTGCATCCGCGGGCGCTCTGCAGGGCGGGCAGGAAGTGCGGCGGATCGGGGATGTCGAAATCATGGTGCGCGCCGCTGTAGGTGACGACCCGGACCGCAGCGCCCTTGGCGGCAAACCAGTCGGAATAGGCGTGGCAGGCGGCTGCGGGAGTGTAGTCGTCGGAGCCGCCGAGCAGCATGAGGACCGGTGCGCCGCTCACTGCTGCCGCCCGATAGAGAATGCTGCAGGAGGGATAGAGGGCGACGTGGGCCGCGAAGCGGAGGTCGTCGTCGATGACGCCGCGCCGCAGCGGCTCCAGCGCACTGTAGAGAGCAACCTGTCCGCCGCGCGAAAAACCCATCACGCCGATCCGCGCCGGATCGATGCGCGGGTGGGACGCAAGCAGCCGAAGTGCAGCCAGCGCATCGGCCAGATTGGCCATGGTCGACAGCCGGGCCTGGTCGCGGGAGGTCGACTGCAGGCCACGTGGTGCAAAACTGTCGACGACGAAAGTGGCGATGCCGAGCGCGTTCAGGCGCGCTGCCCAGGCATCTTCGCGGCCTTTCAGGATGCCGCCGCTGCCGTGGGCGATGACCATCGCCGGCACGGGGCCCTCGGCGGCCTGCGGCAGAACGAGGGTACCGGAGACCACCGTTCCCGCCGCCGGATAGGTTCTGCGGACGAGTTCGGTCGGTCCTCCCGGCGTCACCGACCGGAACTCGATGCGTCCGGTTCGGCCATCGGCCAGCGAGGACACAGGCTCGGCGACCGCCCGGTGCACCAGCGTTAGAAAAAGCATCGCGATGGCGGCCGACATGGCGGTTCGCATGGAGGGTTCCTAGCCAGCGGGGCGTCGCGAATCCAGCCATACATTGGCGGCAGCGGCCCCGATGACGATGGCACCACCAAGCAGAGTGAGATTGCCGGGGCGCTCGCCGTCGAAGGCCCAGACCCAGACCGGCCCGAGCACGAGCTCGAGCAGGCCGAGCAGGGCGGCGCGGCCGGCCGGAATGCGCCGGAGGCTCGCCATGTAAAGCAGCAGCCCGCAGCCGAGTTGACCCGGGCTCAGGGCCAGCAGCCATGGCACTTGCGACCAGGCGAGCGTTTCGGGTTGGGCGAAGGGAAGCGCGATCAGGCCGGAAATAAGCCCGGCCAGCCAGATCGCGGGAGCCATGCCGACATCGCGGCGGTGGCGAACGACCACGTAGTTGCCGCTCATGCACAGCACGACGATGCCGGCCACCGCCATGCCGGCAAGGACGCCGGCCTGCAGCGAACCGGCGACCGACAGGGCGAGGCCCACGACGGCGGCAGCCATTGCCAACAAGGTGTGGCGGTGCAGGGGCTCGCCGAGGAATAGCCGTGCAGCGAGTGCGGTGATGAAAGGCGTGGCGCCGAACATGATCAGCACGTTGGCGACCGGCGCCAGGCCCAACGCGAGAATGAAGGACACGAAACTGCCGGCGAGCAGCAGAGCGCTCAACAGCAGGGCGGGGCCGGCGTTGCGCACGTCGATCCACAGGCGGCGGCGCTGCCAGACCAAAAGCGGCAGCAGGGCAGCGACAAGGAACGCCGAGCGCCAGAACGAGATATCCCAGGCCGGCAGATCGATCCGCCGCACGATGACGCCGGCCGTGCTGAAGAGAGTTGCGGCGGCCACGGCATAGGCGACGCCGAGGGCTGCTGATCGAGGCGAGGGTACGGGCGTTGCCATCTTGGTGCCGGCCGTGAATAAGGTCTGGCCGTGCCGCCGTCCATCGCTTCCCCGGATTTCCCGCCGTTCCGACCGCGCTTTCCGTGGTGGGGTGGCGACCTGCAGACGCTGGCCAATCGTCTGCGCGGCGGCGTGGTCGATCTCGGGCCGCATGCCGGCGAGCGGCTGCGGCTTCCACTGGCCGACGGCACCGGCGATACGCTGCTGGCCATGCTGCACCGGCCGGCGACGCCGAAGCCGGACGCCCCGCTCGTCGTGCTGATCCACGGTCTGACCGGCAGCGAGGACAGCCAGTACATCCGCAGCCAGGCGCGGCTGCTGCTCGACCGGGGTCACCGCGTGTTGCGGCTCAACCTGCGCGGCGCCGGGCCGTCGCGCCCGTTGTGCGGCGGTCACTACTATGCCGGCCGCAGCCAGGACTTCCGGGCGCTTCTGGCGCTTCTGCCGGACGATCTGCGGCGCGATGGCGTAATGGCGGTCGGCTACTCGCTGGGCGGCGCGATGCTGCTGAAGTATCTCGGCGAGGAAGGGGCATCGTCACCTCTCCTGGCCGCCGCCACGGTGTGCGCGCCGATCGACCTGTCGGCCACCTGCGTCCGCATGATGCGGCCGCGCAATGCCATCTACCACCGCCACCTCCTCGGCGAGATGAAGCGCGAGGCGACGGGTGCGGGCGCCTCGCTCTCCACCGGTGAACGCGCGGCGATCCTGGGATCGAGGTCGATCTGGGAGTACGACGACGTCTTCATCGCTCCGCGCCATGGCTTCGCCGGCTCCGAGGATTACTACGAGCGCTGCAAGCCCGTGCGGTTCATGCCAGGCATCTGCGTGCCGACTCTGATCCTGGGCGCGGGCGACGATCCGTGGATCCCGGCCGCGCTCCATCGCAACTATGATTGGGCGGCGAACAGGGCGCTGGTACCCTTGCTGCCCGAGTCCGGGGGGCATGTCGGCTTCCACGGGACCGGGCACGACCGTCCCTGGAGCGACGACGTGGTGGCAAGGTTCTTCGAACGCGGGTGACACGGGGCCAGAGACCTTGATCGTGGGTGACGCATGCATCCTCGCAGCTAGCCTGCGGTCAGCAGCGCGAGCAGCGCCTTGGCTGCCGGGCTGAGATAGCCGGTTCGGCGATGGATGGCGGTGATCGGGATGGTGGTGCGCATCGCCGGGATGTCCAGCACCACCAGGGCACCCTGGCGCAGCTCGTCGCGCACGCTGCTTTCCGGCACCAGCGCCAGGCCGAAGCCTGCCTGGGCCAGGCGCTTCTGTGCCGTCAGGCTGTCGATCAGAGTGACGTCGGCGGCGTCCAGCCCGGCCCGGATCAACTGGCGCGCCAGAACGTGACCCGAGGAATCGCGCTCCTCGGGCACCGGCGGAAAGCCGATCCAGCGCTCGCCCTCGAGCGCGCGCGCGTGACGCACGCGACGTCCGGCCAGACGATGGTCGGGCGCCGAAACAACCAACATGGCCTCGCCACCGGCATCCTGCGAGACGAGGTCGCGATGGTTGCTGGCGAAGTAGCGCAATCCCAATGTGGCCTCGCCGCGCCGCACCAGGTTGGTCACCTCGGCACTCGACGCCGTGCGGAGTTCGAGCCGCACATCGCGTGATCTCCTGGCGAAACGGTGCAGCGCGTCGATGATATGGGTGTCGGCAAGGGTGCCGACGAGCGCCAGCGAGATCGCGCCGCGCAGCCCGGTCTTCAGCTCTTGCACCGCCTCGCTGCCGTCCTTGAGCGCTGCAACGGCTGCTTCGGCATGGGGCAGGAAGGCGCGGCCTGCTTCGGTCAGCCGGACCCCGCCACGGATACGCTCGAACATCGGCGCGCCGAGTTCGCCCTCCAGAAGGGCGAGGCGGCGGCTGATGGCCGGTTGCGAACGGTGCAACCGGTGTCCGGCCTGGGTGAAGCCGCCGAGTTCGGCGATGGCGAGAAAGGTCTGAATTTCATCGATATTCATGGATCAGGAATCCAAATGATAGTCAGAAAGACTATGCATTTTACAGTTGATAGCGCGACAGCGACTTTCGGCGAACTGGATTCGCCCGAACGAGGAGAGACACCATGCGTAGCCAAGCGGAGAAAGCCGCCGCCTTTCGTGCCCTGCATGAGCGGCCCGGAGCCTTCATCATTCCCAACCCGTGGGACGCAGGCACGGCCAGGCTGCTGGCCGCGCTGGGCTTCGAGGCGCTGGCCACCACCAGCCTTGGGCTCGCCAACATGCTGGGTCGCGCCGATAGCGCCGTCAGCCGGGCGGAGGTGATCGCCAATTGCCGGTCCATCGCCGAGGCAACAGACCTTCCCGTCAATGTCGATCTGGAGAACTGCTTTGCCGATGCGCCCGCTGCTGCCGCCGAGGCGATCGGGCTTGCCGCCGAGGCTGGTGCCGTCGGCGGCTCGATCGAGGACTCCACGGGCGATGCGACAAGCCCGATCTACGATTTCGATCTGGCGGTGGCGCGCGTGCGGGCTGCAGCCGATCTCGCCCATTCGCTGCCAGTGCCGTTCCTGCTCACGGCCCGGGCCGAGAACCTGCTGCACGGACGCAACGACATGGCCGATACCATTCGTCGCCTGCAGGCCTACGAAGCGGCCGGCGCCGACGTGCTCTACGCTCCCGGCCTGCGCAACCTCGACGAAGTGCGCCATGTCACGAGCGTCCTGAAGAGACCGTTCAACGTGGTTACCGGTTGGCTCGATCCTTCGATTTCGGCGGCGCAGCTGGCCGACGCTGGTGCGAAGCGTATCAGCGTCGGCGGTGCACTCTCGCGGTTGGCGCTTGCGGCGTTCGTCAACGCGGGCCGCGCCATGAAGGACGACGGCTCGTTCGCCTGGATGCGCGACATGATGGCGTTCGCGGAGGTGCGGAAAATGCTCGGCGCCGGAGCGGGCGCTAGTCGATCGTGAGCGGCTCTTTCGGCGGGCCGTCGCGCAGCAGGGTCATCAAGCGCGCGCCGAGATCGCGCGGCTCGAAGTGTTCGCTCGACTTCGCAATCTCGTCGGCTGTCCACCAACGGTGACCGAGGGTCCAGAGCCGTTCCTTTTCGTCGAGACCGGAGGTATCGACCGTCGTCCGATCGGTGCGGGCAAGGAAGAAGCGCTCCCGGTGCATCACGTCGGTGCCGCGCCAGCTCATGCGGCGCTCGCGCGTCCATACCCACTGCGGTGTGCCAATGATGGGTAGCTTGGTCTCCTCGCCGGCTTCGCGAACGGCGGCCTGGGCGAAATCCTCACCGGGGTCGACCATGCCGCCGATCATCACCCAGAAAGGATCGAAGAACGGGTTGGCCGGATCGAACACCTTCGGATCGTGGACATTGAACAGAAACAGGCGGTCCTGCGGGTCGAGCAGGACCAGGCGCGCCGACGGTCGTTCCTTCATCTCGACTTGAGCAATCGCGCCGCGTCGACCGCGCCGTAGGTCAGGATGCCGTCGCAGCCGGCGCGCTTGAAGCCGGTGAGCGTTTCGATCAGCACCTTGTTCCAGTCGAGCCAGCCGCGGTCGGCGGCGCCCCGCAGCATCGCGTACTCACCGCTCACCTGATAGGCGTAGGTCGGCACGCCGAAACTTTCCTTCACGCGATGCACGATATCGAGATAGGGCAGGCCGGGCTTGACCATCACCATGTCGGCGCCTTCCTCGATGTCGAGGCCCACTTCGCGCAGCGCCTCGTCGGAGTTGGCATAGTCCATTTGATAAGTCTTCTTGTCGCCCTTCAGGGCCCCCGAACTGCCGATGGCGTCGCGGAACGGATTGTAGAAAGCCGAGGCGTATTTGGCGGCGTAGGACATGATCTGGGCATGGATGAGATCCTTGCCGTCGAGTGCCGCGCGGATGGCACCGATGCGGCCGTCCATCATGTCGGATGGTGCCTGGATGTCGGCGCCGGCCTCGAG
>CALDNT010000126.1 GCA_937915145.1 uncultured Reyranella sp.
CTTGGGCGTCACCTTGCCCACCAGGATGTCGCCGGCATTCACCTCGGCGCCGATGTAGACGATGCCCGCCTCGTCGAGGTTCTTGAGGGCTTCCTCGCCGACGTTGGGAATGTCGCGGCTGATTTCCTCCTGACCCAGCTTGGTGTCGCGGGCCATGACCTCGAACTCCTCGATGTGGATCGAGGTGAAGACGTCATCGCGCACGATGCGCTCGGAGAGCAGGATCGAGTCCTCGAAGTTGTAGCCATTCCACGGCATGAACGCGACGAGCACGTTGCGCCCGAGCGCCAGCTCGCCGTCCCGGGTCGACGGACCGTCGGCCACGATGTCACCCCTCTTCACCTGGTCGCCGACCTTCACGAGCGGCTTCTGGGTGATGCAGGTGCTCTGGTTGGAGCGCTGGAACTTCAGCAGGTTGTAGATGTCGACCGCCGGCCGGTCGGCGCCGAAGTCCTCGGTCGCACGAACCACGATGCGCATGGCGTCGACCTGGTCGACGATGCCGGTACGGCGTGCCGCAATGGCGACGCCGGAGTCGCGGGCCACCACTTCCTCCATGCCGGTACCGACCAGCGGCGCTTCGGCCTGGATGAGCGGAACCGCCTGGCGCTGCATGTTGGAGCCCATCAACGCGCGGTTGGCGTCGTCGTTCTCGAGGAACGGGATCAGCGCCGCGGCGACCGAGACGATCTGTTTCGGCGACACGTCGACGAAATCGATCGTCTCCGGCCGACCGAGGATGTACTCGCCGCCCTTGCGGCACTGCACCAGCTCCGACACGAACTTGCCCTTGGCGTCGACCTCGGCGTTGGCTTGGGCGACCGTATAGCGACCCTCCTCCATCGCCGAAAGATAGACAACCTCGTCGCCGACGCGCCCGCTCACGACCTTGCGGTACGGGCTTTCGATGAAGCCGTACTGGTTGACGCGCGCGTAGGTCGCAAGCGAGTTGATGAGGCCGATGTTCGGGCCTTCCGGCGTCTCGATCGGGCAGATGCGGCCGTAATGCGTCGGATGCACGTCGCGCACCTCGAAGCCGGCACGCTCGCGCGTCAGGCCGCCTGGTCCAAGCGCCGAGAGGCGACGCTTGTGCGTCACTTCCGACAGCGGATTGGTCTGGTCCATGAACTGGCTGAGCTGGCTGGAGCCGAAGAACTCGCGCACCGCCGCCGCCGCCGGCTTGGCATTGATCAGGTCGTGCGGCATCACCGTGTCGATATCGATCGAACTCATGCGCTCGCGGATCGCGCGCTCCATGCGCAGCAGGCCGACGCGGTACTGATTTTCCATCAGTTCGCCGACCGAACGGACGCGGCGGTTACCGAGGTGATCGATGTCGTCGATTTCGCCACGGCCGTCCTTGAGACCATGGAGAACCTTGACGACGGACAGGATGTCCTCGCGGCGCAGCGTGCGCTGCGTGTCTGGCACGCCATCGAAGTCCAGCCGCATGTTCATCTTCACCCGACCGACTGGCGAGAGATCATAACGATCGAGATCGAACAGCAGTCCCTGGAACAGGGTCTCGGCCTGGTCGATCGTCGGCGGCTCGCCCGGGCGCATGACGCGATAGATGTCGAGCAGCGCCTCTTCCCGGTTCGAGTTCTTGTCGGCCGCCAGCGTGTTTCGGATATAGGGACCGACATTGACGTGATCGATCGCCAGCGTCGGAAGAAGATCGATGTCGACCTCTTCGAACAAGTCGAGGACCGCCTGGGTGATCTCCTGGCCGGCCTCGACGTAGATCTCGCCGGTCTTCTCGTTGATGATGTCGACCGCGGCATAGCGCCCGAGCAGTTCCTCAGGCGAAACGCGCATCTCCTTGAGGCCCTGTTCCTTGAGCCGGGCGAGCAGGCGCGGCGTCATCTTGGCACCGGCCTCGGCTACCGACTTGCCGGTCTTGCCGTTCACCAGATCATGCGTGAGCTTGACGCCCTTCATCGAATCGCCGTCGAATGGCGTATTCCAGCCGTCCTTCTCGCGCTTGTAGATCACCTGGCCGTAGAACGCCGCGAGGATCTCCTCCGGCGACAGTCCCTGCGCCTCGGCGGGATCGAGCTGCTGGCCCTTGGCGACGGCGGCGGTACGCTTCTTGGCGGTCGCGTCGTTGTCGAGCGCAAGCAGCAGTGTCGTCACCGGGATCTTGCGGCGGCGGTCGATGCGCACATGGATGAGGTCCTTGGCGTCGAACTCGAAGTCGAGCCAGGAGCCGCGGTAGGGAATGATCCGCGCGGCGAACAGGTACTTGCCCGAACTGTGGGTCTTGCCCTTGTCATGGTCGAAGAAAACACCCGGCGAGCGGTGCATCTGCGAGACGATCACGCGCTCGGTGCCGTTCACGATGAAGGTGCCGTTGTCGGTCATGAGCGGCATGTCGCCCATGTAGACATCCTGCTCCTTGATGTCGCGGATCGAGCGCGAGCCGGCTTCCTCGTCGATGTCCCACACCACGAGCTGGAGCGTGACCTTGAGGGGCGCGGCGTAGGTGATCCCGCGCTGCTGGCATTCCTCGACGTCGTACTTCGGCTCTTCGAATTCGTACTTCACGAATTCGAGGCTCGAGCGCTCGGCGAAGTCCTTGATCGGGAACACACCGCGGAAGACCTCCTGGAGGCCGGATTGCGTGCGCTTGGCCGCCGGAATCATCCGCTGCAGGAAGGTCTCGTAAGACGACTTCTGAACCTCGATGAGGTTCGGCATCGGCGCCACCGATTCAATGTGGCCGAAGAAACGACGAATCCGTTTGCGCGTGTTGAAGGCCGTGGCCATCCTGCGTCCTCGAAGGTTCAAGGGCGGAGAAAATACCCACTGCTTTCTCGGAGCGCCCGGCCCGCCAGCCGTTCGCCCCATCCGTCGCAGCGGGCCACTTGTCGGAACGGACGGTTACGTCCGCTCGGAGAAGAGGCCCGAACGGGCCGGCCTCCCGAAGGAAGCCGGCCCGGCCGGAAACACCTCAGGTGAGTTCGACTTTCGCGCCTTCGGCCTCGAGCTTGGCCTTGAGCTTCTCGGCATCGGCCTTCGGCACGCCTTCCTTGACGGCCTTCGGGGCGGCTTCGACCAGGTCCTTGGCCTCCTTGAGGCCGAGACCGGTGATCTCGCGCACTGCCTTGATGACGTTGATCTTCTTGTCGCCGGCGGCGGCAAGAATGACGTTGAACTCGTCCTTCACCTCGACCGGAGCGGCGGCGGCGCCAGCGGCTGCAACCGCAACCGGAGCGGCGGCGCTGACGCCCCACTTCGTCTCAAGCAACTTGCTCAACTCGGCGGCCTCGAGGACCGTCAGGGTCGAAAGCTCTTCGACCAGCTTCTCTAGATTGGCCATTGTCTGTCTCCTGATAACCTGAACTTCGATAATCGTGATGTCGATTGGTTGACGACTGACTTACGCCGCCTTCGCGCCGTCTTCCTTGGCTCCGTATGCTGCGAACACACGAGCGAGCTGACCCGCGGGTGCTGCAAGCACGCCGGCGATCTTGGTCGCCGGAGCCTGCAGTAGACCGATGATCTTGCCGCGCAGAGCATCGAGGGACGGCAGCGTGGCCAACGCCTGGACGCCAGCGACGTCCAGAAGGTTGCCATCCAACGCACCGCCGACGATGCTCAGCTTCTCGTTGCCCTTGGCAAAGGCCGCAACGACCTTTGCCGCAGCAACCGGATCCTTGGAGTAGGCGATGGCGGTCGGACCCGTGAACATGGGGCCGAGCGCCGTGAAGGGCGTACCCTCGAGGGCACGCAGCGTGAGCCTATTCTTCGTGACCTTGTAGCTCGCGCCGGCTGCCCTGATCTTGCGACGCAGGTCCGTGACCTCCTCGACGGTCAAACCGGACTGGCGAGTGATCACCATCAGGTTTGCGTCTTTGAAGGTACGGTTCAGCTCGACGATCGCCTCGGCCTTTTCCGAACGATTCACGGCTTTCTCCAACTATGGCCCAACCCGGAGGATCCGGATGGGGCCGGCTGCGTTCAGACCACGCAGCCTCCGTTAGCGGGTTAGCGCGAACGGAGACCTTGCGGTCCGGTTCGACTGCCCCGGAAGTTCAGGCGCGTGCGCGCACATTCAAGTGCAGCGTCGATTCCCTTGCCCCCGTCTGCGCTGGCGGGTTTCCCCTTTAGGCCCGTCCTCCTTGCATAAGCGCGGAAGACGAAGCACCGGCGGTCTCGGACAGGTGGAACTCGAAACCTTGCGGTCTCTTCGCTCCCTCCACCGCCGGCCGAAACCGGTGATGGAATCTCAAAAACTCTCTTGCCGGCGCTTCAGGCGAGCGCGCTGGCGGGGTCGAGCTTGATGCCCGGACCCATCGTGGAACTCAGCGAGACCTTCTTGATGAAAGTCCCCTTGGCGCCGGCCGGCTTGGCCCGGTTGATCGCACTGATCAGCGCCTTGACGTTGGCCGTGATTGCCTCTTCGCTGAACGAGGCCTTGCCAACACCTGCATGAACGATGCCAGCCTTCTCGGCGCGAAATTCGATCGAGCCGGCCTTGGCGGCCTTGACCGCGGTCGCGACATCCTGCGTGACCGTCCCGAGCTTGGGGTTCGGCATCAGGCCGCGCGGACCCAGAACCTTGCCCAACCGGCCGACCACACCCATCATGTCAGGGGTGGCGACGCAACGCTCGAAATTCATTTCGCCGGCCGTAATCTTCTCGGCCAGATCCTCGGCACCGACCAGATCGGCACCCGCAGCCTTGGCCTCGTCTGCCTTGGCACCGCGTGCGAACACCGCCACGCGCACCGACTTGCCGGTGCCGTTGGGCAGGGCAATCATGCCGCGTACCGCCTGATCGGCGTGGCGCGGGTCGATGCCCAGATTCATGGCGACTTCGATGGTCTCGTCGAATTTCGCCTTGGCGTTCGCCTTGACGATCTTCACCGCCTCTTCGAGACCGTAGAGCTTGTCGCGGTCGACCGTGGTCGACGCCGTCGTGTATCGCTTGCCCCGGCTCATGGCGTTACTCCACCACCTGGAGACCGATCGAGCGGGCAGAGCCCACGATCTGGGCCATTGCCGACTCGACTGAATCGCAATTGAGATCGGGCATCTTCTGCTCGGCGATCTCCCTGACCTGTGCCGTCGTCACCTTGCCGACGATCTGCGTGCCCACCGTCTTGGCACCCGCCTCGATGCCGGCTGCCTTCTTGAGGAAGAAGCTGACCGGCGGCGTCTTGGTGACAAAGGTGAAGCTGCGATCCTGGAACACGGTGATGACCACCGGGATCGGCATGCCGGCGTCCATCTTCTGGGTACGGGCGTTGAACTGCTTGCAGAATTCCATGATGTTGACGCCCTGCTGACCAAGCGCCGGCCCGATCGGCGGCGACGGATTGGCCTTGCCGGCCGGCACTTGCAGCTTGACGTAGGCTTGGATCTTTTTAGCCATTACTGCCCCTCTCTGCTGGGCGGCGCGGTACGGCCATGGCAGGCCTCCCGCACCCTATTTTTCGCCTAACTCCTTGATCCCACAGGATTTTCGGAGAAAATC
>CALDNT010000127.1 GCA_937915145.1 uncultured Reyranella sp.
CTTGCTCGCCGCAACACGCCTCTGGCTTAGAACTTATGAGTCCACGCCCTAGTCGAGTGTCACCTTGTAGCGGCTGATCGCCAGCGTCGAGACGATCAGCAGCATGGCAACCAGCGTGACAAGCTGGGCCGAGACGTCGCCGATGTCGGCGCCCTTCAGCATCACGCCGCGCACGATGCGCATGAAATGCGTGGCTGGTAGCGTCTCGCCCAGCCATTGCGCCCATATCGGCATGCCGCGGAACGGGAACATGAAGCCCGACAGCAGGATCGACGGCAGCATCATGAAGAACGAGGCCTGCATCGCCTGGAGCTGGTTCTGGGTCAGCGTCGAGATGGTAAAGCCGATGGCGAGGTTCACGGTGATGAACAGTGCGGTACCGAGGCAGAACAGCGCCAGGCTGCCCTCGACCCCGACGTCGAACAGTAGCCACGAGACGATCAGGATGACCGCCACCTGCACCGCGCCGATGACGATGTAGGGCGCGATCTTGCCGATCATGACCTCGATCGGCCGCACCGGCATGGCCAGCAGGTTCTCCATGGTGCCGCGCTCGCGCTCGCGGGTGACGGCCAGCGCCGTCATCATCACCATGGTCATGGTGAGGATCACCGCCAGCAGCCCCGGCACGATGTTCAGTCGCGACTTGCCCTCGGGATTGTAGCGGCGCTGGATCACCAGCTCGACGGAATCGGATCGTTTGCGCAGGCCGGCCAACGGGCCGACGAAGTCGCGGGCAAGTGCCTGGTTGATGGCGGGTCCGGCGGCCGCCAGCGGACCCGACGCCGCCAGCGGATCGGTGGCGTCGGCATCGATCAGGACCTGCGCCCGCTCGCCGCGCACCAGCCGGCGGGTGAAGTCGGAGGGAATGGTGACGACGAATTGCACCTCGCCCCGTTGCAGGAGCGAATTCGCCTCCTCCTCGGAGGCGGGACGATGCGTGAATCGCATGTAGCCGGTGTTGGCGAGCGCGGAAAGAACGCTGCGCGTGATCTGGCTCTGGTCGGCAGCGATCACCGCGGTCGGCAGGTTGCGCGGGTCGGTGTCGATGGCGTAGCCGAACAGCAGAAGCTGCATGATCGGCATGCCGAACATCATGGCGAAGGTGAGCCGGTCGCGGCGGAGCTGCAGCACCTCTTTGCCGACGATGGCGCCGAGCCGGGTCCAGAAACCGCGCCGCGCGACGAGCCAGCGCATGGTCAGGCGCCGGGCGCGTTGTCGCGCGCCGTTCCCATGAGATGGATGAAGATGTCCTCCAGCGTCGGCGCGGCCTCCTGCCAGACGATGCTGGAGTCGGTGCGGTACGGTTCGATGGCGCGCTCCAGCGCCATACGGTCGGGGCCGCAGACGTGCAGTGCGGCACCGAATGCCGCGGCGGCGCTGACGCCCGGTGCATCGCGCAGCTTCACGGCCAGCCGGTCGGCGCCCGGGCCGGTGGCGATGACGGCGGAGAGGCCCGAGTGCCGGACGATTTCGTCGGCGGTGCCGCGCGCCATCAACTCGCCGTAGGCGATGTAGGCGATCTCGTGACAGCGCTCGGCCTCGTCCATGTAGTGGGTCGAGACCAGTACGGTGATGCCGCTGGCGGCATAGGCGTGGATCTCGTCCCAGAAGGCGCGCCGTGCCTTGGGATCGACGCCGGCCGTCGGCTCGTCGAGCAACAGCAGCCTGGGTTCGTGCAGCACGCACGCCGCCAGCGCCAGCCGCTGCTTCCAGCCGCCCGACAGGGCGCCGGCGAGCTGGTGCTGGCGGGTCGTGAGGTCGAGCCGCTCGAGCGAGCGATCGACGCGTTCGCGGACGCGATCGAGGCCGTAGACGCGGGCCACGAACTCCAGGTTCTCGCGGATGGTGAGATCCTCGTAGAGGCCGAAGCGCTGCGTCATGTAGCCGGTCTGGCGCTTGATCTCCTCGCGGTCGCGCACGAGGTCGTAGCCGAGGCAGGTGCCGCCGCCGCCGTCGGGCGTCAGCAGGCCGCAGATCATGCGCAAGGTCGTGGTCTTGCCCGAGCCGTTGGGGCCAAGGAAGCCGCAGATGCGCCCCTGCTCGACGGCCAGGCTGAAGCGATTGACGACGGTGCGTGGGCCGTAACGCTTGACGAGATCGTGGACGTCGATCGCCGGCGTCACGGTGCCGGCCCGAAGGGTTCGACCGCCACCGGCAGGCCCGGCGGCAGCGGCGGCGCCGGTGACGCCGGCCGCGCTTCGACCAGGAACACCAGCTTGGTCCGCGCGCTCTGGGAGTAGATGACGGGCGGGGTGAACTCGGCCCGCGGCGAGACATAGATGATGGTGGCCCTCAGGCCGGCCGGGCAGCCATCGCAGGTGAAGGCGACCTGCCTGCCGGCTTTCGCCTGCGCCACCTCTTCCTCGGGCACGAAGAAGCGCAGCTTGACGCGCGACGGCGGCAGCAGCGAGACGACGGGCGAACCGGCCGCCACCCACTCGCCGACATTGAAGAACGTGTTCTCGACCAGCGCGTCCTCCGGCGCCACCGGCATCACGTCGTCGAGCCGCTGCCGCGCCTGTTCGAGGCTGGCCTGGCCCTGTTCGATCAGAGCCGCGGCCGCGGCGATCTCGGATTGTCGGGCGGCGAGGTCGCCGACCTTTTCCTGGGCGTCGAGCGAGGCGGCGCGCGCGCGCAGCTGGCGCACCTGGGCATCGGCCGCCTCGTAGGCCTGCTGGGTCGAGATCCGGCGCGCCACCAGTTCGCTCTGGCGCTTGAGTTCCGACTCGGCCTGCACGAGGGCGGCCGCCACCTCGCGTTGCTGCGCCCTGATCACGTCCTGCTCCTCCGGCCGCTTGCCGGTCAGCAGGTTCCGGTGTCGCGCCGTGGCCTCGGACAGCATCGCTTCCGCTCGCGCGACCTCGGCCCGCGCAAGCGTCGGATCGATCACGAACAGCCGGTCGCCCTTCTTCACCAGGCTGCCGCGCTCGACCGGCCGTTCGATCAGCCGGCCGGCAACCGGCGGCGCAATCAGGCTGGTCTCGCCTTCGACATAGCCAAGGTAGCGCGCCTGGTCGGGGCCGAGGCCGAGCAGCGCGAGGGCACGGTCGCCCCACATGCCGTAGGTGACGAGCAGTGCTGCGGCGATGGCCACAACGGCGATCAGGGGGCTCCGCTTCATGACGGCGCTTCCGGCATCGGCCGCAGCGCATGCAGCATCAGGTCGGCGTGATGGCGGGCCAGCGCACGGACATCGAGCTTCTCCGCGCCGATCGGTTCGAACACCGTGTGCCACAGGCCGCCCAGCAGCATGGCGCCGATCAGCGACCGCACGGTCAGGGCAGGATCGACCTTGCGGAACTCGCCCTGGGCGATGCCGCGCGCGATCAGCCCTTCGAACAGGCGCAGGCCGCGGCCGATCACTTCGTCGAGATAGAAGCGGCCGATCTCGGGGAAGGCGCGGGATTCCGAGATCACGATCTTGCCGATGGACGCCATCGGCGTGTCCTCGATGCGGCCTGCCATGAACTCGAGGATGCGCGGGATGATCGCCGCCACCGGTCCGCGATGGGCGGCAAGCATGGTCTCGACGGTACCGAGATTGCTGGCCACGGCATGGCGGACGACCCCCAGGAACAGTGCCGTCTTGTCGTCGAAGTAGAGGTAGATCGCGGCCTTGGACAGGCCGGCGCGTTCGGCGACATCGTCGAGGCGCGTACCGGCAAAGCCCTTTTCGACAAACAGCGCGAGGGCCGCGTCGAGGATTTCCTGCGGCCGTTCGGTGGGGGCGCGGCGCTGTTTGGCGGGTCTCATATAACTAACTTACTCGTCAGTTAGTTATAATTCAAGACCTGCCCCTGCGGATTCCGAGGGTATGTTGGGGCTCTGGAGGTCGCCCATGGACACCGTTCTCGATTCCGCCTCGCGCAGCCGGCGTACGCTCGACACCCGGCCGATCGCGCCGGCGCTGTTCGCCCATTTCGTACTGCGTTCGGCGAACGCAGCACCGATGATCGAGTGGTATCGCGCGGTACTGGCCATGCGGATCGTGCACCGCGACGATTTCATCTGCTTCCTGACCTACGACGACGAACATCACCGGCTGGCGATCGTGAACATCGCCGGTCTGCAGGCACCCGAGCCACGCAGCTGGGGGCTGGCCCATGTCGCCTACACCTTCGCCAATCTCGGCCAGTTGCTGGCGACCTGGCGCCGGCTGAAGGCGCTTGGCATCGAACCGTACCGGCCGATCCATCATGGGCCCACGGTGTCGCTCTACTACAGCGATCCCGACGGCAATTCGGTTGAACTTCAGGTCGATGCCTATGCCACCAAGGCGGAGGCCGCGGCCTACTTCCTCACCGACTCGTTCCGGAAGAATCCGATCGGCGTGGCGTTCGATCCCGAAGCCATGGCGGCCGCCTACGAAGCCGGCACGCCGGAAGCCGACCTGCTGCGCCAGCCCGACGGGCCCGCCGCGCCGGCGCAGCCACTGGGTCCAAATTCCAGCGGGGCTTAGGCGGCAAACAGCCAAACCAGGGCGCTGCCGCCGATCGCCAGGACCGCAGCTGCGGTCAGCAGGATGGCGGAGCGGCCGGGCCGGAAGTCCTCCCGATCGATGGCCTTCGCCACCCGAAGGTAGTGCCAGGCGCCGCCGCACATCAGCACGATGCCCAGCACGACCAGGCCAATGCCGACGGTCTCGGCATGCCGGTTCATTGCCCGTCCGCCCGGAACCACTTGATGGAATTCGAGAAGGAACAGGCTGAAGCGATTGATGGCGACGCCCAGCGTCATCACGGCGATTGCCGTGCGGATCCAGGCGAGCGCCGTGCGCTCGTTGGCGAGATGGTCGCTGATGTGCTGCGATTTCGGCGGCGGGCTTTCCACGAAGTTCTCCCTATGCGCCAAGGACCAAAGAGAAGGGCGCGACCCCGAAGGATCGCGCCCGGTATCCGTCCGTCAAGCGGCGGTTAGTTGTGCCAACCTAATTGTATTTGGCGATCTCGAGACGGCCGACCTGGTCGCGATGGACCTCGTCGGGACCGTCGGCCAGGCGCAGGGTGCGCTGGTGGGCGTACATGCTGGCCAGCTTGAACACCTGGGAGACGCCGCCGGCGCCATGGAGCTGGAGGCAGCGGTCGACCACCTTGGAGGTGATGTTGGGCACCGCCACCTTGATCATGGCGATCTGCTGGCGGGCTTCCTTGTTGCCGAACTTGTCCATCGCCCACGCGGCCTTCAAGACCAGCAGGCGGGCCATGTCGATTTCCATGCGCATGTCTGCGACATGGGCCTTGGTCACGCCCATCTCCGAGATGCGCTGGCCGAAGGCGACGCGGCTCTTGGAGCGCTTGATCGCCATCTCGAGCGCCCGCTCGGCGACGCCGATCGCACGCATGCAGTGATGGATGCGGCCCGGGCCGAGGCGGCCCTGGGCGATCTCGAAGCCGCGACCTTCTCCGAGGAGAATGGCCGACTTGGGCACGCGGACGTTGTCGTAGACGACTTCGGCATGGCCGTGCGGGGCATCGTCATAGCCGAACACATGCAGCATCTTCACGATCTTGATGCCCTTGGCGTCGCGCGGCACCACGATCATCGACTGCTGGCGGTAGGCCGGCGCGTTGGGATCGCTCTTGCCCATCAGGATGATGACGGCGCAGCGCGGATCGCCCATGCCCGACGACCACCACTTGCGGCCGTTGATGACATAGTCGTTGCCGTCGGCTTCGATGCGGCACTCGACGTTGCGCGCGTCGGACGAAGCCACGGCCGGCTCGGTCATGGCGAAGCAGGAACGGATCTCGCCGTTCAGCAGAGGCTTCAGCCACTTCTCCTTGTGCTCCTTGGTGCCGTAGCGGGCGAACACTTCCATGTTGCCGGTGTCGGGCGCCGAGCAATTGACCGATTCCGATGCGATCGACGAACGGCCGAGTACTTCGCAGATCGGCGCGTATTCGAGGTTGGAAAGGCCCATCGTGCCGTGGGTGTCGCCGGTCTCGCGATCGGTCGGCAGGAACATGTTCCACAGGCCGCGCTTCTTGGCCTCGGCCTTGCATTCTTCCATCACCTTGGGGAGCTGCCAGCGGTCCTTGGCCTTCTCCATCTGCTCCTCATACACGGGCTCGGCCGGGTAGATGACCTCGTCCATGAATTTATTGAGCGTTTCGAGCAGCGCCTTGCTGCGGTCCGAGTATTCGAAGTCCATCGCTCTCTCCCTTTGTGCTGCGGCGGACTCTGGCGGAAAACAGTGGCAATGTGAACGGCCATTCAGCCTGCGCGGTCGCGCATGACGCCGCATCCGGGTTTCGGCGTGCGGACAGCTCCAGGGGAGACAATGCGTTGGACAGCGTGATGCGTGTGCCTTTCAGGCCGATCGAATTCCTCAGTCGCGACGTGAAGGTCGAACGCCGCGCCGACGGCACCGTCGTGCTCGAGTCGAACCACAAGCTGAAGCCCTACCAGAAGCACGTCCCGGCGCTGCTTGCCAGATGGGCGGCCGAGGTGCCCGACCGACTCTGGCTGGCGCAGCGGCGCGGGCCGGACCGGGAATGGCTCAAGGTCACCTACGCCGATGCGAAGAGGCAGGTCGATGCCGTGACCCAGGCGCTGCTCGACCGTGGCTTCGGCCCCGACAGGCCGGTGATGATCCTGTCGTCGAATTCGATCGAATTCGCGCTGCTCACAATGGCCGCCATGCAGGCGCGTGCGCCGGTGGCGCCGGTATCGCCGGCCTATTCGGTGATGAGCCAGGATCACGCCAAGCTGAAATACGTTTTCGACCTCATCAAGCCCGGCCTGGTGTTCGTGCAGAACGGCGAGATCTACGCCAGGGCGCTCGCCGCGCTCGACCTGGAGGGCGTGCTGCTGGTCCATGTCGACAAGCCGCCGCCTCGGATGCAGTCGCTGCCGTGGAGCGAACTGGTGGCCGCGAAGGCGACCGATGCGGTGGCCAGGTCGGCGGCGATGATCGAGCCCGCAACGGTGGGCAAGTTCCTGTTCACCTCGGGCAGCACCGGCATGCCCAAGGCGGTGATCAACACGCAGGAAATGATGTGCGCCAACGTCGCCATGATGAGCATGGCGCGCCTGCGCAAGCCGGAGGATCCTGCGCCGGTGATGCTCGACTGGCTGCCGTGGAACCACACCATGGGCGGCAACGCGACCTTCCAGGGCAATCTCGCCGAAGGCGGCACGACCTGGATCGATGACGGCAAGCCGTTGCCTGGCCTGTTCGAGGAGACGTTGCGCAACCTGCGTGAGATCTCGCCGACCTCGTTCTCCAACGTGCCGGCGGGCTACGCCATGCTGGCGACGGCGCTGGAAAGGGACGAGAGCCTGGCCAAGCGCTTCTTCAAAAACATCGACGTGCTTTCCTACGGCGGCGCCACGCTGTCCAACGACCTCTACGAGCGCATGGAAGCGCTGGCAGTGAAACACACCGGCTATCGCATCCCCTTCACCACGGGCTGGGGCTCGACCGAAACGGCGCCGACGGCGACCAGCGTGCATTGGGCGTCCGACCGCGTCGGGCTGATCGGCCTGCCGTACCCCGGGGTGCGGCTGAAACTGGTGCCCACCGGCGAGGACGGCCGCTACGAGCTTCGGCTCAAGAGCGTGATCGTGACGCCGGGCTACTTCCAGCGGCCCGACCTCACGGCGGCGATGTTCGACGAGGAGGGGTTTTACAAGATCGGCGACGCCGGCCGCTTCGTCGATCCCGCCGACCCGAGCCAGGGTCTGATCTTCGATGGCCGTGTGGTCGAAGACTTCAAGCTCTCAAGCGGCACCTTCGTGCTGGTCGGCACGCTGCGCACGACGGCGATCGCCGCTGCAACGCCAGTGCTGCAGGATGCCGTGATCTGTGGCCACGACCGTGCGTATGTGGGCCTGCTGGGGTTCCCCAACGTTGCCGCCTGCCGCCAGCTCGCGGGCGATCCCGAGGCGCGTTTGCAAGTGGCCGATCTGCTGGCCCATCCTGCGGTGGTTGCCGTCCTGCGCGATGGACTTGCCCGCATGAACGCCGACAGCAAGGGCTCGTCGTTGCAGGTACGCCGGGCGCTGCTGATGACCGAGCCGCCGTCGATCGACGGCCAGGAGATCACCGACAAGGGCTATATCAACCAGCGCGCCACGCTGGAGCGGCGCAAGGCGCTGGTGGAAAGGCTCTACGCCGGCAGCGCGGGCGTGATCGAGATCTGACTAATCGTCGGCGCGGCTTTCGCGAATCCGCCGCGTGCCCTGGAACACCGGCTTCAGCGGATCCATCACGAAACGGATGCGCGGCAGGTCGGTGTCGACGGTGCAGCAGGTGCCGACGATCGGCTCGGCCAGTTTCAGGTCAGGCGCATTCCACGCCGCAGCATCGAAGGCGCCGACCAACGGCTTGCCGCGCTCGGCCTTGTGGAAGGTGTATTTCGGATCGACCTGGATCAGCATCGGCTGGGTCTTGCCATCGAGCGGGGCGTTCGCCGCCGTCACCCAGTTGATGTACTGCACGTCGGTGCCGGACACCGGCTGCGGATCGACGAGTGCGCAGTCGAGGATGGTCCGGCCGTCCTTCTTCACCGTGCCCATCACGCGATCGTGCCGGCGCAGGAATTTCACCTCGCCGCTCTCGACCGGGAAACCCCAGCGGGCACGCAATTCCTTGGCCGCTGCTTCGGTGCTGGCGACGGCACCCAGCAGAAAGCCACGGGGATGGGCGCCGGCCCGGCTGCCGAGCCGCAGCATGGCAAGATTGAACGGACCGACGGGGCTGTCGGAATACTTCGTGACGGCGAGGCCGACGTAGGACGGCAGGGCCGGATGCATGGCCTTGGGCAGCAGTCGGTCGGTCGCGACCCGCGGCACCTCGATCAGAAGCTGCATCGTCTCGGCCTTGGGCAGTGCCCAGGCTTCGGTGTCGAGGTTGGCCAGCGTCGGCAGGCCGGCGGGCGATCGGGTGATGTCGAGCGTTCCGTAAAGGGGCATGACGCTACTCCGCCGCCGCGGCATCGGCCGGCTTCTTTGCGAAGTGCGGCATCACTTCCTTGGCGAACAGTTTCAGGCTCGCCATCACCTGGTCCTGCGGTACGACCTCGTTGGCGTTCAGGATGAAGTTGATGCAGTCGACGCCCAGCGACTCCCACTTCTTCACCGCACGGACGATGCGCGCGGGATCGCCGTAGGCCATGCCCTCGGTCTGCTGCTCGCTGGCATCGGGGCCGGTGGCGGCGCGGCGCAGCGCCGGCAACAGGCCCAGCGACTGGTACGACGGCGAGGAATAGACCTCGCGGGTCGAGATGAGCTGGGTGGCCAGGTAGTTGAAGGTGTTGCCGAGTTTCTGGCCCATCTCGATACCGGTCTTCTCGTCCTCGTGGCAGAACAGGAAGTTGGTGGTGGCAACCTGCTCGTTCACGAAGGCGCCGACCGGCTCGCAGGATTTGATGCGCCGCCGGTACTCCGCGATCTTCTTCTCCTGCTCGCCGAAGCCGGCGAAGGAGAGGCCGAGGCTGCCGAGGCCGCGGTCGGCGGCATCGATCTCGGTGCCGGGGCTGGTGACGGCCACCCACATCGGCGGATGCGGCTTCTGGTAGGGCTTGGGCAGGATGGTGCGCTCCGGCATCGACCAGAACTCGCCCTGATACGAGAAGGTTTCCTGCATCCACATTTTGGGCAGGCAGCGCACGAACTCGTCCCAGCTTTTCTTCGTGGTGTCGGGATTGGCGCCGAAGCCGCCGAGCTCGGTCCAGGTGGCGGAGCGGCCGGTGCCGACTTCGAGGCGACCGCCCGACAGCAGGTCGAGCGTGGCCGTGCGCTCGGCGATCTTTATCGGGTGGTTGAATTCGGGAACGCACACGACGATGCCGTGGCCGACCCGGATGCGCTTGGTCAACACGGCGCAGGCGGTCAGGAACAGTTCCGGCGCCGAGCAGTGCGAGTATTCCTCGAGGAAATGATGCTCGACTGCCCAGACATGCTCGAAGCCCAGCTCGTCGGCCAGCTTCACCTGTTCAAGGCAATTGTTGTAGACGGTGCGTTCCTTTTCCGGCGTCCACGGTCGCGGAATGGAAATTTCGTAGAACAGGCCGAACTTCATGTCGGAACCTCCTGCAGCAATGCGAAACGCTAGGCTTGCCTGCGGGCGGGCGCAACCGCACCATGGCATCGGAGGGCGAAACTGAAATGAAACGACTGAGCGGCAAGGTGGCGATCGTCACCGGCGGCGCAAGCGGCATGGGGCGTGCGACCGTCATGCGCTTTCTCGCCGACGGCGCGAAAGTGGTGGTGGCCGATCTCAACGAAAAGAACGGTGCGGAAACGCTGGCCGTTGCCAGGGCCCAGGGCCACGGCGAAGGGATTGCCTTCGTGCGGTGCGACGTGGCCCGCGAGGCCGATGTGGCGGCGACTGTCGCGGAGGCGGAGAAGCGCTTCGGCCGGCTCGACATCGCCTATCTCAATGCCGGCGTTGGCGGCGCTTTCGGGCCGATCGCCGAGACCAGCGTCGAGGACTGGGACTACACCTTCGCGGTGCTGACGCGGTCGGTGTTCCTCGGCATGAAGCACGCTTCGCAGGCGATGAAGAAGCATGGCGACGGCGGGGTGATTTTGGTGACGGCATCGATCGCCGGCATGGTGGGCGGCGGCGGCAGCCACGCCTATTCGGCGGCAAAAGCTGCCTGCATCAGCCTGATCGAAAACGTGGCGGCCGAGCTCGGCCCCGACCGCATCCGCGTCGTCGGTATTGCGCCGGGCGTGATCTCGACGCCGCTGGTCCACCGCGGCCGGCCGGATAAGTACGAGAAGCAGTTCGGCCAGCAGCCGTGGCCCGACCGCGGCGAGCCCGAGCATATCGCAGACGTGGCGGCGTTCCTGTGCTCCGACGATGCCCGCTTCATCACCGGCGAGACGGTGAAGGTCGACGGCGGCCTGCTGGCCCAGGGCGTGGCGCTGTGGGGCACCGGCCGCGACAATACCTTCATGAAAAGTGCGGGTGTCAATCGCGGCACCACCGGCGAGGCCATGGTGGTGCGCAACCTCCAATCCGGGGATCAGAAGAAATGAGCGAAGCCGAACGTCTTCACCGCCATCTCATCGGCCAGCAGGGATCTAGGCGTTCGCTGAACACGCCGGCGCTGGTGCTCGATGTGGAAATGCTCGACCGCAACATCGCCGAGATGGCGTCCTTCGCCACGGCGCACAAGGTGAAGCTGCGACCCCATTCCAAGACCCACAAGTCGGCCGATGTCGCGCGCCGCCAGATCGCGGCCGGCGCGCTCGGCGTCTGTTGCGCCAAGCTGGGCGAGGCCGAGGCGCTGGGCGAGGCCGGTATTGAGGGCCTGCACATCACCTCGCCGGTGGTGACGCCGCAGGCGATCACGCGGCTGATCGCGCTCAATGCCAAGGCCAAGGGGCTGATGGTCGTGGTCGACCATCCGGCCAATGTCGAGGCGCTGGCCGCAGCCGCCGCGAAGGCGGGCCAGACGCTCCAGGTGATCGTCGATATCGACCCCGGCATGCATCGCACCGGCGTCGCCTCGCCCGAAGCCGCAGTCGAGCTGGCCCAGCTGGTGGCGAAGCAGAAATCCCTGAAATATGCCGGCGTGCAGTTCTACTGCGGCCGGCACCAGCACATTGTCGACTTCGCCCAGCGCAAGGCCGAGATCGAGGAGCGCACGGAATACCTCAAGGGCATCGTGGCCAAGCTGGCGGCGGCCAAGCTGAAGCCGGCGATCGTCACTGGCTCCGGCACGGGCACGCATTTCATCGATGCCAAGCTCGGCGTCTATACCGAGCTGCAGGTCGGCTCCTACGTCTTCATGGATCATGACTACAACGTCTGCGACCTGCGCGGGGCCGACCGGCCGACCTTCGAGCAGGCGTTGCAGATCGACGCTCGCGTCGTCAGCGCCAATACGCCGGGCATGGTGACCGTCGATGCCGGCCTGAAGGCGATGGCGACCGAGAAGGGCCCGCCGATGATCCTGAAGGGCGCTGCCGACGGCGCCACGACGCGCTTCATGGGCGACGAACATCTGGCGGTGATCGCACCCGAAGGCCAGGCCGCGCCGGGGCTGGGCGAACAGGTCGTGCTGGTGCCGCCGCACTGCGACCCGACGGTCAATCTCTACGAGAGCTATCACGTGGTGAAGGGCGACACGCTGGTCGAGATCTGGCCGGTGACGGGGAGAGGACGCTCGCGCTAGCGCGTTTCCACCAGCAGCCCGCCATTCCAGGTGCGGACGAGCAGCAGCAGCGCGCACATGCCGATGGCGCTGACCAGGGTCATCGCCAGAAACGCGTGCTGGCCGTACTGCGAATAGAGCAGGCCGGAGAACTGGAAGACCAGTGCCTGGGTGAGGCCGGTGCCGAGCGCATAGTAGAGCGACTGGCCGATGGCCGCGCCATGGGCGGGCAGGGCGCGCTGCAGGAAGGCCATGGCGCCGAGGTGGTTGGCGGCGAAGGTGCAGGAATGAAGTGCCTGCAGGAACGCCAGTGCCCAGAGCTCGGTCGTAAAAGCCATTCCCGTCCAGCGCACCACGCCGGCGCCGAGGCCGAGCGCGATCAGGCCGCACGGACCCAGGCGCTTCAGCAGCCAACCGCCGAACAGCATCAGCACGATCTCGATGGCGACGCTTTCGGCCCACAGCGCGCTGATGGTCACGTCGTCGATGCCGGCGGCGCGCCAGGTGAGGGTGCCGAAACTGTAGAGGACGGAGTGGCTGGCAGCGCACAGGCCGGTCGCGGCGAGGAACAGCAGGAACGGTGGCCGGCGCAGCAGGCTGCCGACCTTGATGGCGGGGTGGGTGTGTTCGGCGCCCGGCGCCCGCACCGGCGCGGAGGGCAGCAGCAGGGCGCACGGCGCCAGCAGCACGATGCTGGCCAGCCCGACATAGAGCACCCAGGGCGGGCCGTAGCGGTCGACGGCGATGCCGGCGACGAAGGTGCCGCCGATGAAGGCGACCGAACTCCACATGCGCACGCGGGCGTAGTCGAGGCCGTGGCGCCTGGTCTCGTTCACCAGCACACCGTCGTAGAGCGGCATCGGCGGCGACCACAGGAAGCCCCAGATCATCGTGACCACGAAGATCGCGAGGAAGGAGTAGGAGAAGTCGTAGGCGACGACCATGACGACCGCGCCCAAGCCCAGAGCCACCATCACGCCGCGCGTGCCGGCGAGGCGATGGGCGATCCAGCCGACCGAGAGCGTGGCGATCACCGAGATGAGCTGGCGCGACATGAAGAGCGTGCCGATCTCGGTGTCGCTGACGCCGCGGTCGCGCAGCCATACCGGCCAGTAGCTCATGAAGGCCCCGGCGGCGAAGAAGTAGGCGCCGCCGTAGCCCGCGAGGCGCAGGCCCGTCAGCAACTTCGACATCAGGTGGCGAACTCGCGCCGCACCTGGTCCGTGTGCTGGCCCAGTGCGGGCACGTCACCCAGCCGCTCGGGTTCGCCTTCCCAGGAAGCGGCCAGCGCCGGGATCGAGACCTCGCCCTTGCCCGAGACGAAGGCGGTGCGGCGGAGCTGCGGATGCGTGGAAAGATCCCCCACCGAGCTCACGCGCGCCCAGGCGATCTGGGCGGCATCGAGTTTCGCGGCCAGCGCCTCGAAGCTCTGGGCGCCAAAACTCTTCTGGACGATGGCATTGGTGTCGTCGCGCCGCGAATTGCGCGCCTTGTTGGTGGCGTAGTCGGGATCCTTCTCCAGTCCCGGCCGGTCGATCACGCCATGGCAGAGGCGCTCGAACTCGCGGTCGTTCTGGATCGAGATCAGCAGCGGCACCTTGTCGGCGCTCGGGTAGACGCCGTAGGGCGCGATGAACGGGTGGGTGAGGCCAAGGCGCGGCCATTCATAGGCGGCGTAGTCCATGGCGAGCAGCGGCACGGTCATCCACTCGGCCATCGACGAGAACAGCGAAACCGAGATGGCGCGGCCTTCGCCGGTCTTGTGACGGGCCAGCAGCGCTTCCAGCACGGCGGCGTGGGCGTACATGCCGGTACCGATATCGGTGGCCGAAATGCCGACGCGGCCGGGCGCGTGTTCGGTACCGGTGATCGAGGCAAGGCCGCTCTCGGCCTGGACCAAGAGGTCGTAGGCGCGGCGGTTCTTGTAGGGGCCGTGGTCGCCGTAGCCCGAGACGTCGACGGTGATCAGGCGCTTGTGCCGGATCCGCATGGCGGCCGATCCAAAGCCCGCGCGTTCGGCAGCACCCGGCGCCAGGTTCTGGATCAGCACGTCGGCCCTGGCGATCATGCGGCGCAGGAGGGCGAGATCGTCGGCCTGCTTGAAGTCGAGTGCGACCGACTGCTTGCCGCGGTTCAGCCAGACGAAATAGCTCGACTCGCCATGGACGTAACCATCGTAGGCGCGGGCGAAGTCGCCCTCGGGGCGTTCGATCTTGAGGACGCGGGCGCCGGCATCGGCCAGCCGTGCCGCGCAATAGGGCGCGGCGACCGCCTGTTCGATACTCACCACCAGCAGACCGTCCAGCGCTCCAGACATTGCAGCTCTTCTTTATTGTTCGGGGCCGGCAACATGCCTCAGCCCGCCGGCCTATGCCATAGTGCGCGCCGCGAAGAGAAAACGACGAAAGGGAAGAAATGCCGGGACCGTTGCAGGGCGTGCGCATAATCGATCTGACGGCCGTGTTGCTGGGGCCGTTCGCCACGCAGCATCTGGCCGACATGGGCGCCGACGTGATCAAGGTCGAGCCGCCGGAGGGCGACCTGCTGCGCGCTTCGGGCGGCAGCCTCGGCCGCGAAAAGGGCATGGGCCCGATCTACATGGCCGCCAACCGCAACAAGCGTTCGATCTGCCTCGATCTCAAGAAGCCCCAGGCGGTTGCGGTGCTGAAGGGCATGATCGAGACCGCCGACCTGTTCATCCACAACAACCGGCCGGCGGCGGTCGAGCGGCTGGGGCTGGGCTACGAGGACCTGAAGAAGATCAACCCGTCGATCATCTATGCCTATTCGCTGGGCTATGCGCGCAAGGGTCCCTATGGCCACAAGCCGGCCTTCGACGATCTGGTGCAGGGCGTTTCGGGCGCGGCGTCGCTGCAGTCGAGGGTCGACGGCCTGCCGCCGCGCTTCGTGCCGAGCCTGATCGCCGACAAGACAACGGGGCTGCATCTGTGCATCGCGGTGCTGGGTGCGCTCTATCACCGTCAGCGCACCGGCGCGGGCCAGATGATCGAGGTGCCGATGCTGGAGACGATGGCATCGTTCTGGCTGACCGAGCACCTGTTCGGCAAAACCTGGAGGCCCGAGCGAGGCGCCATGGGCTACGACCGCATCATCAACAAGTTCCGCCATCCCTTTCCGACCAAGGACGGCTACATTTGCGCGCTGCCCTACACCGACCAGCACTGGGTCACCTTCTTCAAGCTGGCCGAGCGGCCCGATCTTGCCCAGGACAAGCGCTTCGTCGACCGCATGGAGCGCGCCAAGTATTTCAGCGAGCTCTACCAGGTGCTGGGCGACCTCCTGAAGCATCGCGCCACCGACGAGTGGCTGGAACTGTTCGACAAGGCCGACATTCCCGCCATGCCGGTGCGCACGCTCGAGGAACTGATGGACGATCCTCATCTCAAGGCGACCGGCTTTTTCACCGAGCGCGAGCATCCGACCGAAGGCCCGATCACCACCTTCGCCAGTCCGCTCGACTTCGAGAAGACCAAGACCGAATTCCGCCGCCATGCGCCCCGCATCGGCGGCGACGGGGTGGAGGTGCTGCGCGAAGCGGGCCTGAGCGACGCCGCGATCGAGAAATTGAAGGCGGACAAGGCTCTGATCGTGCCTTCTTGACGCAAGCCTCCTACATCCCGGCGGTAGCGTCCTGTTCCTACCCGGCGCGCGGGGGCAATCTCGTGCGCCCGATGGCCGACGGCACGGAAATCTTCCGACGGATCGGCGAGGTCATCGAGGCGGCGCATCACAGCGTCTGGCTGACCATTGCCTTTTATGTCGATGACTTCCGATTCCCCGATGGTCTGGGCCGATTGTTCGACGTACTGGATCGCGCCGTCGAACGGGGGTTGGACGTGCGGCTCCTCGCCTGGCGGAGCAATCCGGAAACCAGTCACTATGGCCGCCAGTTCGGCGGCTCTGCCGAGGATCGCGCCATGTTGCGGGAGCGCGGCTCTCGGGTCCGGATCCGGTGGGATCGGACGGCTACGATCTATTGCCAACACCAGAAATGCTGGATGATCGACGCCGGCAAGCCATCGGAGACGGCCTTCGTCGGCGGCGTCAACCTGAGCGCCGATGCGATCCGGCGTCACGACGCCTACGTTGAAGTGAACGGACCATCGGCGACCGACGTCCATCACAATTTCGTCCAGCGCTGGAACGAGGCGAGCGAGCGTGCCGAGGCGGACGGCAGCTGGGCGTGCGACGTTGCGGACACGCTGCCATTTCCGCTCGCCGTGTCGGGGCCGCGGGGGACGAGCACCATTCAGATCCAGCGGATGCTGCATCCCGGCCGCTACACCGATCGACATCCCGCGCCCGGCGGGAATTCGTTCGACGTGGCGCGTGGCGAACGCTCGATTCTGGAACAGTACAAGCAGGCAATCGACGCTGCGCGCCGCACGATCTACCTGGAGAATCAGGCCATTCCGATCCCGGAAATTGCGGGCCATCTCGGGCGCGCACTGGAACGTGGCGTGGAAGTCGTCCTGCTGGTCCCCGCGATTCCCGAGCCCTATGTCTACGAGGCCCGCCTGGACCGCGCACAGCGGGCGCGCTTCGACAGTATCGAAGCCCTCGGCCGCCACCCGAATTTCCAGCTAGCGGGAATTGCCGAGACAAGGAATGGAAAGCGCCACCCGATCTACGTTCATTGTAAACTGATGATGATCGACGATGTCTGGACAACCATCGGATCGTGCAACCTCCATGCGCTGTCGCTCGGCGGGCATTCCGAGCTGAACGTCTCGATCTGGGATACCGCTGCAGTCAAGGCGTTGCGCGTCGCGCTCTACGCCAAGCACCTTGGAGTTGAGACCGGCGCTCTGGAGGATCGCGCAGCTCTTCAACTCTATGCGCGGATCGCCCGTGAGAACCGGGCTCGGATGAAGCGCGGCGACCCGGACTGGCAGGGGGCGGCCTTGTCGCTGTCGCCATCGGCCTATGCGAAGACGCCCGGCGAAGTGCCGTGACGTAACCGATTTCCTACGTAAACATGTTCCGCATCTCGGCGTGTTCTGCCGCCATCCGGTTGAAGTTCGCTTGTCCCGACGGGCCTCGCGGCTAAACTCCGGTCGATCCGAATAGCCATCCCCGGGAGGGACGCATGGACCTCGCTTTCACGCCTGAAGAACAGAAGTTCGCCGACGATGTCCGCGCCTTCGTCAAAGCCAACCTGCCCGCCGACGTGCGCGACAAGGTGAAGAACGGCAAGCACCTCGACCGCGACGACTACATGCGCTGGCAGCAGGCGCTCGGGAAGAAGGGCTGGCTGGTCTACACTTGGCCCAAGAAGCACGGCGGGCCGGGCTTCGCCCCGGCCCAGCGCTACATCTTCGAGAACATCTGCGCCGAGGAATACGCCCCCGGCATCATCCCCTTCGGCACCAAGATGGTCGGGCCGGTGATCTACACCTTCGGCAGCGAGGAGCAGAAGGCGGCCTACCTGCCGGCGATCCGCGGGAGCACGGTGTGGTGGTGCCAGGGTTATTCCGAGCCGGGCTCGGGCTCCGATCTGGCGTCGCTCAGGACCAAGGCCGAGAAGGATGGCGACCACTACATCGTGAACGGGTCCAAGACCTGGAATACGATGGGCCATTGGGCGGACTGGATCTTCTGCCTGGTACGGACCGACTCCAAGTCGAAGCCGCAGGAGGGTATCTCTTTCCTGCTGATCGACATGAAGACGCCGGGCATCACAGTGAAGCCCATCATCATGGCCGACGGCGGTCACGAGGTGAACGAGGTCTTCTTCGACAACGTGAAGGTTCCGGTCGCCAATCTCGTGGGCAAGGAGAACGAGGGCTGGACCTGCGCCAAGTTCCTGCTCGCCAACGAGCGGCTGGGAATCGCTGCGGTGCCGCAGTCCAAGCGCGGCGTCGAGGCATTGAAGGGCATCGCGCGCACCGAGCAGGACAATGGCCGGCCGCTGATCGAGAACCAGAGCTTCGCCGAGAAGATCGCTGACCTGGAAATCCAGGTGACGGCGCTCGAGTACACCGAGCTGCGCGTGCTGTCGCAGATGGCACACGGCGGCCAGCCCGGACCGGAAGTGTCTGGCCTGAAGATCCGAGGCTCGGAGATCCAGCAGCGCCTCACCGAACTCACCATGGAGGCGGTCGGCGAATATTCGGCACCCTATCTGCCGGGCCTGCTGTGGCAGGGGACGAACGAGGAGCCGGTCGGGCCCGAATATGCCCATCTGGCCGCGCCGCGCTATTTCAATACGCGCAAGACCACGATCTACGGCGGCAGCAACGAGATCCAGAAGGGCATCATCAGCAAGATGGTCCTCGGACTTTGATGAGGAGGCTCTAAATGGATCTGTCCCTGAAGTCCGAGCACAAGGCCTTCGCCGAGGAGGTCCGTGACTTCGCGCGAAGGAACCTGTCGCCGGCGACCAAGGAAAAGACCCTCTCGGGCAAGCATTACGACCGCGACGACCATGTCGTGTGGCAGCAGGCGCTCGGCCGGCAGGGCTGGCTTGCCTACACCTGGCCCAAGAAGTACGGCGGTCCGGGCTGGGGCGTGACCGAGCGCTTCCTGTTCGAGAATGTGCTGGCCGAAGAGGGTGCGCCGCGCATCATTCCGTTCGGCGTGAAAATGGTCGGGCCGGTGATCTACACCTTCGGTACCGACGAGCAGAAGGAGCGGTTCCTGCCGGGCATCCGGTCCTCCGACGTGTCGTGGTGCCAGGGCTACTCCGAGCCGGGCGCCGGATCCGATCTCGCCAACCTCCGCACGAGGGCCGTGCGTGAGGGCGACCACTACATCGTGAATGGCCAGAAGACATGGACCTCCTACGCCCACTGGGGCGACTGGATCTTTTGTCTGGTGCGGACCAACACCGAGGCCAAGCCGCAGGAAGGGATTTCGTTCCTGCTGATCGACATGAAGACGCCGGGCGTCACCGTGCGGCCGATCATCATGCTCGATGGCGCCCATGCCGTGAACGACGTGTTCCTCGACAATGTAAGGGTTCCGATTGCCAATCTGATCGGTAAGGAGAACGAAGGCTGGACCTGCGCCAAGTTCCTGCTCGCCAACGAGCGGCTGGGCATTGCCGAGGTGCCGGCTTCCAAGCGCGGCGTCGGCATGCTGCGGGCGATCAGCGACGATCCGTCAATGGCCGAGAGGATCGCCGACGTCGATCTGCAGGTGCAGGCGCTGGAAATGAGCGAGCTGCGGGCGCTCTCGACCATGGCGCTGGGCGGCGCGCCGGGGCCGGAAGTCTCGACGCTGAAGGTCCGCGGTTCCGAAATCCAGCAGCGCATCGCGGAACTGGCGATGGAGGCGGTCGGCGAATACGCAGCACCCTACCAGCCGGGCATGCTGTTTCACGATACCAACGAGACGCCGGTCGGCCCCGACCATGCGCCGCCCGCGGCGCCGCGCTACTTCAACATGCGCAAGACCAGCATCTATGGCGGCAGCACCGAGATTCAGAAGAATATCGTGTCCAAGATGGTGCTTGGCCTGTAGCGCTTTGGGCTATAAGGCCGATTGAGAATTCCGGAGGAGAACCATGGATCTGTCCCTTTCCGACGAGCAGAAGCAGCTGCAGGAGCAGGCCGAGCGTTTCGTGCGCGACAAGTACGCGTTCGATGCCCGCCGCAAGATCGCGGCGACCGACCGCGGCTGGCTGCCCGAGAACTGGGCGCAGTTCGCCGAGCTGGGCTGGCTCGGCATGTCGTTTTCGGAAGACGACGGCGGTTACGGCGGCGGTCCGATCGAGACCATGATCGTCATGGAACAGTTCGGCAAAGGCCTGGTGTTGGAGCCGTTCCTGCCGACGGTGGTGTTGGGCGGCGGCATGATCGCCCGCTCGGGCTCCAAATCCCAGAAGGAAGCGCTGCTGGCGCCAATGATCGAGGGCAAGAAGCAGTTCGCGCTGGCCTGGCTCGAGCGGCAAAGCCGCTACAACCTGGCCGACGTTTCGCTGAAGGCGACCAAGGAAGGTGCCGGCTGGTCGCTCTCCGGCCACAAGGGCGTGGTCTACAACGCCGCCTCCGCCGACCACATCATCGTGCTCGCGCGTACCGCCGGCAGCGCTCGCGAGCCCAAGGGACTCACCCTGTTCATCGTCGACGGCAAGGCCAAGGGCCTCACGCGTCGCGACTACCCGACCCAGGATTCACTGCGCGCCTCCGAACTCACCTTCGACAAGGTCTCGGTCGGCGCCGATGCGGTGCTGGGCAAGGTCGATGAGGGTTTCGGCATCGTCGAGGACGGTGTCGACCGCGCCATCGTGGCGCTCTGCGCCGAGGCCACCGGCTGCATGGACGCGATCAATGCCGCCACGCTGGAATACATCAAGACCCGCAAGCAGTTCGGCGTGGCGATCGGCAAGTTCCAGGTGCTGCAGCACCGCATGGTCGACTGCTTTACCAACGCCCAGGAAGCCCGTTCGATGACCCTGATGGCATCGCTCAAGATCGACGACAAGGACCCGGTCGTGCGCGCCAAGGCGGCGTCGGGCGCCAAGGTGCAGATCGGCAAGTCGGGCAAGTTCTGCGGCCAGAGCGCGGTGCAGATGCATGGTGGCATGGGCGTCACCGACGAGCTTTCGGTCAGCCACTACTTCAAGCGGCTGACCATGATCGACCTGATGTTCGGCAACCAGCAGCATCACCTGACCCGCTACAGCAACCTCGCGATGGCGGCGTGATGGTTCCTCCCCCGCCGGGGGAGGGGCGTTCGACATGAGTGCAATCGTCGACATCATCGTGCCGGTGTTCGGCATGGTGCTGGTCGGCTGGCTGATTGGCCGCAGCAAACTGCTCAGCGCCGAAGGCCTGCGCGGCTTCACGGCCGTCACCTTCTATGCCCTGTTCCCGGCGCTGCTCTTTCGCTCGATGGCCAAGGTGCAGCTGGCGACACTCGAGCCCGATGTGCTGCTGGCCTTCTTCGGTGCGGTGTTCATCCTTTATGCCGTGATGATGGGCCTGGGGCACCTGAAGGGGTTGCGCCTGGGCGATCGTGCCATGTTTGCGCTCTCCGGTACCTTTTCCAACGGCGTCGGCGTCGGCATTCCCTTCATCACCTACGCCTTCGGCGAGAAGGGCCTGGTGCCGCTGCTGATGATCATCAGCGTGCATTCGCTGATCCTGCTCACCTTCACCTGCTTCCTGATGGAGATCGACGGGCACGGCAGCGGCAGCGGGGGCGGCTTGGCGGCCAAGCTGGGTGGTGCGGCGCTCTCGATGCTCAAACACCCCGTGATCCCGGCAATCTTTGCCGGGCTGCTGTGGGGGGTGATGACGACCCACATCCCGGGGCTTGCCACGCCGGTGGTGATCGACCGAATCCTGCAGGCGCTTGCCGCGGCGGCGCCGCCCTGCGGCCTTATCATGGTCGGCGCTTCGCTCGCCCATGTCGGCCTGAAGGGGCATTGGCAGCCGGCGGCAGCGGCATCGGCGTTCAAGCTGATGGCGTTGCCGGTGCTGGTCTGGGCGATCGGGCGCTATGTCTTTCCACTCGATCCGCTGTGGCTAACGGTAGCGACGCTCAATGCTGCCATGCCGGCAGGCGCCAACGTCTATCTGATCGGTCAGATGTACGATACCGGCGTCGCGCGCGCGACCAATGCCGTGGTGATCTCGACCGCGGCGAGTGTCCTCACGCTGTCGGCGGCCTTGTTGCTGCTCGGTGTGCAGACGCGCTAGAATTTCGATCCGGAGGAACGATCATGGCCCAGGAAGCGGTTCAGGTGCGGAAGCTCACCGGCGGTTGCGGCGCGGAGATTCTCGGCGTCGACGTGACGAAGATGAGCAACCGACAGTGGGGCGACGTCCAGCAGGCCTTCGCCGATCATGGCGTCATCTTCTTCCGCGAGCAGACGCTGACGCCCGAGCAGCACGTCGAGTTCGCTCGGCGCTGGGCGCCGATCGACGTCAACCGCTTCTTCAAGGCCGCGCCGGGCCACCCGGAAATCGCCGAGGTACGCAAAGAGCCCGAGCAGAAGACCAACATCGGCGGCGGCTGGCACACCGACCACAGCTACGACCCGGAACCGGCCATGGGCTCCATCCTGCTGGCGCGCGAGCTGCCGGAGGAGGGTGGCGACACGCTGTTCGCCAACATGTACCGCGCCTTCGAGACACTTTCGCCCGGCCTGCAACGCACGCTCGAAGGCATGCGGGCGGTCCATGGCTCGGCGCACATCTTCGGCAAGGGGGGCGTCAACGACAAGAATCCCGAGGGCGCCAGCCGTTACGGCAACCAGCAGCTGGTCGGCGACGACGTCCTGCATCCGGTCGTGATTCGCCATCCGTTGAGCGGCCGCAAGGCTCTCTATGTCAATCCGGCCTTCACGCTGCGATTCGAGGACTGGTCGGTCGAGGACAGCAAGCCGCTGCTCGACCATCTCTACCGACACGCGGCGCGGCCGGAATTCACCTGCCGTTTCCGCTGGCGCGAGGGCTCGATCGCCTTCTGGGACAATCGTGCCACCTGGCACTATGCCGCCAACGACTACCAGGGTGAGCGCCGGCTGATGCACCGCATCACCGTCGCCGGTTGCGCGCTGCAGGCGGCGACGCCTTAGGCGGTCCGTCCTACCGGCGGAGCTTCAGGGACATCTCGGCGACGCCGATCGCGAGGTTATAGCCGGCATCCTTGACGATGCCCGACGCGAACATGCCGACCTCGGCGTTCGGTCCACCATAGAGCCAGTTGCCGCCGGCCTGATTGCCGGCCGCGGCCGAGCTCTGCTCGCCGGCGTAGCTGCCGCTGAGATCGCCGGGGCCGCGGTCCGAACCCAGCGAATAGACGCGCCAGATCGTGTGCATCGCCTTGGAGTAGCCGACATCGACACCGACCTTGGTGATGGTCCCGGCGTATTGCGCCGTCGCAACGCCGTCCTTGCCGAGGAAGACGCAATCCATGCTCTTGCTCGACGCCACGACGTAGCCGGTGCCGGCGGCGATGTTGCAGGTCAGCGACCCGATGTAGATGCGGGAATTGGCGTTGGTGGCGTTGAGTTGCTGCGGAGTCGACTGCTGCAGGCAGGCACCGAGGGTGAGGGCGAGGGTGGCCGCAGCGGCGACCGATAGGCACTTGTTCATCCAAAACTCCTTACGCCGGCAAGTATGACACGGCTTGCCGCTTTGCTCGTTGCGCAGTGTCTAGTTCTTGAGGGTGAGGCCGATCTCGGCGATGCCGTAGGCCAGGTTGTAGCCGGCATCCCTGTCGTCCTGCATCTGAGTCGCCTGCAACACGATCTGGTTGTTGGAGCCGCCATAGAGCCAGTTGCCGCCGGCGCTGGCGTCGGCCGAAATCGAGGCCTGCTCGCCGCCGTAGTTGCCGGCCAGGATCTTGGGATTGATGGTCGTCTTGTCGCCGACGAGGCCGGCGAGCTGGTAGACGTGCCATACCAGATGGCCGGCCTTGGTGTAGCCGATATCCAGGCCGAACTTTCGGATCTTGCCGTCGTAGGCCTGCTCGGCGCCGTCCTTGGTCACGTAGACGCAACTCAGGTCCTTGGTCGAGGCAAAGACGTAGCCAGTGCTGCCGCTCACATTGCAGCTCAGGGCGCCGATATAGACCTTGGAGTTCGCGTATTGCTTATTGAGCGCCGCCGGGTCGTCCTGCCCGGTCTGGCAAGCGCCGAGGGCAAGGGCGAGAGTGGCCACCGCGGCGGCCGAAACAAGCTTCGTCATCCAGACTACTCCATTCGTGCAGACTTACAGAGACACTATGGCACAACCGGTTAGCGAACGGCTGCCCACAAGAGCGCCAGCCCGGCGATCACCATCACACCATCCAGCAGACGTTGGAACGTAGCGACGCTCAGGCGCTCGACGATCAGGCGTGCCGTGTAGGTGCCCGCCATGACCGACGAGCCCGATATCAGACCCTTGAGGACGATGTCGAACGGCAGAGCGCCGAACTCCCGGAAGACCAGGGCCTTGCTGATATAGAGGGCCAGCGAGCCCGCGGCCTCGGTGGCGATAAAGGCGCCCTTGACCAGGCCGTAGGCGGCGAAGGCGGGCACGCTGAGCGGGCCGGTCGACACGACGATCCCGGTCAGGAAGCCGATGACGGCGCCGGCCATGGCGAGATGCCAGAAGCCGAACCGGAGGTTCCTGGTCGCCAGCCAGCGGCGGCCGGGCACCATCGCCAGGAAGAAGAGGCCGAGCGCCACGTCGACGAACTTCTCGGGCAAGACCAGAAGCGTCCGCGCGCCCAGTGCTGCGGCCGGGACGCCGCCGACCGCGTAGGCCGCGCAGGCGCGCCAGTCGATCTCCTTCCACCACGACGTGATCTTGGCGAAATTCGACATCAGGGCGACAATGGCCATGATCGGCACCGCCTCGCGTGGCCCGAACGCCAGGACCAGGACCGGCAGCAGGATGATGGTGGCGCCAGTTCCAACGATGCCGCTCACGACGCCGGCGGCAAAGCCGACGACGAGCACGAGGACGTAGACGAAGAGAGGGTCAGTAACCAATGTTGGGCCGGAGCCACTTCTCCGCCTGTTCGACCGACACACCGCGGCGCCTGGCATAGTCCTCGACCTGGTCGCGGCCGATGCGGGCGACGCCGAAGTACTGCGCCTCGGGATGGGCGAAATAGTAGCCCGATACTGCCGATGTCGGCATCATCGCGAAGCTCTCGGTGAGCGTGATACCGGCATTCTGGCCGGCGTTCAGCAGCCGGAACAGCTCGGGTTTCTGGCTGTGGTCGGGGCAGGCGGGATAGCCCGGCGCCGGGCGGATGCCGCGGTATTTCTCGCGTGTCAGCTCTTCGTTGGTGAGCGCCTCGTCGGATGCATAGCCCCACAGCGTCTTGCGCACGCGCTCGTGCAGGCGCTCAGCGAAGGCCTCGGCCAGGCGATCGGCCAGCGCCTTCAGCAGGATGTCCGAGTAATCGTCATGGTCGGCCTTGAATCGCGCGAGATGCTGTTCGATTCCGTGCCCGGTGGTGACGGCGAAGCCGCCGATCCAGTCGGCTTCCGGTGAAACGAAGTCGGCCAGGCACATGTTGGCGCGGGGGCTGCGCTTCTCGATCTGCTGACGCAGGAAGAAGAGTCGCGAGACCTCCTTGGTCCGCGTGTCGTCGCTGAACAGCACGACGTCGTCGCCGTCGCGGCGGCAGGGCCAGAACGACACGACACCCTTCGCCGTCAGCCACTTCTCGCGCACGATGCGCTCCAGCATCTTGCGGGCATCGGCGTAGAGTTTGCGGGCGCTGTCGCCGACGACGGGATCGTCGAGGATCTCGGGATAGTTGCCGGCCAGTTCCCAGGCACGGAAGAACGGCGTCCAGTCGATGCGCTCGATCAGCTCATGCAGTGGATACTCGGCGAAGATGCGGGTGCCGGTTACGGCGGGCCTGGGCGCGGTGTAGGCCGACCAGTCGATCCTGAAACCATTGGCGCGTGCGTCGGCGAGCGGGATGACCTTTTCCTTGGTGCCGCCAGCGCGTTCGATACGGATGGCCTCATACTCGGCCGCGACCTTGGTGGCGAAATCCGCGGCCTGCGAGCCCGACTCCGACACCAGCGCGGAGCAAACGCCGACGGCGCGCGAGGCGTCGAGAACATGCACGGTGGTGCCGTTGTAGCGCGGCGCAATGCGCAGCGCGGTGTGGACCTTGGAAGTCGTGGCACCACCGATCAGCAGCGGCAGGCTGAAACCCTGGCGGGTCATCTCCTCGGCCACCGTCACCATCTCGTCGAGCGACGGCGTGATGAGGCCCGAGAGGCCGATGATGTCGGCCTTGTTGTCGTTGGCCGACTTCAGGATGTCCTGGAACGGCACCATGACGCCGAGATCGATGACCTCGAAGTTGTTGCACTGCAGGACCACGCCGACGATGTTCTTGCCGATGTCGTGGACGTCGCCCTTGACGGTGGCCATGACGATCTTGCCCTTGGGCCGGGAGCCGGCGGTCTTCTGAGCCTCGATGAAGGGCAGCAAATGGGCCACCGCTTTTTTCATCACGCGGGCGCTCTTGACCACCTGGGGCAGGAACATCTTGCCGGATCCGAACAGGTCGCCGACCACGTTCATGCCGGCCATCAACGGGCCCTCGATCACTTCGATCGGCCGCGCGATGGCGAGGCGCGCTTCCTCGGTATCGGCGACGACGAACTGGTCGAGGCCTTTGACCAGCGCATGCTCCAGTCGCTTCTCGACCGGCCAGCTCCGCCATTCGGCGTCCTGGGTTTCGGCGACCTCGCCGGTTCCCTTGAATTTCGGCGCGATCTCCAGAAGCCGGTCGGTCGAATCCGGCCGGCGATTGAGGATCACGTCCTCGCAGGCGTCGCGCAGTTCGGCGGGAATCTGGTCGTAGACTTCGAGCTGGCCGGCGTTGACGATGCCCATGTCCATTCCCGCCTGGATGGCATGATAGAGGAACACCGAATGCATCGCCTTGCGCACCGGCTCGTTGCCGCGGAAGGCGAAGGACAGGTTGGAGACGCCGCCGGAAATCTTCACGTGCGGACAACGCTGCTTGATCTCGCGCGTCGCCTCGATGAAGTCGACGCCGTAATTGTTGTGTTCCTCGATACCGGTGGCGACCGCGAAGATATTGGGATCGAAGATGATGTCCTCGGCGGGAAAACCCACCTGGTTCACCAGGATATCGTAGGCCCTGCTGCAGATCTCGACCTTGCGCTCCTTGGTGTCGGCCTGGCCCTTTTCGTCGAACGCCATGACCACGACGGCGGCGCCGTAGCGGCGGACCTTGCGGGCGTGGGTGATGAAGGGCTCGACACCTTCCTTCATCGAGATCGAATTCACGATCGGCTTGCCGGCGACGCATTTCAGGCCGGCCTCGATCACGCTCCACTTGGAGCTGTCGATCATGACCGGCACCTTGGCGATGTCGGGTTCGACCGCGATCAGCTTCAGGAACGTGTCCATCGCCAGCTCGGCGTCGAGCAGGCCTTCGTCCATGTTGACGTCGATGATCTGGGCGCCGCTGTCGACCTGCTGGCGCGCGACTTCGACGGCGGCTGTATAGTCGCCCTCGAGTATCAGCTTCTTGAACCGCGCCGAACCCGTGACGTTGGTGCGCTCGCCGATGTTGATGAAGGTGGCGCGGCTCTCGACCTTGTTTTCGTCATTGCTCATCAGAAGAAACTCGCCGCTTCCATTCCGGACAGGCGCAACGCCGGCGGCAGCACGTGCCACGTCCGCGGCTTCACGCCCTTCACCGCCTCGGCGATCGCCCGGATATGGGCGGGCGTCGTGCCGCAGCAACCGCCGACCACGTTCAGCCAGCCGTTCTCGGCCCAGCCCTTGACCAATTTGGCGGTCATCTCCGGGGGCTCGTCGTAGGCGCCGAGCTCGTTGGGCAGGCCGGCGTTGGGATAGACGCAAAGCAGGCCCTCGATCTGCGGATTGAGCGCGTTCACGTAGGGGTGCAGTTCGGTGGCGCCGAAGCTGCAGTTCAGGCCCATGGTGAGCGGCTTGGCGTGCCGCACCGAGTGCCAGAACGCTTCGACCGTCTGTCCCGAGAGATTGCGGCCGGCGAGATCGGTGAGGGTCATGGAGACCATCACCGGAAGTTCCTCGCCACGCGCTTCGGCGGCTTCGTCGGCGGCCACCAGGCCGGCCTTGGCGTTCAACGTGTCGAACACCGTCTCGATCAGGATGAAGTCGACGCCGCCGTCCAGCAACCCGTCGATCTGTTCGCGGTAGATACCCTTCATTTCATCGAACGAAACGGCGCGGAAGCCCGGGTCGTTGACGTTGGGTGACACCGACAAGGTCTTGTTGGTGGGCCCGAGCGCGCCCACTACGAAGCGCGGCTTGGCGGGGGTCGCGTGCCGTGGCGGCGTCGGCGCAG
>CALDNT010000128.1 GCA_937915145.1 uncultured Reyranella sp.
GGGGGCAGTAGGCCTGCCAGATGAAGCCCTCGCCGCCGTATTCGCCGCCCGCGGTGTCGAAGACCCCCGGGCCGACGATGGTGACGTTGTGGCCTTCGCGGCCGAAGATCGGTTTCTTGGCGAAGGCGCCGCCGAGATCGGGATGCTCGGCGTCGAACGCCGGCAGCAGGTTGGCATGGCCGGGGAAGCCTTCCCACAGCAGCGGCAGCAGCATCTTGTCGGACAGCAGTATCTTCCAGGCGGGCTCGATGAAGGCGGTCGTGTCGCCCAGCACATGGGCGCCGAACGCCTCGTGCATCATCCATTCCCAGGGGTAGAGCTTGTTCAGCACCTGGATCGGCATCTCGTCGGTGTCGGTGAAGCGGCGCCCGTTCCAGCCGATCTGCTGCACAGCAATGGGCTTGCCGGCGAGGCCCGCCTGCAGGGCGGTGTCGCGCAGGTATTCCGACGTCGCGAGATCCTCGGGATGGTCCTCGAAGCGGGCGAAATGCACCATCGCCTCGGGCGGCAGGCGGCGCAGGATGCCACGCCAGGCCTCGATCAGCTTCTCGTGGATCGAGTTGAACTGGTCGGCGTCGGGCTTCACATCCTTCAGCCAGTGCCATTGCACGACCGCGGCCTCGTAAAGCGCGGTCGGGGTGTCGGCATTGTATTCCAGCAGCTTGGGCGGGGTCTTGCCGTCATAGGCGAGGTCGAAGCGGCCGACCAGGGTAGGGTCGCCACGCCGCCACACCTGTTCGATGTATTCGCCCCAGGCTGGCGGGATGCGCATGCGCTCCCACAGCTGGTTGGCAACGACATGCTCGACCGCCTTGAGGCACAGGCCTTGCAGTTCTTCGGTCGCGGCATCGAGTTCGTCGACCTCGTCCGAGGTGAAGGCATAGCAAGCCTGCTCGGTCCAGTAGGCCTTGCCGTCCAGCGTGTAGTAGTCGAAGCCCAACTCCTCGAGCTTGTGTTGCCATCCCGGGCGCGGGGTCACCAACTCGCGGCGCATCGTTCAGCTCGACCCCGAGGAGCCGCCTTGCGTGCCGCTGCTTCCGAAGCCGCCGCGCTGACTCTGGGCGGGTGTGGCCTTGGCGGCGTCGGGCGTCGTCGTGCCGGGAGCAATGGCAGCCGAGCCCGGCGTCACCGGCGCAGAGACGGCGGCGGGCCCGCGAAAGAACGGATTGGCGAAGAACCAGAGATAGGGCAGCGCGCCCAGCCCGCCCGTGGCGCCGCCGATCGCCGGCGCGCAGGAATAAAGCGCCGCGGCGCCGGCCACGCCCATCAGCGCGAGCTTGATGCCGCGCGACATGCGCCGACCGCCGCCGGGACCGGGAGTTTCCATGGATGGGACCCTTGGCCGCCTAGCCGTGCATGGTCAAGCCGCCGGAGACGCTGATCGTCTGGCCGGTAATGAAGGCGGCATCGTCGCTGGCGAGGAAGCAGACGGCGCCGGGGATGTCTTCAGGCTGGCCGACCCGCTTCATCGGGATGGCACCGACCAGGGCGGCACGCACCTTCTGGCCACGCTCGTCGTCACCGGCAACGGCGGCCAGCAGCGGCGTATCGGTCGGGCCGGGGCAGACGGTGTTCAGCGTGATGCCCTTGCGGGCGACCTCGCGCGCCACCGTCTTGGTAAACGCGATGATGCCGCCTTTGCAGGCCGAATAGACAGCTTCCTGCGAGGAGCCGACGCGACCGGCGTCGGAGGCGATGTTGACGATGCGACCGCTGCCGCGTGCCACCATGGTTTTCAGCACGAAGTGGCTCATGTTGAGCGGCCCGCGCAGGTTGATGGCAATGAGCTGATCCCAAAGGTCGGGCGTGGTGTCGACGAAATTGACGAAGCGGTCCCAGCCGGCGTTGTTCACCAGGATGTCGGTAGGTCCGGCTTGGCGTTCGAACTCCGCGATCGCCTTGCCCACCGCATCGTAGTCGGCGATGTCGACGCCCGAGGCGAAGCCTTTGACCTCGGCCGCGACCTTTCTGGCGCCTTCGATGTTCTTGTCGAACACGCCGACCTTCGCGCCGTAGCCGGCGAAGCGCCGGCAGATCGCGCTGCCGATGGCACCGGCGCCACCGGTGACAACGACGTTCTTTCCATCCAGTCCGCGCATGACCTGCTCCTCAGAGGGGCGAGTAGGGGTCGAACTTGGGCTTGCGCTTCTCGAGATGCGAGGCCAGCCCTTCCTTCACCTCGGGACCGAGGAAGCCCAGCATTTCGAGACCGAGCGAGGTATCGAAAGTCGGGCCCATCATGCGCAGCCAGTTGTTGAGCGCGTACTTGGTAAAGCGGATGGATGTCTGCGCGCCCTCGGCGAGCTTGGTCGCCACTTCGAGGCCCTTTGCCTCGAGCTGGTCGTCCTCGACGCAGAGCGAGACCAGGCCGATGCGCTCGGCTTCTTCTCCGTCGATGGCTTCGCAAAGCAGCAGATAATATTTGGCCTTGGCCATGCCGCAGAGCAGCGGCCACACGATGCAGGCATGGTCGCCGGCGGCAACACCCAGCCGGGTATGGCCGTCGATGATCTTGGCCTTCTTCGAGGCGATCGAGACGTCGGCCAGTATGCCGGCAACGAGGCCCGCACCGACGGCCGGCCCGCGCATCGTGCTGACGATCGGCTTGGAGCAGTTGATGACGTTGTAGACGATGTCGCGCGCTTCCTTCCAGGTGCGGAGCAGCGCGTTGTAGTCCTTGATGTTCTTTTCGATGATGTCGAAGTCGCCGCCGGCCGAGAAGACCTTGCCGCCGGCTCCCTGAATGATTACGCAATTGACGGTGTCGTCGCCATCGATGTCGCGCCACACATCGACCAGTTCGCGATGCATGATCGCGTCGGTGGCGTTGTATTTCTCCGGGCGATTCATCGTCACCCGCAACACCTTGGGATGCGGGCGATCAAACACGAGGCGCTGGTAGCGTTTTTGCCAGTCGGACATCAGGGTCTCCTTCGTTGGAAGGAGCCTATCCTGCTTCGTCCCACCGGCTCAACGGCGCGTGTTGCCTGCGTCCCACTGACGAGAACTCGCGAACCGAACCGCTTCTTCCGCCGCGCGAACAAGGGCGAGGGCTTTCAGCACGCTCTCCTGGTATTCCGCCTCGAGGTCCGAATCGGCCACGACGCCGACGCCGGCCTGCACATACATGGTGTCGTCCTTGACCAGGCAGGTGCGCAGCAGGATGCAGGTGTCCATTGAGCCGTTGGCGGCGAAGTAGCCGGCACAGCCGGCATAGATGCCGCGGCGCACCGGCTCGACCTCGTCAATGATCTGCATGGCGCGGACCTTGGGAGCGCCTGAGAGGGTGCCGGCGGGGAAGCCGGCCTTCAGCGCGTCGATGGCGTCAAGCCCATCCTCAAGGATGCCTTCGACGTGGCTGCTGATGTGCTGGAGGTGGCTGTACTTCTCGATTGTGAACTGCTCGACCACTCGCACCGAGCCGATCTTGGCGACGCGACCCACGTCGTTGCGAGCAAGGTCGAGCAGCATCAGGTGTTCAGCATGCTCCTTGGGATCGGCCAGCAGCTTGTCGGCGAGTTGCTTGTCCTCTTCGGGCGAAGCGCCGCGCCGTATGGTGCCGGCGAGGGGCCGGATGGTGACGATGTTGTCGCGCAGGCGGACCAGGATCTCGGGACTTGAGCCCACGATGGTGAAGTCGCCGTAGTCGAAGAAGATCAGGAACGGCGAGGGGTTGATGCGGCGCAGCGACCGGTAGAGCGACAGCGGCGGCAACTTGAAGGGCAGCGAGAAACGCTGCGACGGCACGATCTGGAAGGCGTCGCCCGCGCGGATGTACTCCTTGCAGGTTTCGACCATCTTCTTGAAGTCGTCCTTCGACATGTTGGCCTGCGGCTCCGGCAGGGCGTCGAGCGCGGCGGCGTCGTCACCGCGGAAGGGCAGGGTGCGCTCGAAGTCCGACACGGCATCGGCCAGCCGCTCCTGTGCCGCCTCATAGGCCGCGCGGGCGTTGATGCCCGGCTGCGGCCACGCCGGCGTGACGAGGGTCACGTTATCCTCGAGCCGGTCGAAAATGCAGATCAGGGTCGGCCGGACCATGATGGCATCGGGCAAGCCGATCGGGTCCGGGTTTTCGTCCGGCAGGCGCTCCATGTCGCGGACCATGTCGTAGCCCAGAAAGCCAAACAGGCCTGATGCCATCGGCGGCAACCCGGCGGGCAATTCCATCTGGCATTCGCGGATCAGGTGACGCAGCGTCTCGAGCGGCCGTCCGTCCAGCGTCTCGAAGGCCTGGACGTCGGCGCGTGCACGGCGATTGATTTCGGCTTTGCCTTTGCGACAGCGCCAGATCACATCCGGCTTGAAACCGATGATCGAATAGCGGCCGCGCACCGCGCCGCCCTCGACCGATTCCAGCAGGAAGGAATTGGCCCGGCCGTCGGCGAGCTTGATATAGGCCGACACCGGCGTGTCGAGATCGGCAACCAGCTTGGTTGAAACCACCTGCGGCTTGCCGGAATCGTAACATACCGCGAAGGCATCGAAATCGGGCGAGAGCGACACGGGGCGACTACTGCTGTTGTTGTGGGCGGAACGCGGCTGCGAAAGCGGCCTCGTCGACGGTGACGCCGTACTTGATGCGCAGGGCAGCAATGAGCTCCAGAATCAAGTCGTTTGCCATCATGGTGTCGAGTTGCTTGCCGAAGCGATCGAGTGCTTCCTTGTCTTTGGCCAGATCGGGCAGCTCGATCTGCTTCAGGTAGACGATCACATTACCCTCAGCCGTACGCACCGCCCGGGTCTTGCCTGGGGTGAGCTTGAAGAGTTCCTGCACCACCGGCTGGGTCAGATAGTTGCCGGCGTCGGATTCGAAGCGGGTCACCGGCTTGGCGGTACGAAACTCGAGCCCGAGGTCCCTGGCAACAGCGGCCAGATCGTCACCGGCTGCTGCCTTGTCGAGTTCGACCTTCACCTTGGCGTCGGCGAGCTTGCGGCGCTCCTCGTTCTGCCATGCCTCGACGACCTTGGGTTCAACCTCGGCAAGTGTGGGGATGCGGGCAGGCGTAATGCGGTCGGTCCGCACGACGAAGTATTCGCCGCGCGGGGTTTCGAGGAGTTCGCTCTCGGCACTTTCACGTGTCGCAAAGGCGGCCTGGACCAGTTCGGCGGCAGCCGGGCCGATGACAACCTGCTTGCCCGCAGGATCGATACCGCGGACATCGACGTTCTCGTAGGTTTTGACCTTGATGCCGAGGTCTTCGGCGGCGGCCTTCATCGACTGGGTCTTGCCCAGTACGCGCTCGAAATCGGTCACCAGCCTGATCAGGAGATCCGGTGCCTGCTGCGCCTTCATCTCCGTCTCGAGCTTCTCCTTGACGTCATCGAACGACACCGCTTTGCCAGGCTCGATACTGTTGATGCGGACAATATGCCAACCGAGCGGGGACTGGATCGGCGCCGGCGCGATTCCGCTGCCAAGTCCGAAGATACCATCGGCCAGAGGCCCCGGCGGGAGTTCCTTCTTGGTAACCGGGCCGAGCTTTATGACACCATCGGCGCTGCCCAGGACTTCCTTGGTCGCATCCTCGAGCGACTTGCCACCGCCCGCCGCGGCGATGATGGCCTTGGCCTTGGCTTCGCTGTCGGCCATGGCCTGATCGACGCCGCGCTTTTCGGGTGTACCGAACTCGGCAGCCCGTGCCGTGTATTCCTGTTTCACCTGTTCGGGAGACACCGAAACCTGGGGCAGGATGTCATCGACCGTCAGCATGACGTAGGAGAAGGCGCGGTACTCGGGGATCTGGAACCTGGCCTTGTTTGCATCGAAATAGGTGCCGAGTTGCTCGGTGGTGGGCTTGGGCACATCGACGACGATGGAGTCGGGTACATAGATCGTCTCGGCGACGCGCCTTTCGCTCTCGGCGCGGAAGATGTCGTCGCGCAATGACTTGGGCGAGAGATCGTCGCTGCGCACGACCGCGAAGAGCTGGCCTGCGGCGATCTCGCGACGTGTGTCGGAAACGAACTGCGCCTCGCCGATGCGTGCCTGCTGCAGCCGGTTACGAAAGAGCAGCGGGTCAAATGAACCGCCGGTGCCCTGGAAGGCGGGGTTGCGGGCAATGGCGGCCTGGATCTCGGCGTTGCTCACGGTCAGGCCGAATTGTTCGATAGCGTGGTCGAGCACGGCGCGTTGGATCACTTCCTCGAGGGCGCGGACGTGAAGCCCGAAACGCAAGGCCTGCTCTGGCTCCGGCCGTTGCCCGGTCTGGCGCTGAATTGCTTCGAGCTGGCGATTGAACTGCTCGCGGACTTCGGTGACCGACACCGGCGTGCCACCGACCCAACCGTAGAGGGGGACACGAGTGCCGCCGACGTGGGCCAGTTCGGTGCTGCGCCCGTCGGTCCGGAGCATGTCGCCGATGCCCCAGAAGGCGAAGCTGATGATTAGCGCGCCGAAGAGCAGAAACAGGACAATAAAACGAGCGAATTTGCGGAACTGATTCACGGAGCCGGTGGGGTTTTTTGAAAGGGTGCCATGCCTACCATCAGCCCCTTTGACAGGCAACCAAGCGCACTTTGACCATAAACCCCGGTACCGCTAGACACGCCACAAGACGAATGGCGAGGAAATGCATGGCACGTTCGAGACTGCCGCTGATTGCCGGCAATTGGAAAATGAACGGACTGCGCGCCGATGCCCTGGCGTTAGCCCGAGGCGTTGCCGATGGGGTGAGGCTGGCCGGGTGGAAGGATCGCGAAGTATTGATTTGTCCACCGGCGACCTTGTTGATTGCCGTCGCCGAGGCCGTAGCCGGTAGCGGTGTGCTGTGCGGCGGACAGAATTGCCACGTCGGCGCCAGCGGTGCCCATACCGGGGAAATTTCTGCCGAGATGCTGTCGGACTCCGGCGCCAGTCATGTGATTGTTGGTCATTCCGAGCGGCGAGCGGATTGTGGAGAGACCGACGCAATCGTACGCGCCAAAGCCGAGGCGGCGTGGCGAGCCGGCCTGCTGCCGATCGTCTGCATCGGCGAGACCCTGGCCGAACGTGAGGCCGGGCGGACGCTTGGCGTGCTCGAAGCCCAGCTCAAAGGAAGCGTACCGACGGGCGCAACGTCGGCGAAGCTGGTCGTGGCCTACGAGCCGGTATGGGCGATCGGCACCGGCAAGACACCCACCGTCGCCGAGGTCGCCGCAGCCCACGCGCATATTCGCGAGGTCCTGACCGGATTGGCGTCAGATGCCGGCGCGTTGCGTGTGCTTTACGGCGGCTCCGTGAAGGGCAGCAATGCCGGCGAATTGCTGAGTGCGGACAATGTCGATGGCGCCCTGGTTGGCGGGGCCAGCCTGAAGGCCGATGAATTTTTGGCTATCGCCAAGGCCGCCTAAAGGGGCTAAAAGCGCCCGCTTGGCGGACATCCCTATCTAGCCCTGGACAATAATGGACGCGGTACGAGGCTTTTTGCACGATTGGCGACTGGTGTTGCTGATCATCTTTGTCGGCGTCACCGCCGCAATGATCGTCGTTATCCTGCTTCAGCGCAGTGAGGGCGGCGGACTCGGCATGGGCCGCTCGGATGCACTGTTCTCGGTACGAGGGCAGACCAATGTGTTGTCGCGCCTGACGGCAATCTTGGCCACCATCTTCTTTGCACTCAGTCTGTTGATGGCCTGGAGCATGACCGATCGGGGACGGGGCGCGAGGTCCATCATGGACAACGTGCCGGCCGGGCAGACGGCGCCGGCGATGCCTGGCGGTGCCGCTCCATCTCCAAGTCTGCCGGTCGCGCCCACACGTTAGAACGGTGCGCGCAGCGCCGCGAACTGCCGGTCACCCGATGGAATGGCTTCCGGGAGGTGATATCCCCATAGCTGAAACCAACAAGACTTAGTATGCTCTAAGCCCATGACGCGCTTTATCTTCATAACGGGCGGCGTGGTTTCCTCGCTTGGTAAAGGTCTTTCGGCAGCGGCACTGGGTGCGCTGCTGCAAGCCCGTGGGTATCGGGTCAGGCTGCGCAAACTCGACCCGTACCTCAATGTCGACCCCGGGACGATGAGTCCTTACCAGCATGGCGAGGTCTTCGTGACCGACGACGGGGCCGAGACCGACCTCGACCTTGGCCACTATGAGCGCTTCACCGGTGTCGAAGCTAAGCAAACCGACAACATCACCACGGGGCGGATCTATTCGGGTGTGATCGCCAAGGAACGACGGGGTGAATATCTCGGTGCGACGGTTCAGGTCATTCCGCACGTGACGGACGCGATCAGGGAGTTCGTCCTGGCCGATACCGCCGAGGAGGAATTTGTCCTGGTCGAAGTCGGCGGCACAGTCGGCGATATTGAAAGCCTGCCGTTTCTCGAGGCCATTCGCCAGGTCGGCAACGAAGTCGGCCGCGAGCGCGTCATGTATGTCCATCTGACGCTACTGCCGTGGGTGCCGACGGCGGGCGAACTCAAGACCAAGCCGACGCAGCACTCGGTCAAGGAACTGTTGAGCGTCGGTATCCAGCCCGATTTGCTGGTCTGTCGCAGCGGCGACAAGGAGATCCCGGCCAACGAGCGACGCAAGATCGCCTTGTTCTGCAACGTGAAGGCCGAGCGCGTGATCGAGGCTCGCGACGTCGACACGATCTACCAGGTACCGATCGCCTATCACGACCAGGGATTCGACCGCGAAGTCTGCCGCTATTTCGGTCTCGAGACCGACTCCGAGCCGAATCTCGATCGGTGGCGTGGCGTGGTGCGCTCGGTGCGCGAACCCGAAGGCAAAGTCACCATTGCGGTGGTGGGCAAGTACACGGTGCTGCTCGATGCCTACAAGTCGCTGTCCGAGGCGCTGACGCATGGTGGCTTCGCCAACAATGTGAAGGTCGGGCTCGAATGGATGGACTCCGAGATATTCGAGCGCGACGACGCGGTGGCGCATCTGGAGAACGTGCATGGAATCCTGGTTCCTGGTGGTTTCGGCGAGCGCGGTACCGAGGGCAAGATCCACGCTGTGAAGTTTGCCCGCGAGCGCAATGTGCCGTTCTTCGGTATCTGCTTCGGCATGCAGATGGCGGTGATCGAGGCGGCGCGGAACCTGCTGGGCCTCGAAGGTGCCTCGTCGACCGAATTCGGGCCGTGTGACCACGCCGTGGTCGGATTGATGACCGAGTGGATCAAGGGCAACCAGCTCGAAAGGCGCGATGCCGCCGGAGATCTGGGCGGCACGATGCGGCTCGGTGCCTATGAGGCGCACCTGCGGCGGGGAACCGTGGTGCATGCTATCTATGGCCAGGACACCATCAGCGAGCGCCATCGCCACCGCTACGAGGTGAACGTCAACTACAAGGACCGGCTGGAGCAGGTTGGGTTGCGGTTTTCCGGCATGTCGCCCGATGGTATCCTGCCTGAAATCGTCGAGATTCCGGATCATCCCTGGTTCATCGGTGTGCAATACCATCCCGAGCTGAAGTCGCGGCCGTTTGCCCCCCATCCGCTGTTCACATCGTTCATCGAAGCGGCCAAGAACCAAAGCCGACTGGTATGAGCGGGCGGGGATGATCCCGTCCTGCAGGTCGTATTTCGGTCATGTTTTCCAGCTCAAGATCGCGACCATGACCCGCCTCGCTTTTCTTGTTCTCCTGGCTACCGCCACACTGTTCTCAGGAACTTCGGACGCCGCGGCCCAGCCGGCAGCGCAATCGCCCTATGGCAAGGCCGAGCGGCGGGATCCCCTGTTTTTGCGATTCAGTGACATGGCAGACCGCTACTGGGTCAACACCGAGACAATGGCATCTAGTCACAAGGTTGTGGCCGTGCCCATGCCGCGCCAATGCGTCTTCCTTTATGCCGATGCCTACACGAAAGGGCAGCAAAGCGAGAGCGAAGTGCAGGAGACCGCGCTGTCGAAATGCAGCCATCGTCTCGCCGAACTGGGCCCGCTCGGTGAAAACTACAATGTGAATTGCCAGTGCAAGGTGGTGATCAGCGACGATACCTATGTCGTGCCGCGCGACACCCTGCCCGGTGAGTCCTACGGTCCGGCTTCGATCTTTTATCGCGACGACCGTGGCAACGTCGCGCGCCTGAACGGCGTTGCCCAGTACGGCGCGCTGATCGGGCGTGATCGCTCGGTCACCTTCACGGTCGAGAACGTGCGCGCAGAGCCAGTCTGCGACGGCACATTCACCAACGAAAGGCCAGGCAGCGGGAAGTTTTCGCTGTCGTGCTTTGGCGGCAAGTTCAGCGGCAATGGCAGCTACGAGATGAAGGCAGGCGTTCCGAACGACCACATCGTGGCCCGCGGTCAGACGTCGCGTGGCCTGCCGGTCGTGCTGGTGATCGGGTTGCCGGCGCAGCTCGCCGCCGGGACCTACGGCGGCATCTGACATGCGCCGCGCGTTGCTCCTGCTGGGATTTGCAGCCCTTATGTCTGGTTCGGCGGCTGGGCAGAGCGCCAGTGAAGTTGAGCGCTGCTTCCAGAATCCCGCAGGATGCTCGGCAGGTGGCGGCGCTGCGCCCGCGCCGGGACCTGCGGCTGGCGGGGCTCCCATCGCGGCGGCCCGGCCCGCGGCGCCGGATCATGCCAGTGTGCTGCAGAAGCCGGAAGCCGACCGCAAGCGCCTCCAGGAATCGCTGCGCACGCTCGACAAATACAGCGGTCCGATCGACGGTGATCTGCAATCCGAAGCAACCATGAAAGCGATCGGCGACTGGCAGAAGGGCCACGGCACCGCGGCTGTCGGCAAGCTGACACCGGCCGAAGCCGAACAGCTCAATGCCGAGGCGTCGAGGGTACCGATCCGGCGGATCGAACCGTCGACCCAAATTGCATCGCCGCCGCCGCCGCCCTCCAATGCCGAGACTCTGAAGGCGCTCAAGGCGAAATGGGCGGAGCGCCGCAAAGCCGCCGAGCCAAAGGCCGAAGCAGCCGCGCAATCCCTGGTTCGCGACCTCAAAGCCTATGTCGCGGCCGACGGCGACGGCGTGGCAGGCGAACAGTTTGCCGCCTTCGCCAAATGGTATGCCGACAACAAGGTGGCCGGACGCACAGTGGGGGAGATTGTGCCCGCTATCGATGACTACGGTGATGGCAAGTCGGGAGCCGCTACGACGACAGAGATCAGGTTCGACACAAAGCACGGCCCAGACACCTCCCGGCAATGCCTCGTCTTTGCCTGGGTCGAAGGGACACCGCGGCGGAACACCCAGGCATTTTCATGCGATGACGTCGCTGCCGTCGAAAACTGGAAGACCGGCCAGTCGCTGAAGAGTGCCTGGCGGTAGCTTCCGGGACCAGCTCATCGCACCGGCCTCGGCATCACTTGCTCCGCGCCGGGCACGACGCTAGAGAGGCCGCGCCCTACAAGGAGACCGGTCCGATGAGCGCCATCACTGAAATCCGCGCCCGCGAAATCCTCGACAGTCGCGGCAATCCCACGGTCGAGGTCGAAGTCGAACTCGAAAGCGGCGCAATGGGGCGTGCGGCGGTACCCTCGGGGGCCTCGACCGGCGCTCACGAGGCGGTCGAGCTGCGCGACGGCGACAAGAGGCGCTACGGCGGCAAGGGCGTGCTCAAGGCCGTCGCGGCGGTGAATGCCGATATCATGGATCTGCTCTCCGGGCTCGATGCCTTGGAACAGATCAAGATCGACCGGGCAATGATCGAACTTGACGGCACGTCCAACAAGGGCCGGATCGGCGCCAATGCGATCCTCGGCGTCTCGCTTGCGGTTGCCAAGGCAGCCGCCATGGACAGCGGCCTGCCGCTTTATCGCTATGTCGGCGGCAGCCAGGCGTCGGTCCTGCCGGTGCCGATGATGAACATCATCAATGGCGGTGCCCATGCCGACAATCCGATCGACATCCAGGAATTCATGATCATGCCGGTCAAGGCGCCTCGTTTCGCCGAGGCGCTGCGCATGGGCTCGGAGGTGTTCCACGCATTGCGCAACCAGCTCAAGGAGGCTGGCCATAATACCAACGTGGGTGACGAGGGCGGCTTTGCGCCGAACCTGGCCACTGCCGACGAGGCGCTCGCCTTCATCATGAAGGCGATTGAGAAGGCGGGCTACAGGCCGGGTGAAGACGTGATGTTGGCACTCGATCCGGCTTCCACCGAGTTCTTCAAGAAGGGCAAGTATGAGTTGGCAGGCGAGGGCAAGTCGCTCGATGCCGGCGGAATGGTCGACTACTACGCCGGTCTCGTGAAGCGCTACCCGATCGTGTCGATCGAAGACGGCATGGCCGAGGACGACATGGCGGGCTGGAAGGCCATCACCGACCGGCTTGGCAGCAAGATCCAGCTCGTGGGCGACGATCTGTTCGTCACCAATCCCAAGCGGCTCGCCGATGGCATCAGGGACGGGCTGGCCAACGCCATCCTGGTCAAGGTCAACCAGATCGGAACCCTGACCGAGACCATGGACGCCGTGGCAATGGCGCGGAACGCAAGCTACGGCGCCGTCATGTCGCACCGTTCGGGCGAGACCGAGGATGCGACCATCGCTGACCTGGCGGTCGCCACCAACTGCGGCCAGATCAAAACCGGATCGCTGTCGCGTTCGGATCGGCTGGCAAAGTACAACCAGCTCCTGCGCATCGAGGAGCAGCTCGGCACTCAGGCGCGCTACGCCGGAACGTCGATCCTGCGCTCCTGATGTATAATTGACGTTGTCAATCAATTGATTGACAATGGCAACCTTTCGCGAGGTTGCCATGGCAAAGTCAACGCTTGCTTCTCGGATCGAGGCGGTCCGCCGGTTCTCGCGCTTCTATACCCGCCGCATCGGCGTGCTCGAGGAAACCCTGCTGCACAGCCCGTTCACGCTGCCCGAGGCGCGGCTGATCTACGAAATCGCCAATCGTGACCGCCCGACGGCGCAGGAACTGTGCCGCGACCTGGTGCTCGACCCGGGCTACGTCAGTCGCCTGTTGCAGGGTCTGCTGAAGCGGGGGTGCATCGGCCGCAAACAGTCGACCGAGGACCGGCGCGAAACCGAGCTTAGCCTGACGGCCAAGGGTCAGCGGCTGTGGGGCGCCATGAACGAGCAGTCCCGGCAGGATATCGCGGATCTCCTGGCCGGACTGCCCGTCGCGCGACAGGAGAAGCTGGTCGCAGCGCTTGAGACGGTCGTGAGACTGCTCGAGGAGCCGCCAGAGAAGCGCGCCGCGTTCATATTGCGCCCGCATCAACCCGGCGACATGGGCTGGATCATCCGCCGTCAGACCCAGCTCTACGCCAGCGAGTTCGGTTGGGACGGCAGTTTCGAGGCGATGCTGGCCGACATTGCCGGAAAGTTCGTCGCCCGGTTCGATCCCAAGCGGGAGAATTGCTGGATAGCCGAGCGCCATGGCGAGATTGTTGGCTCGGTGTTCCTGGTCGCGGCGGGCAAGGCAACCGGCCAGTTGCGCATGCTCTATGTCGAACCGTCGGCGCGAGGCCTCGGGGTCGGGCGGCGCCTTGTCGCGGAGTGCATCGAGGACGCCCGGGCCAAGGGATACAGGAAGCTTAACCTTTGGACCAACGACATCCTGGTCTCGGCGCGCAAGATCTACATTGCGGCTGGATTTCGATTGATGAAACAGGAACGCCACAACAGCTTCGGCCGGAAGCTGGTTGGACAATACTGGTTGCTCGATCTGTAAATCTTCGATGACGGGGAAGGCGACCGGTCCGCTTTGGGCCGCTGCTGCAACGAGCATCCAGGTTGGTGCCGCGATGGTGGCCACGCGCTACGTCGTCGATGCGGTGGGCCCGGCGTCTTTGGGCTTCTTGCGCTATCTCATCGGGCTTTTATGCTTGGCGCCGGCGCTGTTACTTGCTCCGTGGAAGCACATCGCGGTGCGCGACATGCTGCCGATCGGGTTGCTCGGTATCGGTCAATTCGGCCTCTTGATCGTACTGCTCAATTATTCACTGCTCCACCTGCCGGCCGCCCGGGTATCGTTGCTGTTCGCGACATTTCCGCTGATGACGATGTTGCTTGCGGCATTGCTCGGACGGGAGGAAATGACCCGGAACAAGGTCGCAGGCTCGCTGATTGCGTTCATGGGCGTGGCGATTGCCCTTGGCGGCGCTGCCCTGGCTCCCGACGGGCGACAGGGCGCGACATTGTTCGGGACGCTGGCAGCGCTTGGCGCGGCATTCTGCGGCGCTGTCTGCTCGGTTTGCTATCGTCCCTATGTCGCCCGTTATTCGACGCTTTGCGTGACCGCCTTTGCCATGCTCGCGGCCGTCGTGATGCTCGGTGGATGGGCAGCGACTGAAGGTCTGTTCGCCTCGGTGCCGGGCTTCACCGCGGGCGAAGGCCTGGCAATCGCCTTCATCGGCATTTCAAGTGGCGCCGGCTTCTTTTTCTGGGTCTACGCGCTCGGCAACGCACCGCCGACCGTGGTCAGCATGTTCCTCTCGCTCAGCCCAGTGACGGCGGCGCTTGGCGGCGCGGTGCTGCTCGGCGAAGAACCGCCGCTCGCGGCACTGGCTGGACTTGTCGCGGTTTCGGCCGGGCTGTGGCTGGCGCTAATGCCCTCAAGCTAAATGATAATTCTTGACTTCGGGCCACAACATGTTGCCATACTGTCTTAGGAATACAGCACATGTTGTTGAGACCGCGTCAGATTTTGGCTCCTATCGTCTTCGCGACGGTGTTTGGCTATTTTGGCTATCACCTGGTGAACGGCGACCGCGGTTTGTTGGCCATGGCTTACCTGCAACGTGAAGTGCTGATCGCCGAGCAGAATTTTGCCGAAGCCGAAGCGACGCGAAAAATCTGGGAGCGACGGGTCGGCGCATTGCGCAACCAGAGTCTCGACCCGGACATGTTGGACGAGCGTGCGCGCATGTTGCTGAATTTCGCGCGCAAGGACGAGACCATCATCTTCACGCCGACGCGCTAAAAAAAGGATCGCGACGCGATCGTCTGAAAGAAACTGTCCGGCGCATCGGGGCATTTGCAAACAATCGCTCAATTGCTGCGGCGCACTCGGGAGCAATCAGTTTTTTCGAGCTAGATCAAGCACATCGCCATGGGCGATGCTATAAGCCGAGCGGGCCAACGAGGGGAATGCTATGGCGAAGCCGGCCGTGAAGCCGAAGGTCGAATCTCTTGCCGCCAAATCGAAGTCGTCCCCCAAGTCATCTGGGCCGGGCGACAACAGCATCAGCGCCGAAGAGCTCAAATCGTTTTATCGCAGCATGCTTCTGATCCGCCGCTTCGAGGAGCGCGCGGGACAGCTCTATGGCATGGGCCTGATCGGTGGTTTCTGCCATCTCTATATCGGGCAGGAGGCCGTTGTCGTCGGCATGCAGTCGACCATCAACGACAAGGATGCCATCATTACCTCCTATCGCGACCACGGTCACATGCTGGCCTGCGGCATGGACCCCAAGGGGGTCATGGCCGAGTTGACCGGCCGTAGCGGCGGTTACTCGCGAGGCAAGGGCGGCTCGATGCACATGTTCAGCCGCGACAAGAATTTCTACGGCGGCCACGGTATCGTCGGCGCGCAGGTGCCGATCGGCACCGGCCTGGCCTTCGCCCACAAGTACAATGGCAGCAGGAACGTCTCGCTGACCTACTTCGGTGATGGCAGCGCCAACCAGGGTCAGGTCTACGAAGCCATGAACATGGCGGCGCTATGGAAGCTTCCCGTCGTCTACGTTATCGAAAACAACCGCTACGGCATGGGTACGTCGGTCGAACGCGCCTCGGCGACCACCGAACTGTTCCGGCATGGTGAAGCTTTCGGTATTCCGGGCGTGCGGGTCGACGGCATGGATGTGCTGGCGGTTCGGGCGGCGGGAGAGAAGGCGGTAGAACATGCACGGAGCGGGGCTGGGCCTTACATCCTCGAGATGCAGACCTACCGCTATCGTGGCCATTCGATGAGCGATCCGGCCAAGTACCGAACCAAGGAAGAAGTCGACAAGTACCGAACCGAACGCGATCCGATCGATCATTTGCGCAAGCGCCTGCTCGACGCCGGCTTGGTCGACGAAGCCGCGCTCAAGGCGGTCGACGCGGAACTCCGCAAGATCGTGGGCGATGCCGCGGAATTCGCGCAACACAGTCCGGAGCCCGATCCGTCGGAGCTATGGACCGATATCCTGGTCGGAGCCTGATTCATGTCCATCCCGGTTCTGATGCCCGCGCTTTCGCCGACGATGACCGAAGGCAAGCTCGCCAAGTGGCATGTCAAGGTAGGCGACGCGGTCAAATCCGGTCAGGTGATCTGCGAGATCGAAACCGACAAGGCGACCATGGAGGTCGAGGCCGTAGACGAAGGGGTTGTGGCGCAGATCCTGATTGAGGAAGGTGCCGAGGGCGTCGCGGTCAATACGCCGATCTGCGTTCTTGCCGCTGAAGGCGAGAGTGTCGCCGATGCGGCGAAGGCCGCACCGGCTGTTGCTACACGAAGCGAACAGGCGCCTGCTCAAGCCACACCGGCGCCGATGCCGGCCGCTGCGGTTTCAGCACCGCCCGCAACGGCGCCGGCGTCCGAACCGGAGTGGACAGGCAAGACGGCTCACATCACGGTACGCGAAGCGTTGCGCGACGCCATGGCGGAAGAGATGCGCAATGACGGCAATATCTTCCTGATGGGCGAAGAAGTCGCGCAATACCATGGCGCCTACAAGGTGAGCCAGGGTCTGCTCGAGGAGTTCGGTGACAAGCGTGTCATCGACACCCCGATAACCGAGCATGGTTTTGCAGGCCTCGGGGTTGGTGCCGCTTTCGGCGGTCTGAAGCCGATCGTCGAGTTCATGACCTTCAATTTTTCCATGCAGGCGATGGACCAGATCATCAATTCGGCGGCGAAAACGCACTACATGTCGGGTGGCCAGATGACGTGCCCAATCGTCTTCCGCGGCCCTAACGGTGCGGCGTCGCGCGTCGGCGCCCAGCATTCGCAATGTTATGCAAGCTGGTACGCCCATGTCCCGGGGCTGCGTGTTCTCGCTCCATGGAGCGCTGCCGATGCCAAGGGCCTGCTGAAGGCGGCCATCCGGGATCCCAATCCGGTGATCTTCCTCGAGAACGAAATGCTCTATGGACAATCCTTCGACGTGCCGGAGGATCCTGATTTCGTACTGCCAATCGGTAAGGCGAAGATCGAGAGGGTGGGCAAGGATGTCACGATCGTCGCCTTCTCGATTATGGTCGGGAAGGCCCTGCAGGCTGCCGAGGAACTTGCCAAGCAGGGGATCGATGCCGAGGTGATCAACCTGCGCAGCCTGCGCCCGTTCGACACCGAAACGATTGTCACATCGATCAAGAAGACCAACCGGCTGGTCTCGGTGGAAGAAGGCTGGCCTTTTGCCGGCATCGGCTCGGAACTGGCAGCTCAGATGATGGAGCATGCCTTCGACTGGCTCGATGCGCCGGTCAAGCGGGTAACCGGCCTCGATGTGCCGCTGCCTTATGCCGCCAACCTCGAGCGTATGGCCTTGCCGCAAGCCGATAATATCATCGAGGCCGCCCGCGCGGTCTGCAATCGCTGACGCGGGGAGGATTTAGCCATGGCCATCAATATCCTGATGCCCGCGCTGTCGCCGACCATGACTGAGGGCAAGCTCGCCAAGTGGCACGTCAAAGTGGGCGACACGGTCACGTCCGGCCAGGTGGTCTGCGAGATCGAGACCGACAAGGCGACGATGGAAGTCGAGGCGGTAGATGAGGGCCGGATCGGTCAACTCGTCGTGCCTGAGGGCGCCGAAGGTGTGAAGGTGAACGCGGTCATCGCCATCCTGCTCGAGGAAGGCGAAAAGGAAGTCACCAAGGTCGCGGCGGCTGCTCCAGCGCCCGCCGCCAAGCCGGCCGCAGCGCCGACGCCGGCACCCGTATCGGCCCCGAAGCCTGCCCCGCCGACGCCAGTCCCAGCCGCATCGGGCGATGGCGCGCGCCTCTTTGCCTCGCCGCTGGCCAAGCGCATTGCCGTCGACAAGGGGCTCGATCTTTCCCGGATCAATGGCAGCGGCCCTGGCGGTCGTATCGTCAAAGCAGATGTCGAGGCGGCCAAGCCCGGCCAGTCCGCGGCAGCCAAGCCTGCGGCCACGGCGCAGCCTGTTTTTGCCGCACCTGGCGACACCCGGGTGCCGCACACGCCCATTCGCAAGGTCATCGCGCGGCGGATGCTCGAGTCCAAGCAGACGGTACCGCATTTCTACCTGGCGGTTGAATTCGAGATCGACGCCCTGCTGGCGGCACGCCAGGCGATCAACGCCGTGACCGAAAAGAGGGGCACCAAGGTTTCGGTCAACGACATGGTGATCAAGGCCTGCGCCAAGGCGCTGCGCGATCATCCCGAATGCAACGCCTCGTGGACCGAGGACGAGATGATCCAGTACGGCGCGGTCGACATCTCGGTCGCCGTGGCCACCGACCGCGGGCTGATCACGCCGATTGTACGAAATGCAGACATGAAGGGCCTGGCCCAGATCGCGGCCGAGATGAAGGATCTTGCCGCCCGTGCCAAGGCCGGCAAGCTCAAGCTCGACGAATTCCAGGGTGGAGGCTTCACGATCTCCAATCTTGGCATGTTTGGGATCAAGAATTTCGCCGCCATCATCAACACGCCGCAGGCCATGATCCTGGCCGTCGGCGCCGGCGAGGAGCGGGTGGTGGTCCGCAAGGGCCAGATGGTGGTGCGCAACATGCTGGACTGCACGCTTGCCGTCGACCACCGTGTCGTTGACGGTGCACTCGGGGCACTGTTTCTCCAAACGCTGCGTGCCTATGTCGAACAGCCGGCTGCAATGCTGGCCTAGGAGCGACCCGTGGCCGAAACGAGCTTTGACATCATCGTCGTGGGTGGCGGACCGGGCGGTTACGTTGCCGCCATCCGCGCGGCCCAGCTTGGTCTCAAGACCGCCGTCGTCGAGCGCGAGCACATGGGGGGGATTTGCCTCAACTGGGGATGTATTCCGACCAAGGCGCTGCTGCGCACCTCTGAAGTCTATGGCCTCATCAAGCACGCCGACGCCTTCGGACTTTCGGTCAAGGATGTTTCGTTTGACGCCAAGAAGATCGTCGAGCGCTCGCGCAAAGTCGCGAACCAGCTCAGCAACGGCGTCAAAGGGCTGATGAAGAAGAACAAGATCGCGGTGTTCGATGGTACCGCCAAGCTGGCGGGTAGCGAAGGAGCTTTGCGCAAACTCGCTGTGGCGATGAACGACAAGAGCAGTGTCACGCTAACCGCCAAAAACGTGATCCTGGCAACCGGCGCCCGCGCGCGCCAGCTTCCCGGCCTCGAGTCCGACGGCAAGCTGGTTTGGAGCTACAAGGAAGCGATGGTGCCGCCGGCGTTTCCCAAGTCGCTGCTGGTGATCGGCTCCGGCGCGATTGGCATCGAGTTCGCCAGCTTCTACCGAACCATGGGTGCCGAGGTCACGGTATGCGAGGTCCTCGACCGGATCCTGCCCGTGGAGGACGAGGAAGTCTCGGCCTTCGCCAAGCGGGCGTTCGAGAAGCAGGGCATGAAGATCCTGACCGGCGCCACGGTGTCGAACCTGAAGAAGGCGGCCAACAAGGTCACGGCCACGATCACGGCGGGCGGCAAGGCACAGGAGATCACCGTCGATCGCGTGATCAGTGCCGTCGGCATCGTCGGCAACGTCGAGGACCTCGGCCTCGAAGGCACGAAAGTGAAGGTCGAGAAGACCCACATCGCGATCGATCAGTGGGGTTTTACCGGTGAGCCGGGCGTCTATGCCATCGGCGACGTCGCGGGCCCACCGTGGCTTGCCCACAAGGCGATGCATGAAGGCGTTCTGGTGGTCGAGAAGATCGCCGGCGTGAAGGGCGTGCATCCGATGAAGGCCGAGAACATTCCCGGCTGTACCTACTGCCAACCGCAAGTGGCAAGCATAGGCCTGACCGAGGCCGCCGCCAAAGCCAAGGGACTACAGCTGAAAGTTGGAAAATTCCCGTTCATCGGCAACGGCAAGGCGATCGCGTTGGGCGAGCCGGAGGGCTTCATCAAGACGATCTTCGACGCCAAGACCGGCGAGTTGCTGGGAGCCCACATGATTGGTGCCGAAGTGACCGAGCTGATCCAAGGCTACAGCATTGCCAAGACTTTGGAGACGACCGAGGCCGAGCTGATGGCCACGGTGTTCCCGCACCCCACGCTGTCGGAAATGATGCACGAGTCAGTGCTGGCGGCCTACGGCCGGACGCTCCATATCTAGGTCGTCATGGACGGATCGCACGACAAGCTTCCCCTGAGCCGGGCCGACCGCCATCCCGAAAAGGCACATCGGCCGGACAATCCGATTCAGCGTAAGCCGGACTGGATTCGGGTGCGTGCTCCCAATTCACCGGAATATGCCGAAACCAAACGCCTGATGCGCCAGTATGGCCTCACGACGGTGTGCGAGGAGGCGGCCTGCCCCAACATCGGCGAGTGCTGGAAGAAAAAGCACGCGACGTTCATGATCATGGGCGAGATCTGCACGCGAGCCTGTGCCTTCTGCAATGTCGCCACCGGCAAGCCGGGGGCGCTTAACCCGCATGAACCGGACAATATTGCCGAGGCCGTAGGCAAGCTGGGCCTCGGTCATGTGGTGGTCACCTCCGTCGATCGAGACGATCTCGATGACGGCGGGGCAGGGCATTTCGTCAAGGTGATCACGGCGCTGCACAGGTCGGCGCCGGCCACCACCGTGGAGATTCTCACACCCGACTTTATGCGCAAGGGCGGTGCGATCGAAGCGGTGGTCGCAGCGCGGCCCGACGTCTTCAATCACAACCTTGAAACCGTGCCGCGGCTTTATCCGGCCATCCGGCCGGGCGCGCGCTATTTCACCTCGTTGCGCCTGCTCGCAAGGGTGAAGGAGATCGATGCCTCTATGTTCACCAAGTCCGGCCTGATGGTCGGTCTCGGCGAGACACGAGAGGAGATATTGCAGGTGATGGACGACTTGCGCGCGGCCGAAGTCGATTTCCTGACCATCGGTCAGTATCTGCAGCCGACGCCCAAACATGCGCCGATCGATCGGTTCTGGACGCCGGCCGAATTTGGCGAGTTGGCCACGCTCGCGCGCGCCAAGGGCTTCCTGATGGTCGCGGCGTCGCCGCTGACGCGATCGAGCTATCACGCCGGCGATGATTTCGCCCGTCTGCGCGCCGCCCGGGAAGCACAGATGGCAGCCCGGTCGCGGGCTTGAACGCAGTTTGATCACCCGTCACGCCGAGCGCCGCTTCGTCGGCCATGCCCCCGAGCAACTGTTCGACCTTGTGGCCGACGTCCGGCGCTATCCTGAGTTCCTGCCGTGGTGCCAGGCCGCCCGGGTTAGACGGCGTGAAGGACTGGTCGAGATCGCCGAGCTGGCGATCGGCTTCGGTCCATTCCACGAGAAGTTCGTTTCCAGGGTTGAGCTGGCGCCCGAACATGCCGACGGGCCGCGCATCGATACGACCGGGCTCGAAGGCCCGTTCCGCCGGCTCGTCAGCCGCTGGACGTTCCAGCCCCATCCCGAGGGCACGCTGATCGACTTCGCGCTCGAGTTCGATTTTCGCTCGGTGTTGCTGCAACAGACGGTTCGGCTGCTCTTTGCCGAGGCGGTTCGCCGGATGGTGTCGGCCTTCGAGGCGCGGGCGACCGAGCTTTATGGAAAACCTACCGCTCGGCCAGCGACGCCAGCATCGCGAGCGCGGTAAGGACCGCGGCGCGGCGGATAGCGTCGCGGTCGCCCGGAAAGACATGACGTTCGACGATGGGCTCATGGCCCGAGCGGACCGCCGCAAGATGAACCAGTCCGACGGGCTTTTCGTTCGTGCCGCCGCCAGGGCCGGCGACGCCGGTAACCGACACCGCGATGTCTGCCTGGGAATGGCCGAGAGCGCCAGCCGCCATCGCGCGAGCCACGGGGTCGCTTACCGCACCATGGCCCAGCAGGGCGTCCCACGGCACCCCCAGCATTTCGCGCTTGGCCTCGTTGGCATAGGTCACGAAGCCGCGTTCGACGACGTCGGATGAGCCGGCAATGGCGGTAAGTGCGGCGGCTACCAGGCCGCCGGTGCAGGATTCGGCGGTCACGACCTTGAGGCCCCGCCTGCGACACGTCACCAGTACGTGCTCTGCCGCGTTCCTCATCTCGTGATCGAACATGCCAGCCTCTAACGCTTTGGGGTTTCGATGGTGGCCACGGCCTGTGCCGCGATACCTTCACGGCGGCCGGTAAAGCCCAGTCCTTCCGTTGTGGTCGCCTTCACGCTCACGCGGTCGCTGCCGATGCCGGCGATGCGCGCGATGCTGTCGGTCATCGCCTGGCGGTGCGGGCCTATGTGTGGCGCCTCGCAGATCAGGGTGAGATCGAGATGGACTATCCTTCCACCGCGTTCGGCAAGTAGCCTCACCGCATGGCGTAGAAAGCGATCGGATGAGAGGCCGCGCCACTGCGGGTCGGATGGCGGAAAATGCGTGCCTATATCGCCGGCGCCAATCGCGCCCAGCACGGCATCGGTAAGCGCGTGCAGGGCGACATCGGCGTCCGAATGACCGCTGAGTGACTGGGAATGAGGGATGCTGATGCCCCCGAGAACAACGGCGCGGCCTGGCGCGAAGCCGTGAACGTCGAACCCCAGGGCGGCTCGGGTTTCCATCGTCGACAACTGCTGCAGATCCTCGGCCGTGGTGATCTTCCGGTTATCCTCGCTGCCGGGCACCATGACAATCCTGAGGCCAGCGCGCTCGGCGACGGCTGCATCGTCGGTGAGGGCGGTCACTTCGGTCCCGGCGAGCGCTGCCGCGGCGCGGTGTGCCTTGAGCAGCGCGGCGAACCTGAACACCTGTGGCGTCTGCGCCCGCCACAGATCGCGGCGAGGGAGGGTTTCGGAAACGATGCCGCCCTCCTCGACACGCTTCAGCGTATCGAGGAGGGGCACGCCGAGTATTGCGCCATCAACGCCGGCCATTGCCACGGCCTCAAGGCAGGCGGCAATGTCGATAGGTCGCACGAAGGGCCGGGCGGCATCATGGATGGCAACAAGATCGGGGGATTCGGGAACCAGCGCCTCGAGCCCATTCAGCACCGACTGCTGGCGGCTTGACCCACCCAGGACTGGCGCCGGCAGGTCGAAGCCGGCGGCCGAGGCCTGGTAGTGAAGTTCATCGCCAGGAGCGATCACAACCCGCATCCGGCCGATGCCTGGAGCCGCCCGAAGCGCGGCGAGCGTATGGCTCAGAACCGGCCGGGCGCCCAGAAGCGCGTATTGCTTAGGCAGAGGCCCACCAAAGCGGCGCCCCCGGCCTCCGGCGACGATCAGGGCTGTACATGTTGCCACCAGCATCCAATAACATTGTCATTGTTGGAGTGCACTTGAGGCACTTGCATGAATCGCCGGGACTCGGTATTGCTCGCTCAATTATTGTGCACTGCACAAGATGCCCATTAAGTGAGCAAGTTGAATGGCTAGCACTCCGCGCCTTCGTCCCATCGACATTGGTGCTGTCCGCATCGAAGACCCCGTTATCCTGGCACCGATGTCGGGGGTCACCGACATGCCTTTCCGCCAGATGGTCAAGCGCGGCGGTGCGGGCTTGGTCGTGTCGGAGATGATCGCCTCGGCGGCGATGGTGCGCGAGAATCGCAAGACGCTGCTGATGGCGAAGAATTCGCCTGAGGAGTTTCCGATGTCGGTTCAGCTCGCCGGCTGCGAACCCCCGGTAATGGCCGAGGCCGCGAAACTCAACGAAGATCGCGGCGCTGCCATCATCGATATCAATTTCGGCTGCCCGGTGAAGAAAGTCGTGAACGGCCATGCCGGTTCCGCGCTGATGCGTGATGAGGTCCATGCCGCCAGGATACTCGAGGCGACGGTCAAGGCAGTGAAGCTGCCGGTGACACTCAAGATGCGCACCGGCTGGGATGCGACAAACCGCAATGCACCCAGCCTTGCCCGTATCGCCGAAGCATGCGGTATCCGGATGCTGACGGTGCACGGCCGCACTCGGTGCCAGTTCTACGACGGTCATGCCGACTGGGCGTTCGTCGCCGAGGTCAAGGCAGCCACAAGCCTGCCGGTAATCGTGAACGGCGACATCAATACGCTCGATGACGTCGATCAGGCCCTGGCGCAATCGGGTGCGGATGGCGTGATGATCGGGCGTGGCGCCTACGGACGGCCGTGGTTCCTCAATCAGGCGATCCATTATCTGCGCACCGGAGAGCGGCTGCCTGATCCGGGGCTGGCCGAGCAGTTTGCCACGGTGCGGAGCCATTTCGAATCCATGCTCGATCACTACGGCCACGAAACCGGCGTCCGCATGGCGCGCAAGCACCTCGGTTGGTACTCGAAGGGCCTGCCGGCATCGGCCGATTTTCGTAGCAGGATCAATCGCGAGTCCGACCCGGACAAGGTGCGGACGACGCTTGCCGCGTTCTTCCTGCCGGCGCTCGAGCAGCAGGCGGCCTAGCATGGCATTGCGTCCGTTCAAGCGGTCCAGCGCGCCGACCGAGCCGTTTTCCGCAGCCATACTCGATTCACTCTCCGAGGCGGTGGTGGTGATCGATCCCGGCGGACTCGTTCGCTATGCCAATCTTTCTGCCGAGCAGTTCTTCGGCGTCGGACGAGCGCGCCTCGTCGGGCATCCCTTGAGCGAATTCATACCCGACGATACGCCGCTCTTTTCCTTGCTTGAGCAGGTGCAGACAAGTGGCGGCGCGGTGGCCGAGAATGGCATCGCGCTGGCGTCGCCGCGGATCGGCAACCGGTTTTGCGCCCTGCGCCTGTCGCCTGTCGCCGACAGCGATGGGCTGGTTGCCATTTCCCTGGTCGAACAGACGATTGCGCGCAATATCGACCGGCAGATGTCGCACCGCAGCGCTGCCCGATCGGTAAGTGCGCTTGCCGCCATGCTGGCGCACGAGGTTAAGAATCCGCTGTCCGGCATTCGAGGCGCCGCTCAGCTTCTCGAGCAGTCAGTGCCTGATAGCGACCGAGAATTGACCAGCCTGATCTGCGAGGAAACCGACCGCATCGTGGCGCTGGTCGACCGGATGGAAGCCTTTGCCGATGGCCGCCCGATCGAGCGTGGCCCGATCAATATCCACCAAGTGCTGAACCACGTACGCCGGCTTTCGGAAAACGGCTTCGGCAAAGGTGTACGTTTCATCGAGACCTACGATCCGTCGCTGCCTGAAGTCCATGGTGACCGCGACCAGCTGATCCAGGTTTTCCTCAATCTGGTGAAAAACGCCTGTGAGGCAGCCAGCGATGGTGTGGGGGCGCGCGAAATCGAGCTTTCGACCGCCTTCCGGCATGGCTTGCGGTTGGCCGTTCCCGGCCAGCAGGCCAGGGTCAACCTGCCGCTGGTCGTTTCGGTCCGGGATAATGGCCGCGGTGTTCCAGACGAAATCCGGCCGCACCTGTTTGACGCGTTTGTGACCAACAAGCCGACCGGAACCGGCCTGGGTCTTGCATTGGTAGCGAAGATCATCAACGACCATGGCGGGGCCATCGAATTCGACAGCGAACCCGGCCGAACAACATTCCGAGTGATGCTGCCAATGCAATTTTCCCAGGTTACGCCATGAGCGACGCCGCGACGATCCTCGTCGCCGACGACGACCGCGCGATTCGGACGGTGCTGCACCAGGCGTTGGGACGCCAGGGCCATATCGTTCGAAGCACAGGCACTGCTGCGACGCTTTGGCAATGGATCCAGGAAGGTGAAGGACAGCTCGTCATCACCGATGTGGTCATGCCGGACGAGAACGGCCTCGACCTGGTACCGCGAATCCGCAAACTGCGGCCGGACCTGCGAATCATCGTCATGAGCGCGCAGTCGACCCTGTTGACGGCCGTGCGAGCCACCGAGCGTGGCGCTTTCGAATACCTGCCTAAACCGTTCGATCTCAATGAATTGGTCTCGGTGGTGAACCGGGCGCTTTCCGCACCGGCGTCGTCGCAGCCGCGTGGGGCACATCCGCCTGAGGAAAGCGAGCGGCTGCCGCTAATCGGGCGGTCATCGGCCATGCAGGAAATCTACCGTGCCCTGGCCCGCCTGATGTCGACCGATCTCACGGTGATGGTTTCGGGCGAATCGGGCACTGGCAAGGAACTGGTGGCGCGGGCGCTGCATGACTACGGAAAGCGCCGCAAGGGGCCATTCGTGGCACTCAACATGGCGGCCATTCCGCGCGAGCTGATTGAGAGCGAGCTGTTCGGCCACGAGCGCGGTGCGTTCACCGGTGCTGTTCAGCGCTCGTCGGGCAAATTCGAGCAGGCGTCCGGCGGCACTCTGTTCCTTGATGAGATCGGCGACATGCCACCTGAGGCACAGACCCGTCTCCTGCGCGTCCTGCAGGAAGGCGAGTACATGACGGTCGGCGGGCGTACACCGATCAAGGCCAACGTTCGTATCGTGGCCGCGACCCATCGCGATCTGCGCAGGCTGATCCAGCAGGGGCTGTTCCGCGAGGATTTGTTCTATCGCCTCAACGTCGTACCGATCCGCCTGCCGCCGCTACGCGAACGCCTTGACGATATCCCTGAACTGACCAATCACTTCCTGCGCGCCGCCACAATGGACGGTTTGCCGACCAAGGTGCTGTCGACCGACGCCATGGCGCGCCTGCGCCGGCACCGCTGGCCGGGCAATGTCCGCGAGCTGGAGAACCTCGTTCGCCGCCTGTCCGCGCTTTACTCGGAAGAAGTGATCGGAGTCGACACAATCGAGTCGGAACTGGCCGATGCCGTCCAGGGATTGGAGCCCGAAACCGCTGGCAACGGCACGGGCGCTACCGACATCTCCCTCACCGACGCCATGGACCGCCATCTGCAGGCCCTGTTTGCCGCCCACGGTGATCGGCTACCGCCGGACGGCATGTACGACCGCATTATTTCCGAGGTCGAGCGGCCGCTGCTGGCGCTCGCTCTCGGAGCCACGCGCGGGAATCAGTTGCGCGCTGCCCGGCTCTTGGGGCTCAATCGCAACACGTTGCGCAAGAAAATTAGGGACCTCGACGTTCCGGTGGTTCGTACACCGCAGGTTCGCCGAGGCGGGTGACTTTTGTGACATCTGCGCTGGGCGTTTCGCGCTTGGGCGGCATTGCGAGTGCGGTGGCCCGCAGCCTAAGCGGCCGCTTTGCCGCCGCGTCTCTGGCCGTGCTGGCGATCGCCGCAGGCGCCGTCACCTATGCTTGGCTCGCGGGCTTCGTACCGGCAGCCTTCGGGACCCTTGGTTGGATGACCGGCCTTCTGGTCGCGGATCTCGTCATTGCGATCGCGCTCGTGTCGGTACTCGCCGTCCGTCTGACGCAGCTTTGGCTGGACCGCAGGCGTGGAGCGGCCGGTTCGCGGCTGCATATGCGGCTCGTCTTGGTCAGCAGCGTGTTCACCATCACGCCGACACTGATCGTCGCCATCATCCTGTCGTTGCTGTTCCTCAATCTTACGGATTTCGTCGTGAAGCCGTCGCAGGCGGCGTACGAGGCGGCGCGCGCGATCGGCGAGCCGGTGCGGCGGGCGCGGGAGGAGGAAATCCTGCGCGATATCGGCGCGATTGCCAGCCCGCTGCAGGCGCTAGGCGTCGAGGGCATTCGCGACGGCGAGGTCACGAAGAAACTGCTGGGGACCTTGTTGGAGGGACGCCCGATCATCGAGGCGACGGTCATCGATGCCGACAAGGGCGTGATTGCCCAGGCCCGTGCTCCCGACGCCGCGGGCATGCCCGACCCGATACCGTCCGCCAAATACCTCTGGCAGGCAGTCAGCCAGGCGCGACCTGTGCAATTCGATTCGCCGAACGGCGCCTACTTCGTCATGCAGCTGTTCGTCGGCGAGCCGTTGTTTCTGGCAACGGGGCACGCGGTCGATCTCAGAGTCGTCGATTACATCAAAAGCATTGAATTCGCCGGGACGTTCTACTCGCAGATCGAATCTGCCCTGCAACGCAGCCAGGTCGTCATTTTCATGGTTTGTGGGGCGATTGCGTTCCTGATGCTGTTGGCCGCCGTGTGGCTTGCGATCCTGTTTGCAACCAAGCTCACCGCGCCGATTGGCGGTCTGATGCAGGCAGCCGAGCGGGTGCGAGAGGGCGACCTGACAACGAGAGTGGAAGAGGGGCCACCCAACGACGAATTGGGGCAACTCGCCCGCTCGTTCAATCGAATGGCCAGTCAGATCGAGCAGCAGCGCAGGGAATTG